>JBBIQE010000001.1:0-16598 GCA_037442485.1 Methylomirabilis sp. (SeqCode)
GATCCTGGGGATTCGACATCGCCAGGAGCAGGTTCATTCGCATGTGCTGAAAGAAGATGGGCCCGGCGAAGTGCCCGATCCCCGCCATCCCGTATTCGTCCTCCAACAGTCGGATGAGGATGCCGACCAGCTCCTGGACCAGGAAATGGCGCTGGCTCTCGGTCTCATACTCCAGCATGTTCAACCCGACGGGATACTCGGCGTCCCTCGGGTCCAGTAGGATCACGTCCTGGATGCGCTCCTCCGGTACCTTCCCGAGAAGCTCCTTGAAGAGATCCCCGTGGGGATCCACCACACAGAGGCCCTTGCCGGCCCGCATGTCGTCGAGGATCATGCTCTGGAGCAGCGTCGTCTTCCCCGTCCCGGTCTGGCCGACGATGTAGACGTGCCGCCGCCGGTCCTCTGGGCCGATCCGGACGGGCTGCGTGGCCCCCCGATGGCCGCTTACGCCCAGGAGGAGCCCTTCCGTCGCGATCTCGCGGGGCGCCGACTGACTACGCCAGGCCTGAACGGCGAGCCCCGGGGGCGGCTCCACCGTGGCTGGCGGCAGGCGAAAGACCGCGCCCGCCTCGACCGGGTCGAACAGGTGAGGCAGCCTCTCTGCCCCTGCCGGCGCGAGCGGATGGGGTGCAAGAACCAGGTCAAGTTCCTCCAAGGCCTTTCGGCGTCGAGAATCGAGATCAGGTGTCCACACCATATAACCGCCAGCGAGGTAGCTTTGGGCCGACTCGTCGGAGCCTCCGCCCAGCCCACCGGGCGGCTGCGTGACCAGGCCGCCGAGGGTGTTCACGAGGGGGATCGGAATCGGCTCCGGGGAGGCCACCTCCAGCGTCAGCAGAGCCGCCGCAGGCCTGGTGCCCCAGAGCAGCCGGCTCTGGTATCGCTGGTAGAGTTTGGCCTGCTCCTTCAGCGTTGGCCGGAGCGCCGAGAGATCCTCTGAGAGGGACCCGAGATCCACCTGGGCATAGCGCTCGCACCGGGCGATCTGCTCCTCCAGGAACGCGCCCTCCTCCGGCGTGAGCCTTGCCGGCCGGAGGCGGGCGCTGATCAGTATCGGAAACGGCTCCAGGAGCAGGAACTTGAGGAGGGTTGTGAAGGGCGCGGACGTGGGGAGGTAGGGGCTCAGGTGGAAGATGACATCCGCCGCTAAGGCCGTGTCGGGCAGCGAGAGCGACGCCGTAGTGAAGCCCAGGCGCAGGCGTGGTGAGCTGTTCCGCAGGCTGTCCAGTCGGGCCAGCCCGGCCCGGCGCCCAACCGCAACCACATGCCTGAGCGGGAAAGGCGCAAGAAGTGACCGAACCTCGTTCGCCTCCACGAGGTCGAACACGTATTCCTCGAACAGGGCCTCCAGGAGGTGGAGGAGGTGCCGGGCATGCCCGTGGGCCTCCTCGGCAAGACACCCCTCCATCCGACAGAGGAGCGCCACGTCGATCCGCCCCCGGGCTGCGATAAGAGGATCCGGCTGCGAGAAGAAGCGCAGGTCATAGGTGACCCGATCATCCCCGTGATTCATCAGGCAGGAAAGGAACCTGACCTGCCGCTGGTGCAGATCAGTTGGGTACGCCTCCTCTTGGACCCCCAGGGCGGACAGGGTCAAGATGTGCCGGAGCCGGCAGGCAAAGTAGTGACGTCCCTCGGTCGGGCTGTAGACAGGAGAGACGTCATCCCCCATGCGCACCCTCACGCCCCCACTTGCCCCCTGCCTCCCGCCTACCTGGCTCCCAGCATCCGGAGCCGATGTGGATCTCTGATCCCGCTGTCTCATGTTCGCAATTTCCCTCCAGCCTACAGGTCCCGGCGGACGCACCGCCGGTTCAAGTTCCTGCTCGATCCTTAGGGGCCGGAATTCCGCAGCTGTGCCCAGAGCCGGAGCACCCTGGGCACGAATTCTCTGGTCTCGGCGGGGAGATTCTGACCCTCGGCGACCGCGCCGGGTCCGGCATTGTAGGAAGCGAGGGCTTTCCGTACATCGCCGTTCGACTGGCTCAAGAGCTGCGCGAGATACTGGGTGCCGACGAAGATATTCGTGCGGGGATGGAACAGATCATCGGCACGCGGAACCCCCAGCTCGCGCCCCGTGCTTGGGAGGATCTGCATGAGCCCGCGAGCGCCCCTCGGGGAGACAGCCAGGTGGTCCCCCCTGGATTCGGCTAGAATGACTGCCCGGATGAGGTTCGGGGCCACCCCGAACTGCCCGGCGGCATCCCTGATGTGCCTTGCAAACGGGACCAGCCCGGGGGGCCGGTCGGATGGGGCTCGTGGTCGCTCGAGATTGGGAATCACCCGCCCCGCCGAGGCGCCAGCCCCGTCCCCCAAGGTCCCGACCGGCTCCTGTACCTTCTGCGGGCGGACGAGGGCGAGTGTCTCCAAGGCAAAATCCCGCGTGAGCAGGAAGGGCGCGAGGAACTCTCCAGCGGCCTGGTCTGCCTCTGCCAGAGGGGGTGAGACGCACGCGCCACCGACCCAGAGGAGGACCGCTGTCCACCAAGCGCGTTTACTCGCGCGCATCTCCCCGTCCCTCCAGGATCTCTACGGCTCGGAGCAAGCTGGTCCGCGCCTTCACATAGAAGTCCGGAAAGGACTCCGAACCGGTAGGCCCCTTCTCCTCCGCTTGTGTGGCCCTTGCCTCTCGCCGGAAGGGGGGAGCCTCCCGGTCAGGCATATCCCTCTGGGCGGTTTCCCGAGATTCCTCTTCAACCTCGGCCTCTCCCATCCGTGAGTGCGGAACGCTCGAAGAAGGCCCCGGGGCAACTTCCCTCTTGTCCGAGGAATCGGCCTCGTGGCTCCCCCCGAGTTCCTGGACTCCGCTAGCCGCCCCGACTCGGTCTAGCACCTTCGTAACCAGCTTCGTCGCGCGCTCGAGATACGGCACGAGGTCCTTCCGGACGGACTCCGACAGCGCGACGAGAATCAGGGCACCCAGGATCATCCCCCAGAGAAGGCGCCACATGGTTGTTCCTCCCTCAGGACTCCTCACCCCGGGCCGCCGCGCTCAGGTTCAGTGCTATTCCCAGGGGAACTACCTCCCCCGCCAGGTTCCAGCCGGAGAGAATCTCCAGCACTATGTCCTGCCCCCGGCGCTGATACCGACCCTCGAAACTCACGAACCCATCGGGGGTGAACCCGCGCTGCTGGAGAATCCGCTCAATCCCCGCCAGGACGAAGCCGTCCACAGCGACCGGGACCAGCAGGACGACCCCAAATGGGCCTCCGCCGTATGTCTCCTGGGCGACACGGACGAAGGGCTGAAGCGCGGGCTCTTCCGACAGGTCCCGGGAGCGGGGGCTGAGGTACGCGAGGCTACGCAGATCCACAGGCAGCAACCGGTTCCCTGGAAGGTCAATCTCGGCCCGAAGCTGCCGCGCCTGGAGGTCCCGGACAAAGAGGCGACCCCCCAGCCGGCGCATGGCCTCCGCATAGCCAGCGAATCCCAGGGTGGCCCGGTAGTGGGCGGAGAGACCCGGGAAGCGCCCCTCCGCCAGCAGCGCCTGCCCTCGCCCGAGGAGCTGGGGAGTAGGGGCTACCTCTAGGGCCGCGGGGTTCGGCACCTCTCCACGAGGCGGTGCTGGTGGCGGGGCGGGGCGCTTTGGGCGCTCCTTGATCGGCTGGAGCCCCACCTGAGCCTTGGTCTCCCTTTCGGGGGGGCCCTCATTCTTTTCCTGTCGCGAAGCAGAAGGCACGATCTGCACGGCCGGCGAGCTGCGCGGCAGCAGGTTCCAGCGCTCCACGAGAAGTCCGCAGAGGACCCCCAGGACCAGGGCGATCCACAGGCGTGCCGGCATGCTCTCAATCCTTCAAATACTCCAGGGCCTCCAGGTACTTCCGCATCAGCCGCTCCTGCAAGGACCAAGAGACGACCATCCCATCCTCGCCGGGCCCGCCGTCCCGATCCGAGAGGGGCGCCGGGGGCTCTGGCCTGGGAGCAGGAGACGGCCTCGCGGTCGGCCCTGCGGCGCCCTGGCTCGTGGCTGGCTGAGGGTGCGCCACCAACCCGGGGTCGCCGCCTACCCCTGTGTCCACTTGGGGACGGCGGACTCGGGGCGCATCCGGCCGAACGGGGGACGGGCGCCCGACCGGTACCTCGGCGATGGCCCTCCCTTCGCTGGACCGCGCGGCGTCGAGAGGGGCGGCATCATCCTTCTCTGCGGGCTCAGCGGGAGACGAGGCTGCCGTCTGCCGTGCCTGAATCCTCGGCAGTAGGACGACCTTGGCCACGTAGGCGCCGATCCCCAGGAGGGCGATGACCAGCACGAGCGGGATGAGGTTCCTGGGCATGTTCCCTGTTCCTCCTTACGGTGTGTCTGCCTTGAAGGCGAAGGCGATGTTCATGATCTTCAGTCGGTTGAGGAGCGTCAGCAGGCGGATGGTCACCTGGGTCGGCAGCTCCCCGTCCACACGCAGGACCACGGCAGAGGCCCCCAGAGCGGTCAGCCGGGGAGCCAGGTCGGCCCAGGCGACCTCCTGGTCGTCCAGGAAGTATTTCACCGTGGTGTCCTCCCCGCGCCGGGCCGTCAGGGTGATGGGCTTCACGGCGCTCGTCCCCGCCTTTTCTGCCTGGGCCTGGGCCAGCGCCACGGGTGGGAGCGTCCGTTCCGGCGACTCCGAGAAGGAGGAGAACGCCAGCACGGTCAGCACCATGAAGACGAACAGGGTGTTCGCGAAGAGGTCGATGAAGTACACGCCCAGCTTCATGGATTACTCCCCTTCTCCATCCAGCTCGAACAGGAATCGGAAGCCGTAGGCGAGGAGCGCCTGGACCGCCCCGTAGATGGAAGACCAGATCGCCTGCCCAACCTTGGCGGTGAGCCACACGACCGTCGGCTGGATTCCCTTCGAGGTGTCCAGGCCCGACATGGCCTCGGCCAGGCCGATGAGCGTGCCGAGGAAGCCCAGCATGGGGCTGGCGTTCTCGATCCAGAGGAGGTGGTAGCGGGGGTTCCGCGTGAACTGAAAGGCGCCCGCCTGCTCCCGGATCAGCAGGACGACCACCACCACGAGGTAGAGCGAGAGGGGCACCAGGCCCAGGGCCGTGATGCCCACCTTGTCATAGACGGTCTTCCCTATCGCCAGGAGGTTCGTGGGGAGCCCGGAGGGCAACCAGAGGGAAAGGGCCAGATACCCCACCGCGCCCGCGGCAAAGGCGAGGAGCAACATCCCAACCTGAGAGATCGCAGTCCACCACCTCCCCGAGAACCCCTGCACGGCCTGTCGCATGCTGACGCCTCCTATCTGCCCTGCTGCAACCAGAAGGTCCGCCCGGCAAAGAAGTCCCGAGGCTCCAGGGCCAGGCCGTGCCGTCGGAGGAAGGCCTGGAGGACCGCCACGGGGATCAGCTCCGGCTCCGGCCGGCTGAGCCGGGCGAGGTAGAAGTCCTCCACCTGGAGCGGGGGGATGCAGGGCGTCAACAGGACCTCGATGCGCAGGAGTTCGAACCCCGCTTCCCGAAGCCTGGAAGGCTCCGCTCGCCCCAACCACTCCCGGAGCACCCGGCGGGCGGCCGCGTCCCGCTCGGCCTCCCAGGCCTTGATGACCGGGGAGTCGCAGAAGTCTATGCCCTGTGCCACGCCCGCCGTGAGACCGAGCGCCAGGCCTACCGCCAGGACACGCGCACGCCAGCTCATCGCTCCGCCCCTCCTTTCGGCCACCGGTAATCCCCGCGCTTGAGCCGATCAAACTCCCGCTGCTGCTCGGTGCCCAATCCCTGGGACCCTGGCGCCTCGGAGGCCCCCACGCTTCCCCCGTCGAGGCCGTTCATAATCTCCATGCGCCGCTCAAGCCCCTTGCGCTTGGCCTCCACCGCCTCCGCGACCGCTCCCACGTTCGCCTTGCCGCCATTGAGGCGGAGGAGGACCAGGTCGGCGACGGCGGCATTGTTCCGGATCAGGAGGAACTGCCGTTCCTGCTCCAGGGCCCGCATGACCCCGACCAGATTGACGTAGGTGACATCCAGCCGCCGGATGGTGCGGGTAAGCTCCTCCTCGGCCGTCCCCACGTTGAGGGCGGGCGTCTCCCAGTTGCGCAGCACCCCAACCAGGGTTCCCTTCAAGGCGGTGACCTCCTGTCGCTGGGCCGGGGGCGTCCGCTGCTCCAGGGCCTCCAGCAGGTTGGCAGTCGTGGTCAGCCACGCCCCGAGCCTCTGCCGGATGGCGGGGAGCTGTTCTCTGGACGGCAGCCCCAGGCCCCGCTGGAGGACGCCCCGGATGCGCTCCAGCTTCCAGCGGACCTCGCCGATCGTCCGGAGGGCGGCCTCGGTCTCTTTCCGATCCAGCTCGTTGAGTTGGGCCAGCACCAGGTGCAAGTCGGCCACCTGGGCCTTCCGTTCCACCGGATTCCTCACCCGGTCCAGGGCCCTGGCCTTCGACTCCAGCTCCTTGCGCAACGCCTCGGCCTGCTTGGCCACCCCCTGCGTCTCCCGCTGCAGCGTGTCAAAGTCCTGCTCCACCCCACGGAGCAGCTCCCGGAGGATCTCACCGGTCCGCTCCTGGGCCTCCGCGGGCGACGCCCCCGAGAGGAAAACCGTCAAGGCGATGAACAGGAGCGCCCCTCCCGCACGCTGGCGCAGCCTGGGTCTGTCGCACACCGAAGCCTCGTGCATGGTCCGTCCTCCTGTAGGCTACTGGCGCAAGAGTTCCTGCACCGGCCAGGGAAGCTGGGGGGCGGCCGGACCCCGCACCCCGCGGAGCTTGTCCGCGATGGCCAGAATCAGGGCGATCTTGGGGTCGGGCGCAGCGGCCTGGAAGCGGTCGAGCTCCAGGCGAAGCCGCGCGGCGGTCTCCTGGAAGCTCGGCAGGTCTCCAGCCTGCAAGTAGGCCGCCGCGGCCGCCGCGACGCATGCAATGCGGAAATCATTCCCCCGGGAGGCTGCCCCCTCCAGGTCCGCCGCCTCGATGAAGAACGCGGCTGCCTTGGCTGGTTCATTCCGCTCCAGCAGGGCCAGCCCGAACGTCACGAGGGAAAGCGGGCTGGCGGGATCGGGAGTTCCGGCGTTGGCAAATGAGCTCTGCACGGGGAAATGCACCTGCCGCTCGGAGCGGGGAGCGCTGGCCGGCGGCTCCAGCCTGGCACCCTGGCTGGCAGGGGCGCCTCCCCCCGCCTGGGACCCGACGGGGGGAGGCAGAGGAGACCAGGGTTGGACCGGCGGCTGCGTCGGCACAACTGGAAGGACTCGGCCCCCGCCGGCGGGTGGGGTGGGGGGTGAAACCGCCTGCTTCGTCGCCGCCGCGCAGGCGCCCGCGACCAACCAGAGCCCCAGGAGCATCCCGAACCTCGACAATCTCCGCCAGTTAGCCTGCGTCATAGCTCCTTTCTCCTTTCCCCTGCCAACTCATGCTGGGTTCCGTGCCCCCCTGAGCGCTCAAAGAAGAAAACGACCGGCGGGCGCCAAATCCTGTGCGCTTCTCCCATGAGGATTCGTAGAGAGGGAACGAAGGCATCCGCCACCACGGCACGTGCACAATCCAGACGAAGACTTTGCATGAATCAGTCCGGCCGGACTCATCCGACACCATCCGCCGTCAGGGTCTCCCAGGCCTGAGGGGAGTCACCTTCTTGATCGCCTCGGGGGGCACCCGCTTGGAAGACGTGGTCTCCCCGACGCCTGGCGCGCCTCCGATCGCCCGGTTGGTTCGCGTCGGCTGCCCCTTGGGGAGCCGCACGGTCTCGCGCACCTCGGGTCGCTCCGGGAGGCCGTAGCGGCGCTGCGCGTGCTCAGGGGTGAGTGGACGACCAGGCCCGCCCCGTGAGGTCATATGGCTCCCTGGCGGAAGCCCTCTCCGGAGTTCCTCCCGAACCCGGTCCCTCGACGTGTATCGATAGACGGTCCGGTCCTTCGGGAGCGGGCGCACCCGCGTGGCCCGGTCTCGCAAAAGGTCTCGTCGCAGCGTCTGAGCGGGGCTTCCCCGCAGCGCTCGGGCCGCACTCCTGGCCGCCCCGCGCGCCACGGCTTTCCCGAGGCCGCCCCCCTCGGCTGCACCGGTGAAAAGCAGGGCTCCGAGCAAAAGTCCTGCGAACAGGATGTCCCTACTGTGCGTCACGGCCTTTCCCTTTTCAGGCCCTGTCCCTTCGCCATCCTTCACGGCAACCGCCAAAACGGTGAGGCAAGTCCGTGCTTCAGGATCTCCTCCGCCTCGGCGAAACGGCCCTCTGCGGTGAGCTTCGCGACTGCGTCGAAGGCTCCCCTCCCGAGTTGCGCGTCCAGCTCTCGCCGTAACGCAGCAGTCTCGCCCTGGAAATAGGCCTCGGCGATGCGCCTCTCGCCCGCCCGCGCCTCCAGCATCTCCACGACGCGCCTCTCCGCCGGGTACCCCCGGGGGAGGTCCCGAATCCCCAGGTCGCCAGAGACCTTGCTCGCGAGATGCTCCGTCGTCCCCTCGTCCAGCCCCCGGCCAACCTCCGCCCGGAACCGGGGGTCCCGGAGCTGATGCAGGCGCTCGTGGGCGACAGTGCGGGGCAGGAGCACCTGGTTGCGATCCACATGGGGGCGGCGGGTGAAGTCGCCTACCACCTGCTGACGCTCCGCAGCCGACAACCCGGGATAGAGCTCCCGCAGCCGGCGCTGGTAACGATCATGCGGAAGAAACTGCGTGGGCGCCTGGCGGGCCGCCCGGAGGCGCCCGGCCGAGAGATGCTGGCCAAACCGGCGCTCGATCTGCGCCAACGTCTTCCGGTCCAGCTCGGCCACCACGCGGGAAAGGGCTCGGGCTTCCGCCTGCGCAGCGGAGCGTCCGAGGCTCTTGGCGACACGCCTCGCCGCCCCCCTCGCGAGAGCCCTCCCGACTGTTCCTGCCTGCACCACGAGGGGAAGGAAGAAGACTCCCACCGTCAACCCAATCGTCGTGATGGCCCCCCAGGTCCTCATCTCCGATACCCCTCAGCGCAGACCGTTCCCGGTGACCAGGCGAAGGCCCCATCCCACAACGCGGAAGGGGAAGAGCAGGACCCTGACCGTGAGCCGGACCAGATCCGCGGCCAGTGAACCCACCATCGTGTCTGCGGCTCGCTGCCCGAGCACGAGCCCCGTCACCCCCCGAAGGATCGCCAGGGCCAGGACCGCCAGGAGGAGTAACGACACCCAGGGCGGCAGCTCCCCGAGGATCCCTTCGATGAAGGGCGCCAGCAAGGGCGGCAGGAGGACCAAAGTCAGGATGAGCGTCAACGCCGCCCGCCCGGTGATGAAGCCCAGCATCAAGGCGAGGCCAATCCCTACGACGATGAGCGGTAGGGCCTCATCCGGCACCAACATCCACAATGCTCCCCAGCGCATCGGTCCCTCCTATCCCGCGCGAGCGCGAAGCGGGGAGAGCCAACGAAGAAAGAGCAACGCCTCCGAATCCCTCGCGATATGGCACCAGCATGCCATCCGTGACCTCGATATGGTGGCCGACGAACCGACCCTTGACCTGGAAGACGTCATGGCCGTTCAGAAACACCGGGAGCTCAAGGCTCGCGACCGGGCGATACTCATGGGGGAGACGACGCCCCTCGCGATACGCCGCCACCACCACCCGATGGTTACCCGGCTGGGGCAGCGGGAAGATCACATGCTGTGAGGGCCGGAGCATGCCGCTCTGGACCGGATAGAGGACCCGGAGCAGCAGTGTGGACCTGTTCTCCAGCAGTACCAGTAAGGCTGCCTCCTCCCGCCTGAGCGTTTGGACCTCTACCGGAAGATTGAACTGCAGCCCCTGACACCCCATCAGGACCATGCTGACCCCCGAAAGCGCAGGCATCCATCTTCTTCGAAGCTTTTCCCTGCCCCTCCAGCACACCATCCCAGCGAAGCCTCTGCCGCTCCGAAGGTCTGTCCCGCGCATCAGAGTGTCTCAAGCCCCGGCGCCGCCCGAGTCAGCAGCTCGAACAACACCATTGTAGACGCCCCGGACCGGGGGAACCTGACGCAGCGCATCCCTGGACCCCTGTCGCTTCCCCCTGAGGTTAGCCGTGACCCTTCGGGACGCGGCAATGATCTCCTCGACCTCGTGCCCCTGCACGTCGGACCACTCCCCGCCGAGGGCTAGGTCGAGCGACGAACAGCGTTCCTCGGCCACCGGGCAATCCCCCGGCCGGTACCGACGCGGTGACCGGACATACCGCCAGGGCCATCCTGGCACCCCGTAGCCCCGTCGCCGAAAGATATTGTCCAGATGGAGGGGTCGCCGGATGAAGCCGGTCGCGATGGGCACCCCGGCTGCAGCCAGAAGCCCGATGAACTCCCCGCGAGAGGTGCCCGGGACCTCCTCGGGAGCAAAGGTCGCGTTGAACCGGTGCCAGGCATGCTCCGCACCCGCGCCGACTGTGGGAGGGCGGATTCCTGGCACCCCTGCAAGCGAGCGCGCAAGCCGGCCACACGTCTCCCGCCGCCGGGCGAGGCGTGCATCCAGACCATCGAGTCCCGCGAGCGCAATGGCCGCGGCCGCCGGGTGCATTCGGGCATTGGGGCCGAGGTCAGCCAGGGGCCCCATCCGCCCGATGGTACTCATCTGTCGAACAGGGTGCTGGCTCCAGGCGACTGCTGATTCGTAAATCGTCTGGTCACTGGTCACCAGGATGCCGCCTTCCCCGCCGGTCACGACTTTCCCGCGGCCCAGGCTGAAGCATGCCACATCCCCCAGGGCGCCCACGGGTCGCCCCCGGAGGCTCGCGCCGAGGGCCTGGGCCGCGTCCTCGATGACTCGTATCTCTCTGCCCCGCACCAACACGCTGATCGCTTCCACGTCGGCTGGGTGCCCGAAGATATGAGTGGCCACAACGGCCCTCGTCCGCGGACCGAGGGAGGCCTCCACCCTCGCCGGGTCCAGGGTGTAGGTCGCGGGGTCAATGTCCGCGAAGACAGGGACGGCCCCGACCCGCAGCGTGGCCCCGACCGCGGCCCCCCAATCGAAGGGGGAAAGGATCACCTCGTCCCCCGGACCGACCCCGCAGGAGCGCAGGGCGACTTCGAGGGCTACCGTTCCGCTGGCCACGGCCAAGCTGTAGCGCACCTGGAGCCTCTGGGCGAACTGTAGCTCCAACGCCTCGATCGCTTCTCCAGCAGCGGCCAGGAATAGGACCCAGTCTCCGTACCGGCGTGCCGCCGCTCGGGCCGCATCGGTGGGCGCACCGCCACTGCCAACCCCCACCACCCCGATCCGACCTCCGCGGCTCTCCAGGCTTGCCATCACCCCACCCCTAGAGCCGTTCCATCGCCGCGTCGAGCTGCAGAGCCCGACCTAGCTCCTGGATCCGCCGGTCCAGCGCTCCAGCATCCACCTCACCCGTCCGCTCATCCACGATCCCCTGGAGGAAGGCTGGCACGCCCACCCCGGGCCGCCGTTCGACATACACCCCCACCCGCCGCATCCAGGGGTAGAGGCTGCTGAACGTGGTCTTTCGGACAGCCATCAGCGCAATGTACTCATGCTGCAGCGGGTTGCAGGTGGGGCGATGGGCGGCGGCGGTGCCCAGAAGGTATTCCTGCGAAATGGGCGCGCCCGGCACGCGGTCGGCATCCGTCCAGTGCCCCGCCATCGCCACCACCTCGAGCAAGCCCCGAACCGTGCTTCCCTCCAGACTGGGAACGGCGGCGACGCTCGCAGGGTCTACATCGTCTCCGAGGCGGCGTCCGATTTGTGCGGCCAGGACAGGGAACAGACGCGCCCGCTCCTCCCATGAGGGATGCAGAAACGGGAGCTTGACCCCGAACCGGTCGTCAATGGCAGGATCCAGCATGTGGGGGGCGTTCGTTGCGGCCACGAACAGGATGTTCCCCCGATGCCTCTCCTCGGCCAGGAACTCCATGGTCCGTTTCAGCATCCGCTGCGAGGTCCCGGCGTCGCCCCCTTCTCCGCGCCGGACCAGGGCTTGGTCGATCTCGTCAATGAAAATGATGCAGGGCTGCATCGCCTCCGCGATCCCGAAGGCCTTCTCCAGGTTCCGCTCGCTCTCCCCGACCCACTTGCTCAAGATATTGCGCATGATGAGACAGTTCCAGCCGAGATCTGCGGCCAGCGCCCCGACGACGAACGTCTTCCCGCAGCCGGGCACCCCCATGAAAAGGATGGCCCGGGGGACGTCACGGCTACCGGCCTTCAACCGGCCTACCAGCTCTGCCAGGTACTCGACGACATGGGGCAGCCCGGCGATCTGCCGCAGGCCACAGGTGGGCTCCAGGACCTCCAGGAGGTCCCCGCAGCGCTGGGCGATGGCCCGTCCCTTCTCTCGCCGGATCGCCTCGGCAGTCAGGGGCACCCCCCGAGCTGCGGCCCCCCGCGCCAGGGCCTCCAGGTCGGCCAGGCGCAGCCCGGCAGCCAGGGCTGCGGCCTGGTCTGCACTGAGGTCCGGGGCCAGGGCCGCGAACTCGGTGCGGCCGCGCTCCCGCAAGCCCGCGAGCAGCGTGAGGAACCGGCGGCGGTCATCCAGGTCGGGCAGGCCGGCCCGGATGAGGCGGTAGCTCCCCGCCTCGGTAAGGAGCTCGTGGACCGTCCCCTCGGCCGCCAGGAGGATGAGCAGGTTGTCGGTGGCGCGGATCCCCTCGTCCTGCCCCCAGCGGTGGAGGTGCTCCAGGGTGACCTGCTGCTCCGGCGAGGCCACGGCGGCCATCCCCTGCGGCGTGGCAGGGACGTAGTGCTGGGCGAAGTCTAGCAGGACCGCCACCCGGCGCTCGCGCTGCCGGAGGAGCCGCGCGACCCCTGGCACTATCTCCGCCGCCTCCCCGGCCCCCGACCCTCCCGCGGTGGGCTGGCCAGTTCTGTCCCCCGTCCGAAGCCCACTCACCTTGTAGATCCACTCGGAGCGTTCCCGGTTCGGGCCGACATCGCCGTTGCCGGCGACGACCTGCCACCCGAGTGAGCGAGAGAGGAGACCCACCGTATATCCCTCCCCTTCCAGCGCGGCGGCAAGGACCGCTGGTAGGCGTGCGGGGGGCAGTCCGGGGACCAGGGCGAGGTCCCAGAGATTGCCCGTCACAATGAAGCAGCGCACGCCAGCTCGCCGCCCCTCCGCAAGCTCATCCAGGATCATGACGACCTCCCCATCCCCTGCGGCTGGCCCCAAACCCAGGCGGCCAATGTTTGGCGGCTCGCGACCGTCCGGGTGCGGCCGCCGTGTGGTTTCGCCCCACGGGCGAGGGGACGCGCCCTCGCCTGGAGGCGCTCGGCAGTGCGCAGAAGATCTGCGGGATCGGATCCCGGTCGCTCCAGCAGGGGCCCACCCTCCCAACGGCCGTGCGGCCGGCTTACCAGGGGTTCGACGGCGATCCCCTCATCCCGGAGCCGGCGGAAGAGGGCGGCGATGGCCGGACGGCAGGCCGTGCACTCGAATCCGCCGGCCTCCACCAGGAGCTTCCCACCCTCGGCGACCACGACTCCAAGGACGCGCTCCTGGGAAGTGGCGCGGAAGGCCGACTTCCCCCCGACCGTGGCCTCCCGCACCCGGTAGCCAAGGGCCGGCAGGGCCATGCGAACCTTGTGAGCGACGAGCTGCTGTTGCGCCGCGCGGAGCCGGCGTGCCGCAACCTGCGCGACATCAGCGAGGGTCGCCTCCGCCTCGCGCGCCCGGCCCAGTGCGGCGGCGTAGGCCCCGCGGGCGCAGGCGACCCCTGCCTCCTCCAGGCGCCGGAGGGCCTGCTCGATCTCCGGGTGCCGGTGCGCCTCCGCGACCAGGGCGAGGGCTGGCGTCTCCCGAAACGCCTCTCGGATCGCCTGTGCCCGGATTACCCCTTCGATGGCCCGCCGGGCAATGGCCGACTCCGGCTGTGCAGGCAGCTCGGCGAGCATCCGGTCCCGCGCGGCTCTCGCCGCCGCCACGTACTGGCCGGCCAGGGTGTCCGCCCCGATGGGCCGCTCTAGATCCAGGGCGGCCTCGCACAGCAGGGATGCGAGCTTGCTCGCGCCCCGCAGAGCAGCGACCACCACCCCCGCAGCGCCGAGGAGCGACGGGGTGGATGTCGCGGTGACCGCCGCCGTGGAGGCTACCGTCGTCTCGCTCATGGCCTTCTTCCTCCCTCACCATCCCGACGATCTCTCAGAAGCTCCTCTGGAACATCCAAGGGGTTGGAGACCAGGGCCTCCGCCAAGGCCTCGAGATCCTCCGAATCTCCCTGCGGTAATCCCTCCCCCGCCTGCTCGCTGCCGCGCGAGGGTGGCGCGGCGACGTTCCCTGGCCGGGGAGTGGTCATGGAGATCGGCGCCCGGGGCGGAGCAGCCACATCTCCCGCTTGGGACTGGCGAGCGGCCGGTGCGTTCGGGTCGGAACGGGTCGCCTCAGCCCCGCGACCGAAATCCCCGTTCGGAGTCGCCGCCGGCTCCGCCACCTCCGGGCTGTACGCCTCGGGAGTCGGTTGCAGGCCGTGCGGGGCAGCGACGGACAGGGCGCTCTCACAGAAGGCCGCAATCCGGGCCAAGAGATTCAGGAGTAGGCGAACCATCCCCGCCATCAGGACGACCAGGCCGATGGGCAGAGCCACCGCGAGGCCAGCCAGGCCAAGGATGACCGGGTGGAGAGCCACCGCCCCCAGCAGGCCGGCAACCAGGGGAACCAGGAAGCCGAAGGCCCCCTGAATCCCCAAGGGCAGGCTGTCCCAGAACCCGATCCAGCCGGGATGCGCAGAGGCCGAAGGAGGGGTGGCAGCTTGGCCGGAGGCAGCCACCCCGAGCACCTCCTCTTGGGTCAGGGCCGCCTGCAGCTCCGCATTCCGCATCTCCAGGACGCGCAAGACCCCCACGGCTGCCTCGATGGCGCACACGATGAGGAGCCCCGCCATGCAGAGGGCGGTCCCGACCTTCCGCGCCTTGGGCGACAGCCGCCAGCGGAGAAACTCCGCAACGCCCGACAGCTCCAGGACCCCATCGGCAAGCATCAGGGCGAGGCCGACGCCCGCATATGCCGCGAGGCCTGCCACCGTTTCCTCCCCGAAGATGGGAAGCGGCCGGGCCACCACGACGAGTCGAAGCACGACCTCCATACCCAGACGGAGGAGTTCAAACTCCGCCACGGTGAACAGGATCGCGAAGCTCAGCTTCAGGGCCCCGCCCAGCAGCGGCCGCATCCCAAAAGCCTCGCCGAAGCTCTCGCGCCAAAAGCCCCGCGCCTGCCCGAGGAGGCGTCCCAGCCCCTCGGCGAGGTCCCCGAGCAGCCCGATGGGGACGCCGAAGGCGTCCCGCACCGCCCGCAGCGTCGGCCCCGGCCGCAGGTGGGCGAGGAGAAAGAGCCCCGCCAGGAGCCCCAAGGCGATCGCCCAACCCGTGCTCATCGTGTCCTCCCCGTGGCTGAAATCCTCTGGGGCGCGCGCGGCAGCTCGGCGAAGGTCACTGCGCTCGCCCCCGCCTCCAGAAAGACCCGCCGCCAGCTTTCGATGCGCCCCTCGAAGGCCTCCGGGGTGTCCCGTTCGCCCCGCGGCACGACGAGCCGCACCTTCACTCCATCGAGCCGGAGGGGCAGGCTGCGTGGCCGGAGACGCTGGTTGTCCTTCAGGTCGCTGAGCACCTGCAGCGTCCGCTCGCGCGACTCCGTATTCCGGAACGTCAGGGAGGCGGCATGAAGCGCCTGCCAGAAGTCCGTGGCGCCGGCCGGCTTCCGGTCGAGCCGACCATCGAGGGCTGCCGCGGCCGCGCGTTTCAGCAACAGGAGCTGCCGCTGGTGCCCGGCATCGATGCTCCGGCGCGCCCTGGGCAGCCGGAGGAGTGGCACGATATCGTTATTCGCGCCGTAGCTCTGGTCGCGGATCGCGCGGGCCAGGAAGCAATCCCCCGGGCCAAGGCGGAGCAGCAGCCGTTTAACCTCGCGGATAGCCTCGGGGAGATCCTGGGCAAAGCTCCCGGTCTCGTCCACGAGGGCTAGCGCCAGCAGCCCGCAGCTCTCTGGCCCTCCGGCCGAGGGCGCCCCCGCCACGGGCGCGGCCGCCAGGCAAAGAGCAAAGGCCGCGATGAGTCCGACCAGCCGTATCTTCATCATTTGGCTTCCCCTCCCTGGATCCAAGACGAGATGCGGCAGCGCAACCTGTCATGCGGCATCAGGCATAGGCATGCGCCCAGGGACATCTACCGGAACTCGCCCGCCTCAAATCGGACAGACCAGCCCGATCCGCGCACATCCACCTCGAATGTCCGGTCGAAGCGCCCGACGAGGCGGGGGCCCAACTGGGTGTCTACCCAGGCCTCGGCCGTGATCCGGTGTGGCCCGACATCCAGGTGGGCCGGCTGGGCCTGACCTGGACCGAGGGTGAACGCCACCCCACCCAACTGAGCGGGCGCCGCATCCACGGAGGCCCGCACCCGCCACGGCGTCCCGTTGACGAAGGTCCCGGCCGTCGGATCGGCAGCGTAGACGCCGGGGACCTGGAGGGCTGGACCCGCAGCCGAGACTGGCACAGGAGGCACCGCTGCGGGGCCAGGGGAGGAGGCCGGCGGAGCTGGGGGCGCGGAGGGCCCTGGGGCCACGGCCCGGCTCACACCATCCAGCGCGCTCCCCACCAGGGCCCCGGTCAGGGCCCCGATGCCGGCGCCGATGCCGGCCCCGGTGGCCGGCAGCCGGAATTTCGAGCCGATGAGGGCTCCCGCGCCCGCGCCGATGGCCGCGCCCGTCAAGACGCCCTTCTCGCGGTAGGAGAGGGGCGTGGCACACCC
>JBBIQE010000002.1:0-10601 GCA_037442485.1 Methylomirabilis sp. (SeqCode)
CTGGCGGTGGCGCGGATCGCCAGGCGGCTCCGGCGGGTGCGCGCGCAGGTTCTGGTGACCCACAGCTCCGTGGATGGCTGGACGGCGGGCCTGGCGGCCAGGTTCATCGGGGTTCCGGTGGTCCGGATGCGGCACCTGTCGGTGCCGGTGCGGGCCAATCCGTTCTCCCGCGCCGTGTACACGCTGCTGTGCGATCGGATCGTCACTACGGCGGAGGCGATCCGAAGGCTTCTGGTGGAGCGGCTGCGGGTTTCCCCGTCCAAGGTGGTCTCCGTCCCGACGGGGGTGGACCTGGGGGAGTTCCACCCGTCCCGGGTGGATCCGTTTTCCTTCCGGGAGGAGCTCGGCCTGGATCCGGGGACGCCGCTTCTGGGGATGATCGCCGTCCTCAGAAGCTGGAAGGGGCACCTGGTGTTCCTTGAGGCCCTGCGACGGGTGAGGGAGAGCCATCCCGACGTGCGGGCGGTCCTGGTGGGAGAGGGACCGTTCCGGCGCGCGATTCAGGACGCCATCCAGTGCCATGGCCTGGAGCAGTGCGTCCACCTGCTGGGGCACCGGGAGGACGTGGCCGAGATCCTGGGCGGGTTGGACGTGGTCGTCTCCGCCTCCACGGCCGCCGAGGGAATTCCCCAGGCCCTGCTCCAGGCGCTGGCAATGCAGCGGCCCGTCGTGGCGAGCGACGTGGGCGGCGTCCCGGAGGTCATCCGGCCCGGGGAAACCGGCCGGCTGGTGCCGCCGGGCAATCCCGACGCGCTGGGCAGGGCGATCCTGGAGGTGCTGGCGGATCGCGCAGGGGCCCGGCGGATGGCAGCGCAGGGACGCACCCTCGTGGAATCGGGGTACTCCCTGCAAGTTATGGGGGAGCGGATGGAGCAGGTGTACCGGGGCCTGATCGCCGACGGGCTGGGGATGCGCCGCCCATGACCGGCGGGCAGGCCGTGGCGACGCCCGCAGAGACGGAGGGCGCGCGGGCGGCCAGGGCGCCAGCCCGCCGCCGCGTCCTCGACCTGGGCTGCGGGCGGAACAAGCAGCCGGGCGCGGTCGGAGTGGATCGGAATCCCGGGAGCCAGGCCGACCTGCTGTGCGACCTGAACCATGTCCCGTATCCGTTCCAGCCCGACAGCTTCGACGAGATCCATCTGCATCACGTGATCGAGCACCTCCAGGACGTGGTGGCGGTGGTGGGCGAGATCTGGCGCATCGCCCGCCACGACGCTCGGGTCCACATCGGGACCCCGCATTTTTCCTCGGTCCACGCCTATACCGATCCCGGGCATCGGCAACGGCTGGCCCGCGGCTCCTTCGATCAGGTGCGCAAGGACCTCCCGCCGGGCCGGACGATCGAGGTGGTGCGGAAGGAGGTTCGATTCCATCGGGGCTATTTCTGGTCCTGGCCGGCGCGGCTGATCTATTGGATCTCGCCCAACAAGTACGAGAAGTTTTTCGCCTTCCTGTTTCCGGCGCGCGAGCTGGTGTTTGAACTGCGGATCGTGAAACGTGAAACGTAAGGCGTGAGGGCGAAAATGCAATTCCCCTGACGCCTCGCGCCTGACCCCTCACGGTCTTGATGCCGAGGGCTGATCGCCGAGAGGGCGGGAATGCGGATCGGGTTTTACACGTTCAGCTTCCTGCCGACCGTCGGGGGCGCGGAACTCTTGCTCCACGGCCTGGCGGAGGCGCTGACCGAGCGGGGGCACGAGGTCACGCTGTGGGCCCCCAGGGTCCGGGGGAAGGACAACCGCGTGGGGGGGCGCTACCGCCTCTGTCGGTACGGGCGCCCGTCCTCGAAGCGGTTCGGCGTTCGCCAGACGCTCCCGCGGCTTCTGCTGGAGACGTGGGGCAGGCGACCCCATGTCCTGCACTGCCACGGCGCCTACCCGGCCGGGTTCGTGGGGGCCGCCTTCCGGCGATGGACCGGCACCCCGCTGGTGATCCGGCCGCACGGATCCGACATTCTGCCCGGGGAGTGGATCGCGCGCGACCCGCGTCTGGCCAAGCGGATGCGGCGGGCGCTCCTCCTGGCGGATGCGGTTGTGGCGCAGGGGGACTCCATGGCCGAGCGGCTGCGCAGCCTGGGGGTGCCGCCGGGACGCCTCCGGATCATTTACAATGGCGTCCGCCTGCCCCCATGGCCCCATCCTTTGCCGGAGGAGCCGTCGGTCCTCGCCATGGGAAGTCTCACGGCGAAGAAGGGATTCGACGTCCTGCTTCAGGCCTTCGCCCTGGTGGGGCGGCGAATTCCCGCGGCACGGCTCACCATCGCGGGCGAGGGGCCCGAGGGAGCGAGGCTTCGGAGGCTGGCCGAGTCGCTCGGCATCGCGCACGCCGTCACCTTCGCCGGGATCGTCACCGGCGAGGCCAAGACGGCCCTCGTCTCTGGGGCGCGGGCGTTCGTGTCCTCCTCCCGGCGCGAGCCGTTTGCCAACGCCATCCTGGAGGCCATGGCGGCGGGCCGGCCGGTGGTCGCCACGCGGGTCGGCGGCAACGCCGAGATGGTGGAGGAGCAGGTGAGCGGCCTCCTGGCCGAGCCCGAGGATCCCGCCGGGTTGGCCGAGGCCATGGTGCGCGTTCTCGAGGACCGCGAGCGGGCAGCCGCCCTGGGGCGCGCGGCGCGGCGGCGGGTCGAGACCTGCTTCGCCTGGGACCGGATGGTGGACGGCTACGAGGGGCTGTACCGCGAGCTGGCACGGTCGCGGGGGGAGGGCGGCCCCGAGTCCCGCCCGGGGCGGGATCGGGAGGGCTGAGCCATGTGCGGCATCGCGGGCAAGGTGCACACCGACCGGTCGCGACCCGTGGAGGCCTCCCTGGTCCGCCGCATGGCGGCGGCGCTGCAGCACCGCGGCCCCGACGACGAGCAGATCCACGTCGAGAACGGCGTGGGCCTCGGCATCCGGCGCCTGGCCATCATCGACCCGGCAGGCGGTCGCCAGCCCATGACCAACGAGGACAGGTCGGTCTGGGTCGTCTTCAACGGCGAGATCTACAATTTCCACGCGCTGCGCCGGGATCTCCTGGCGGCCGGTCACCGGCTCGCCACCCGGTCCGACAGCGAGGTGCTCCCCCACCTGTACGAGGAGCTGGGCACGCCCTTCCTCACCAGGCTGCGGGGCATGTTCGCCATGGCCCTGTGGGATGCCGGCCGCGAGCGGCTCATCCTGGCGCGCGACCGGCTGGGGAAGAAGCCCGTGGTGTACGCCGAGCTGCCGGATGGCCTCGCCTTCGCCTCGGAGCTGGGGGCGCTGCTCGCCGATCCGGCCGTGGGGCGGGAGATTGACCTCGGGGCGCTGGACGCGTACCTGCATTGCCAGGCCATTCCCTCGCCCCGGACGATCTATCGGGGCATCCGGAAGCTGCCGCCGGGCCATCTCCTCCTCTGGGAGAGGGGGCGGGCCCGGGTGGAGCGGTACTGGTCGCTTCGCTTCACCCCCAAGACCGAGGCGCCCGTGACCGAGATCCGCCGGCGGGTCCGTGATCTGCTGGAGGAGAGCGTGCGGCTGCGCCTGGAGAGCGATGTGCCCCTGGGCGTCCTGCTCTCCGGCGGGATCGATTCCACCGCCGTGGCGGCCGTGATGGCGCGACAGCTGGGCCGGCGCCTACGGACCTTTTCCGTCGGCTTCGAGGAGGAGGGCTACAGCGAGCTTCCCCAGGCGCGGCGGCTGGCGGAACGGATCGGGGCCGAGCACCACGAGGCCGTGGCGAAACTGGACGTGGCCGAGGTCCTGCCCATCCTGGCGCGGCACTACGGCGAGCCGTTTGCCGACAAGTCCGCCGTGCCGACGTACTGTGTGACCAGGATGGCCGGCCAGCAGCTCAAGGTGGCGCTCTCGGGCGATGGGGGGGACGAGGCGTTTGCCGGCTATCCCCGGTATCTTCGCTCGGGGATGGGGGCGGTGCTCCGGGGGCGCCCGGCTGCTCGCCGCCGGTTGGCCGAGCCGATCCTGCGCCGGGCACTGTCGAACGAGAGCGGGCCGATTTCCGCGAGGCTCTCCCGCCGCTGGGCGGAGGCCCTGGCGCCGGCGGCGAAGTCGGTCCTGTTTCCCGAGTTCTTCGCCGGGTACCGGCTGGCCCCGCTGTACCGGGAAGAGATCCGGGGCGCCGTGGACGCGGCCTGGGAGGAGGAGATCCTCGACCGGTGGCGGGCGCTGCCGGCCGACCTGGATGACCTGGATGCGGCGCTGCAGCTGGACTACGGGCTCTACCTGCCGGAGACCCTCCTCGTGAAGATGGACATCGCCAGCATGGCGAATTCGCTGGAGGTGCGATCCCCTTTCCTGGACCACGCCCTCCTGGAGTACGCGGCACGGGTCCCGGCCCGCCTCAAGATCGCGGGCGGCGTCGGCAAGGCGATCCTGCGGGAGGTTCTGGAAGACCTTCTGCCCCCGGAGATCCTGCGGGGGCCAAAGCGGGGCTTCAGCGCCCCGGTGGGCCCCTGGCTGCGGGGAGCGCTCCGCGGGTATGCGGAGGAGCACCTGCTCCTGCGGCCGCGGGGGCTCGCGGAGTTCTTCCGGCCCGAGGCCGTGCGGGCCCTGTGGGAGGCGCACCAGAGCGGCCGGGCCAACCACGCCCATCGCCTCTGGGCGCTGCTGGTGTTCGAGGTGTGGTTCCGCACCTGGATGGTCGGATCTTGAAATCCCATGGCAGCGCGCGATGAGAGCCGTAGAGCGGGCCTGGCAGCGGCTGGTCCTCGAGGCGCTCCGGGTCGGCTGCCGGGCGGCCCTGCTGCTCCGGCCGCTGCCCGGGATCGAGGGCAAGCCGCGCCCGCCACGATCGGTCGTCGTCTTCAGTACCGCCGGCATCGGCGACACCCTCTCGGACACGCCGGCCATCCGGGCCCTGCGGGAGAGCTTCCCGGGGTGCCGGATCACGGTGGTGGTGCATCGCGGGCGCCGGGCGATCCTGGAGGGGAATCCGAACATTGATCTGCTCATCCCCCATGCCAAGGGGCCGGTGGCGTTTCTGCGGACGCTCCGGGCGATCCGCAGGGCGCGACCGGACACCGCGGTCACGCTGCGCGCCAACGATCCGGATGTCTGGCCGCTGGCCTACCTGTCCGGGGCGCGCGTCGTCGCCAGCCGATCGCGGGCGACGCGGTTTCCGTTCCTGGTGAATCTCCCGGTGGAGATCCCCGACTGGTCAAGGCGGCCGGGTGTGCTGCAGACGCTGGAGATCGTCCGGGCCCTCGGCGCGGACACGGCCGACCCGCGCATGGACTACGTGGTTCCCGAGACGGCCGGGCGGGCCGTGGCGGCCCTCCTTCGCGAGCGGGGGCTCGAGGGCGCCCTCCTGGTCGCCATGCAGGTGCACAGGAGCCCGCGGCTTCGCTTCCGCGACTGGCCCGTGGAGCACTTCATTGCGCTGGGACGAGACATCGTGCAGGCCTACCCGGTTCGTCTCGCCGTCACGGGCGGCGGGAAGGAGGCGGCCGCCGCGGAGGGGGTGGCGAGGGGGCTGGGGGCCGCGGCAACGAGCTTCGCCGGAAGACTCAGCCTCCCCGAGACGGCCGCGCTCCTCACGCGGTGCCGGATGCTGATTACCACGGACACCGGCATCATGCACCTCGGCTTTGCCGTGCGGGTACCCACGCTGGCGCTCCTGCATCCCTACAACGCCCACCGGGTGGGGCCGCACGGCTACGGGCGGCTGCATCGGGTGGTGCTCTTGGACCGGTCGTTATGGCAGGGAGAGGACCCGCCGCGCATCGGCCTGGATCGGCTCTCCCCCGAGGTCGTCTTCTCGGCCCTGCAGGAGTTCTGGGAGGAGTCCGGCGGAAGCCGAGGCGAGGCCCCTTTTCGGGGCGGGGCCCATGGATGAGCCCGGGATCGAAGGCGACCGAGGGCGGCGGGAGACCTCCAGCGAGGGGCAGAGGGCGTGAGGGGCCGGGGTGCGTGAGGGGCATGAAACATTTTCCTGGACTCTCACCGTAAATGACTTAGAGTCCGCGTGGGGGGGCGAAACCCGATGCCCGTGCGGAAGCAGGATATCCTGAAGGAATTCGACCGGCGGGGACAGCCGGCCTTTCTCGGCATGCCCGCCAAGTTTCACGACCGCTGTCTCCGGGTGGCTGGGACAGTCGCCGGGGATATCCTGGACATCGGCTGCGGCCACGGGGTCCTCCTGGAGCGGATCAGCCGGCGGCCTCAGCCCCTCCGGACCTACGGGTGCGATGTGTCCTCGGTCATGTGCACGCGGACGCGCGCGAGGGTCCCGACGGCCGCCATCGTGCAGGCCGACGCGGAGGATTTGCCGTTTGCCGACGACAGCTTCGATCACGTGTTCATGGTGGAGGTGCTGGAACACCTGCAGGAGGCCGGGAAGGCCCTGGGCGAGGTGAGGCGCGTCCTGCGGCCCAAGGGAAAATTCCTGGTGGCGGTCCCGAACAGGGATTGGTTTCACTACCCCCGGCACATGCGAACGCGACCAACGCATCAGCGCATAGACGAGCAGTGGCGCTGGTATCGAGCCGCCGAGATCAGGGCACTCCTGACCGCCTGCGGATTCACCCCGTTGAAGGTCCGAGGAGGGGAGAACCTCTACTTCGGCGGAGGCATTCCGAGGGGGCTGGAAAAGCTGGCCCTCCTGGTCGCGCCACGGCTCCATGAGAAGAGCAAGCGCCTGATCATCCTGTCGGTGAACGAGAAGGGCGACGGATCCCGGGCGGGGTCCCCCGCCGCGGGATAAGTCGGTGTGCCTCGAGATGGAGGCGGGGGAAAGGGGCCGGGCGCCCGCATGGCGCCCCGGCAATGGCATGCCGGCATCTACCCCCCGGGCCTCAGACGTTGGCGGGACGGGGGCCGCCTGGAGCTTCCTGACGCTGCTGCTCTCCCCGAAGCGCTGCGCCCCCATCCTGGCCCTCGGGGCTGCCCTCGAGGGGCTGGCACAGGCCCTGGCCGAGGCCGGCGGCCGTGTCATCGCGCTCCGCCAGGGGCGTGCGGGGATGGAGCCGGCGCGGCTGCGCGGCCCAAGGGGTGCGCCGGCCCTACCCTCCGCCGTGCAGGCGGACAGCCACGACGGCCTTCCCTTCCGCGGCGGCTCTGTGGGGGTGACCATCCTGAACGAGATCGGGGAGGGGCAAGAAGGGCGGGGCCACGGCGATCGGGGGGCGATGCGGGAGCGGCTCCTTCTGGAGGCCCGGCGGGTTCTCCGGCCCGAGGGGATCCTCTGTCTGGTGATCAGCCGGCCGCCGAGCCGCCTCGGCCCGCTCGAGGTACGCGCGCTCCTGAAGCGGTGCGGCTTCTCCGACCCCGCGCTTTACATGCCGTATCCCCGCTCCCACCGGTTCGCCGGGCTTCTCCCCATCGCCTCAGGCCGGGACATGCAGGCGTGCATAGATCTCTGCATCGAGGGTGACGCCCTGCGGGAGCGGCGGAAACGGATCTGGTTGAAGCTGCTGGCCAGGCTGGGTCTGCTCCAGCGATGGGCGGCGGAGTATGTGGCCATCGCGAAGAAAGAGGCGTAGGTGCTCCCGGAACTGGAAGAGGTCCTCCGGACCAGATGGGAAAGCTTCGGCAGCACGTGGGAGAGGCCGGGGCGGTTTCTCTTCGTCCTGTCCGGCGAGCGACACCCACACAGCAAAGCCATCTTCTACTGTCTCCCGCAGGGGCGGAGCGGGCAGACCGTGGTCGTGAAGATTCAGAAGGGCGAGCCCCACCTGCCGCTCCTGGAGAACGAGCACCAGCGCCTGCGGGCCCTGCACGGCCTCGAGGGGCTAAAGGGGCTCGAGGCCTCCATCCCGCGACCGCTCCTCTTCGGTGAGGTCGCGGGCCATCCGGTCCTGATCGAAACCTATCTGCCCGGCATCCCCTTTTCCAAGCACGCTCGGCGGCGGGACCCGCAGTGCTTCCTCAGGGTGGTCGACTGGCTCCAGGCCTTTCACACGCGAACGCGTGGAGCGGCCGTCCGGCTGGCGCCGGAGGAGATCAGGCGGTATTTTCTCGACCCCGTCGAGCCGGCCATGCGGCTCCTGGACGGCCGGCGAGCCGTCCGGTCCTCCTTGGACGCCTATCGGCGGAGGGCCGAGGATCTGGCGGGGACGCCGCTCCCCTTCGTCTTCGGCCACAACGACCTCTGCCTGAACAACCTGCGGCTGCAGGGGGACCGGCTCGGCGTGATCGACTGGGAGTTTTCCCGGTACCCCGATCTGCCGCTGGCCGATTTGCTCAACGCGTTTCTCTTCTTTGCCATGACGTGGAAGAGGCTCAGCTATCCCGAGGCCTTCCGACTGGCCTTCTCGGGGGACAACCCCTTGGCTCAGCTGTTGCGGCGCTGTACCCGGGAGTATTGCAGCCATCTCGGGCTCTCCGCGTCCCTGGCCGATGTCCTGGTCGTGCAGTACCTGATCTCCAGGATCCCCCTCCTGGAGTCCATCGGCAACGCGGCGGGCCGTGAGGAGGCCCTCTGGTGCCTCGAGGCTGTTGCGAAGGGCCAGGTGGATCTCAGCACCTGGTCGGCATCCTTCTGACACCGCAGATCGCGCCTGACCCGAGGCCGAGGAGACCCCGGGTGAGCCCGGTCGAGCCCGACCTCCGCAGGAGCATCCGGCCATGAGCGCACCCGCCAAGGGGGCGGGCGGGGTGGCCCCGCCGGTCCGGGAGACCGCGCGGGCGTTCGGTCTGGAATGGACCACGCACGGGACGCTGGGTCGCCTGTACGCATCGGAAGCCGACCTGTGGCGCGAGTTCGAGACCTTCCGGATCCCGCCCGAGCTCCTTCAGGGGATGCGGGTGCTGGATGCGGGCTGCGGGATGGGGCGGTGGAGTTACGCCGCGGCCCGGTTGGGGGCGCGGCACGTGGTGGGCTTCGACCTGCATGACGGGGTGCACGCGGCCCGGAGGCTTACGCGGGGCGTGGGCCGGGTGAGCCTCCTGAAGGCGAACCTCTTCGCCCTGCCGTTTCGCCGGGAGTCCTTCGATTCGATCATCTCCATCGGGGTCCTGCATCATACCGGGGACACGAATCGGGCGATCCGGGAGCTTTGCACCCTGCTTCGGCCCGGGGGAAGGCTTTTCCTCCAGCTCTACGAGAGCCGGGGCGAGGCGAAGGACCGCCGCATGGCTGCGCTACTCAGGGTGACCAATCGGATGCCGAAACGACTCCTGTATTGGATGTGCGTCGGGCTGGTGGCGGCGCGCTACGTGCCCCTGCTCAAGAGCCTCCTCCAGGCGGTGAACCACTTCGTGCAGATCGTGTCCTTCGGGAGACACCGGACCTTCTGGCGGAACGTGGCCGACACCTACGACTGGCATTGCTGTCCGTACCGGACGTTTCACACCCAGGCGGAGCTGCGCCGCCTCTTGGGGGAGGCCGGCCTGACGGAGGTCCGGATTACGAACCCCGCGTACCGGGGAGCCATCAACATCGTGGGGCGCAAGCCCTGCGTCGCGGGCGGCGAGAGTCGATGAGGGTCCCCGGCCTGGATACCCTCCTGTACCGGACGTTCTGGATCCTCGACCGCCTGGGGCGGCTCCGGACGGTTCGGGACCTGGCCGCCGTAGACCTGGAGCGGATTGCCGGGATTCTGGTGGCGGTGACGACGGCCCTGGGGGATTCGGTCACCTTCACGCCCGGCCTCACCGCCCTTCGGGACCGCTTTCCCCGGGCGCGCATCATCGGCCTGTTTCGCGCGGACTTCGCCGAGCTGTACCGCGCCGATGCGCGGCTGGACGGGGTGATCCCCTACTATGGGAAGTACGTGCGATGGCGCGAGACGCTGCGGGCGCTGCGTGCCGCGCGGTGCGAGCTGGCCCTGGTCCCTTACATCAACGATCCCGACGTGATTCCCCTGCTCTACCTGGGGGGGGCCCGGATCATCTTCCGCACGCCCGGGCGGGACACCCTCTACCGCTTCATGGTCGCCAACCCGGAACTGCTCGGGCGCGGACCCAACCTGGAGCACGCCCTGATCCGCGTGGCCAGCATGCTCCGCCATCTGGGGTGTCGGGTGACGGAGCTGGCCCCCAGGCTCCACGTGACGGCAGCGCACCGGGATGGCGTGGCGCTGTGGCTCCGCCAGCGAGGAGTTGCCGCCGGGGCGCAGCTCATCGGGATGCACCCCGGGGCCTCCGTCCGGGAAAAGCGCTGGCCCGCGGAGAACTTTGCCGCAACCGCGCGCGCGCTCCTGCGGGACGATCCGGAGCGCTGGCTGATCCTGACGGGCTCGCCGGGCGAGCGGGGGCTGTGCGAGCGCATCCGGGAGCGTTGCGGGGCGCCCGAGCGGGCGGTGAATGCCGCGGGAGAGCTGCCGCTGCCCGGTCTGGCCGCCCTGCTGGAACGGCTGGCGTGGTTGCTCACCAACGATACCGGTGCGGCGCACATGGCGTACGCCACCGGCACGCCCAGCCTGACGCTCTTCTGGCGCAGTTTCCCGCAGATCAGCGGGCCCCTGACGGATCTGGACCTGCACAGGGTTCTGTACAGGGGCGCGCTGTGCTCGGGCTGTGCCGGGGGCCGTTGCCTGTATCCCGTGTGCGCCAATGCCATCACCGTCGAGGAGGTTCTGGCCATAGCCCGGGCCGGGTTGGAGGCGTCGCGGCTCGCCGGGGGGCGCGAGTGAGGATCGCCCTGATCCGCCAGCGGTACGCGGGCAGCGGGGGGGCGGAGCGGTA
>JBBIQE010000003.1:0-4650 GCA_037442485.1 Methylomirabilis sp. (SeqCode)
CGGCGGTGGGAGCGCGCCCTGCATCGTGTGATCGCGGAGGGCTACCTCTCGGGCAAGGCGAAGCTCTTTCCGCGCGCCTGAGATCCCGTGGTGCAGGGTGGAAGGGGAGTGCGCGATGGGGGTGCGCCGCAGGGTGGGCTGCGCGCGGGCGGGGGGCCGGATTCCGAGGGGAAGGGGCGGGCGAGGCGCCGGGTGGGCACCGGCAGGATCGCGGGCACTGGCCTCGTCCTCTCGGGGCTGTTCCCCGAGGCGCACGAGATCGGCATCCTGGTGCTCTCCGAGGTGCCGTTTTCCATCCTCATGGGCCTGCCCCTGCTGCGGGAGTTTCCCTCCCTGGCCTCCTGGGTCGGGGGTGGCCTTCATCCTGGCGGCGGGATTCCCGGCGGTGAGGCAGGCCGACGGATTCGCCGGGCTTCACATTTCGATTGACAAGGGTCGGCCCGATGTGAGAATGGTCAACTGTTAACAATTTCCCTCCGGCGGGATCCGATCCCGCCTGTCAACCCGGCCCGGCCGCGGACAGGCTGTGCCTGCCCGTCCCGGGGCGGCACCGCGAGGGCTCCATGCCCGAATCTGCGAAAGCAGCCGGAGGCCGAGGCCTTGGCAAAGCGCCCCCCGGTCTGCATCGGGCCCTGGGCGAGCCCCTGCCGTTCCGGACCCTCCCCGAACAGATTGCGGCGAAGATCCGCCAGGCCATCCTGGGCGGCCAGCTCCCGCCGGGAGCCCGCCTGGTGGAATCCCAGATCGCCCAGCGGGTCCGCACCAGTCGGGGACCTGTCCGGGATGCCCTGGCCCTCCTGGAGCGGGATGGCCTGGTCATCAAGCTGCCCAACCGCGGGGCCTGCGTTCTCGACTTCAGCGAGCGGACCCTCCGGGAAGCGGCCAGCCTCCGGGCGCTGCTCGAGGAGTTCGCTGTGTGCCAGGCCGTCCGACGCCTGACGGCCGGCGATCTGCAGGAGCTGGAATCGCTCGTCCGGGGGATGGAGGCGGCCGCCCGCCTTGGCGCTTCCGAGAAGTTCAACGACCTGGACTACCGGTTTCACGACCGGATCCTGGAGGCATCCGGGCACCAGATCCTGCGCGAGACGTGGCGCGGCATGCAGCGGCGGATTCGGGCCTTCGTCGCCTCGACGAACCTGGCCAACGACGATCTCCGGGCGGTGGCCCGACGGCATCGGGCCATCTTCCGGGGCCTGGCGTCGCGGAGGCTTCCGGAGAGCCGTCGGGCCGTGCGGGCGCACTTTGCCCGTCTGGAGGAGGAGATCGAGTTCCTCCTGGCCGCACGAACGGCAGCGACCTCCGCGGGGCCCGGGGAAAGGCGGTCAGGCGGGCGGGCCAAAGCCAAAGGCCGGCCGAGGTCCCGGTGAGGGCCGGGCAGTCGTGCCCCACCCGGTCTCCCCGCTCGCCGCCCGAGAGGTCCAGGTCGAGGAGGCGCGCAGGGTTCTCCAGCGGCCCCGCTGGGGAGAAGGTGGGCACGGCCGCATGGCGCGGGCAGGGACGGCTTTCCAAAAAGGAGGAAGGGTCATGCGAACGAGACGAGGGGTGGTGTTGGTGCTGATCGCGGGGGCGGCGCTTCTGGCGCTGAGTGCCGCAGGGGCGGCATGGGCCGGACAGCCCATGGTGGTCAAGGGCGGCCACATGGAGATCCCGGGGAGCGGCCATGACGACCACTGGCAGGTCTTCGCCAACTACGTGAACGGGGTCGCCGGGGGCCGCCTCAAGATCGAGGTCCACCCAGGGGGCCAGCTCGGCAGCGACTCGCGGCAGCTCTTCGAGTCGGTGAAGCTGGGGGTCAACCCCCTGGGGCAGGGGGACGAGGGGGCCATGGCGAGCTTCTATCCCCCCCTGATGATCCTGGCCATCCCCTATCTGATCCCGGACGAGAAGGTGGCCCAGCTGTTCTACGACAGCCCGTTCTTCAAGAAGATGAACGAGGGGCTGATCAAGCAGCACGGGGTCCGGATCCTCTCGGCCGCCTCCTTCGGGTTCCGCGACTTCACCAACAACAAGAAGCCCATCCGCACCGTGGACGATCTGAAGGGGATCAAGATGCGGGTCCAGCAGAACCCGCTGTACATGACCATGGTGCGGGCCATGGGCGGCTCGCCCACGCCGATCTCCTGGGGCGAGCTGTACAGCGCCATGCAGCAGGGGGTGGTGGACGGCCAGGAGAACCCCCTGGGGGTCATCCTGGAGTTCAAGTTCTACGAAGTGCAGAAGTACGCCACGGTGGACGACCACGTGCTCGGGACCAACATGATCCTGGCCAACGAGAAGTGGTTCCAGGGCCTGCCGGCCGACCTGCGTCAGATCCTGCTCACCGGCGCGAAGATGGGCGCCATCGCGGAGCACGGGCGGCGGATGCTGGAGGCCCGGGTGACCGCCATCGATGCGCTGCGCAAGAAGGGAATGGAGGTCTACGTGCCGACCCCGGCGGAGAAGGAGACCTTCCGGAAGGCCAGCCAGGGGCCCGTCGTGGAGTGGCTGGCCAAGCAGCCCGGCGTCGGCAAGGAGATGGTGGACGCGGCCTTCAAGACGGTGAAGGAGGCCGAGCAGGCCATCGCGCGGGAGGCGCAGCCGGTGCGGTAGCCCGCGCCGACGGTCCATCCGGGGACCCGGGGGGCCGTGGCGGGTCGGCCCCCCGGGTCCCGTTGCGAGGCACGCCCGGGAGATCGCTATGATCCGACGACTCATCCGGTACGCCGATCGCGCGCTGTACTGGACCATCGTGCTGCAGGTGGCTGTCATGGCCCTGGTGGTCAACCTCCAGGTCTTCAACCGGTACGTGGTCAACTACGTCTTCGGCTGGGAGGAGGAGACGGCCCGCTATCTCATGGTCTGGTCCTCTTTCCTGGCGGCCGCCTACGCCCTGAGGAGCGGAGAGCAGTTGGGGATGCAGTTCGTGGTGCGGCTTTTGCCCGGACGGGTGCAGCGGGTGGTGCGGATCGCATGCCACGCAACCGTCATGATCTTCCTGGGCGTCGTGGCCTATCAGGGCCTGTTTGTCATGATCCCCCAGCAGTTGGATCAGGTCTCTCCCTCCCTGGGGATCACCATGGCGATCCCCTATGCGGCCGTCCCGATCTCGGCGGCGATGTTGCTCGGGGTCGAGAGCCTGCTCCTGCTTGAGGCCTGGCGGGGCCAAGAGACGGCGATGGCGGCCGCCCCCATCGAGATCTAGAAGGACCGGCGGGGATGGTGCTCCAGACGGTTACGGGCCTGTTCGTCCTCACCATGCTCTCGGGGATGCCGATCTCTTTCGCCATCGGGGTGACGGCGCTGGGCGGCATCCTGGTCATGCAGGGGATCCCGCTGGTGGTCATTCCCCAGAAGATGTTCATCGGCACGGATGCCTTTCCGCTGCTGGCCATCCCGCTCTTCGTCCTGGGCGGGGACCTCATGCTCAAGGGCGAGATCACCAGCGGCCTCCTGAGGTTCGCGGATCTCGTGGTGGGGCGGATCCGGGGGGGGCTGGCCCACGCCACGATCTTTTCGTGCATGATCTTCGCGGGGATCACGGGCTCGGCCGTGGCGGATGCCTCGGCCATCGGCTCGGTGATGATTCCCTCCATGCACAGGGCGGGATACCCGAAGAACTACGCCGCGGCCGTGACCGCCGCGGCCTCCATCATGGGACCCATCATCCCCCCCAGCCTGGTGATGGTCTTCTTCTCCCTGGTGACGGGCGCCTCGGTGGGCGGCCTGTTCATGGGGGGGGTGGTTCCCGGCGTGCTCATTGCGGGCTCGCTGATGACCATCAACTACGTGAACAGCCGGCGGCACGGGTACCAGCGCCGCGAAAACCGCTACTCCTGGCGGGAGACGATCACGATCTGTCGGGACTCCGTCCTGGTGCTGTTGATGCCCCTCATCATCGTCGGGGGGATCCTGGGCGGGATCTTCACGGCCACCGAGGCGGCCGGGGTGGGCGTGACCTACGCGCTCCTGGTCGGGTTCTTCATCCTGCGCACGCTCAAGCTGCGGGACCTTCCCGAGATGCTCATGAACACGGCCAAGGTCACCTCGGTGGTCCTGCTCCTCCTGGCCACCACCAACGTCCTGAGCTGGATCGTGACCATGGAGAACGTGCCCCAGCTCACGCTGGCCTTTTTCACCCGCATCTCCAAGGACCCGAGGGTCTTCCTGCTGCTGGTCAACGCGCTGTTCCTGTTCACGGGGTGCATCATTGATACGGCCCCGGCGATCTTTCTGCTGGTGCCCATCTTCGCCCCGGTGGCCAAAGGGTACGGCATTGACCTCATCCACTTCGGCATCATCGTCACCGTGAATCTGTGCATCGGCCTGCTGACCCCGCCGGTCGGCTCCTGCATCTTCATCGGGAGCAGCCTGGCCAAGATCTCCATCGAGGAGCTGCTGAGGCCGCTGTGGCCGTTCCTCATCGCCGAGGTGGCGATCCTGTTCCTCATCACGTACTACACACCGACCGTCATGTTTCTCCCGCGGCTCCTGGGATATTAGCGGCCCGGCCCGGAGCGGCGGTAAAACTGCTCGCCGTGAGCCCGGGGGATCTGGGAGAGGGCGGAAGGAGGGAAGCCATCATGTCCAAGGGTGCGGCCGCCAATGCGTACGACAGTGTGTACCAATCCGCCCGGGCGGTGCTGCCGGGCGGCGTCTCCTCGTCCATCCGCT
>JBBIQE010000004.1:0-2495 GCA_037442485.1 Methylomirabilis sp. (SeqCode)
TGCAGCGGATCATCTGGAGCAATCGCGGCGAGTTCCTGGCGGGGCTGCTCGTCACCGCCGAGATCTCCCTCATCGCCATCGCCGTGGCCATGGCAGTCGGCCTGCTGATCTGCGTCGTCCGGATGTACTGCCGCCCCCTTCGCTGGCTGGCCATGCTGTACATCGAGTTCTGCCGGAGCACGCCCATCTACGTCCAGTTGATGTGGGTCAACTACGTCTGGCCCGAGCTGTTCGGCTGGCCCCGGTCCTTCTTCGCGGCCGGCTGGGCGGCCCTGGCCCTGCAATCCAGCGGGTACCTGGCCGAGACGTTCCGCTCGGGCATCGAGGGCGTCTCCCGCGGGCAGCGCGAGGCGGCGCTCTCCACGGGCCTCTCGCCCTATGGCACCATGCGCTGGGTGATCCTGCCGCAGGCCGTGCTGATGATGGCCCCCTCGCTCATGAACCAGTTCCTGGTGGTGGTGAAGTCGTCGTGCCTGGTCTCGGTGATCGCCGTGCCCGACCTGATGTACCGGGCCCTGCGGCTGACTTCCATCTGGTTCGAACCGATCGAGATTCTATCCTTCACGGCCTTCCTGTACGTGGGCATCGTGTTCGCCCTCTCGGGGGCGATCAAGTGGTATTCCGACAGACTGCGCAGCCGGTACGCATAGCGCGCGGGCCCTGTCCGGCCGGCTGGGACAGGGCGGGTGAGGCAGCGGTCACGGGGACACAGGGGGATGAGGCCATGAAGAGCAGGCTCGAGATGACCAAGCGGACCTTCATGAAGGGCGGTCTGGGCGCTGGCGGGATCGGCCTGGCCACGGGTCTCCTGGGCGGGATCGTCTCGCCGCGGGAGGCGTATGCCCAGCTCCTCGAGTCGGGCATCGACGAGAAGTCCGTCCTGGCCCGGGTGAAGAAGGAGGGAAAGCTCAAGGTCGGCTACGCCCAGACCCTTCCCTGGTTCCACAAGGACGCGAAGACGGGGAGCCTGGCGGGAATCTACTACGATGTCGCCGAGGCGCTGGCCAAGGAGCTGGAGGTCAAGACCGAGTACCAGGAGGTGAGCTGGGCCGACGCCACCGTCGCCCTGCGCAAGGGGGACTTCGATCTGTTCGGCTCGTCCCTCTTCTACACTGTGCCCCGCGCCCTGGTCGTGAACTACACCGCCCCGCTGTGGCACAAGGGCCATCTGGCCGTGGCCCACAAGGACAACGCCCGCCGCTTCAAGTCCACCGCGGACTTCAACCGGCCGGACGTGACTTTCTCCGTCAACGTGGGGACCCGTGAGGAGCACGTCCTCAAGGTGATGTTCCCCAAGGCCAAGATCGTCACCACCTCGGGCCAGATCGTGCTCGCGGCCGAGCCTGTCCGGACGAAGAAGGCCGACCTGTGGGTGACCGGGGACCTGGACGCCCTGCTCTTCGCCAAGAAGAACAGCAGTTGGGCCGTGGTGGTGGACCCGAACCGCCCCTTCGGCCGGGGCGCCAACACCTGGGCCATCCGGTACGGCGACCCGGCGTGGAAGTTCTTCCTGGACATGTGGGTGGACAACGCGGTGGCCAGCGGCCTGGTGCAGCAGCGCTACGACTACTACTTCAAGGAGCTGCAGGCGGCCTGAGGCTGTCTCGCCCGGCGTGCGGGCGCTCCGCCCCCCGGGGGCGGGCCGGGTGGCGGAGTGTCCGGTACGGCGCCAGGTGCGGTCCCGGCGTATCGGGGGTATGCACCATGATCATCGACTGCCATGCCCACGTCTTCCAGCACTGGGCGGGGGCCTGCGGCCACGAGTCGCGGGCGATCCACTGGAAGTACATCCAGAAGAACCTCACCCGTCCCTCGGCCAAGGCGCGAAGAGCCCGGGACGGCGCGCCGGCCGATACCCGGGCCCTGTTCCGGGCGGAGGACAACACCTGGGCCGGTCTGCGCGAGGACATCCAGTTCCGGGTGGGGCCCTACGGGCGCCTCGAATACACCCTGGAGGGCGAGGACTACTGGATCCAGTACATGCCGGTCGGCATGGCGCAGATGGAGGCGCCGCCCGAACTCATGCTGGCGCAGATGTCCTACGTGGGGGTGGAGCACTGCGTCCTTCAGAGCGGGATGAACTACGGGCTCATGAACGACTACAACGCCTTCTGCCAGCGCCAGTACCCGGACCGGTTCACGGCCCTGTGCCAAGTGGACGAGCCCATGGCCGATCAGCCCCGCTGGCTGGCGGAACTGGATCGGGCCCGGCACCAGTTGGGGCTGCGCGGGATCTACTACCAGCTGGATACCTACAGCCGGTACGGGTTCCGCTGGACCTTCGACGATCCGCGCTTCGACGCCTTCTGGGAGAAGCTCGCCTCGCTTCGCATCCCCGTCTTCTTCGAGGCCTCGCCCGTCCCCGACTACGACGAGCGGAGCTACATCGCCAACATGGAGCGGCTGGACCGGCTGCTGACGCGCTTTCCCGCCATGCGCTGGCTGCTCGTCATGGGGCCGCCGGTCCAGTTCTTCGCCCGGCACGGCCGCTGGCA
>JBBIQE010000005.1:0-58683 GCA_037442485.1 Methylomirabilis sp. (SeqCode)
CCGATGATGCCGGGTGGCGGGATGATGGGCTTGGGAGGGTTCGGCGGGTACGGGGGCTACGGCATGGGATTCGTGGGCTGGCTCTTTATGCTCCTGTTCTGGGGGCTGATCATCGTGGGGCTGGTCCTCCTGATCCGCTGGCTCTGGGACCACGGGCGCCCGGCCGCCGGAGGGGCCGACGCCCCCATCGAGATCCTCAAGCGCCGCTACGCGCGGGGCGAGATCAGCAAAGAGGAATTCGACCGGATGAAGCAGGACCTCCTGTGAGCGACCTCGGGGGGAGGGGGAGCGAGATGGGGCGATGGCTTTGGCTTCTCGGGGGAGGACTTGTCCTGATCGGTGCCGCCGGGCTGGCGTGGGTTTCCTCGGTGCAAGGCGGTCCGTGGCGGATTGCGCAGATGATGGGGCCCGGCGGCGGTATGATGGGGCCCGGGATGGGCCCGGGAATGGGAATGGGCCCTGGGATGATGGGTGGCTGGTCGGCCCAATGGTACGGGAAGAAGAAGTTCGCATCGAATGGCGAGCAGATCTACTACACGGGCGTGAGCGCAAAGACCGGGCCCATCCCGACGCTGGGCGGTCCTCCCTGGATGCGCATGGGACCCGCGGGCTGCGTTGCCTGCCACGGCGTGCACGGTCGGGGAGGGGTCCCGGTCATGATGGGGACCGCCATTCCCGAGGACATCCGCTACGAAGCGCTTACGAGGCCGGAGCACGCCAAGAAAGAGCCGGGCGGCGAGACCGGGGGAAAGGGAGAGGCGATGGAGCACCCCCCCTACACCGATGCCCTCATCAAGCGGGCCATCACCCAGGGAATTGACCCAGCGGGGGAGGCCCTGGACTGGACCATGCCTCGGTGGCAGATGGGAGAGGCCGACCTGGTTGACGTTTTGGCCTACCTGAAGACGCTCCGATAGGCCACGGAGCCGAGCGGGCCACGGTCTCTGCCGCGACGTCTTGCCGCGATGCGAGCGGACCCGCCAATCAGCGCAACATCCGGACAAAGGAGCCAGCCCGGCTTGACCGGCGGCCTTTCCCCGCGTATGGTGGCTCGGTCCTGGCAGAAATGCAAGGCGAGCAGGCGTGGGGCAGGAAGGCAACGGCGGTTCCCGTCCGGGAGGGGAATATGGGAAAGCGAAAGGGGAAGTCGAAGTCCACTTCGAAGGTGCAGCAAGGCTCCCGCTGGTCGAAGCTCCTGATTCCGGCACTCTTGGCCGTTGCCCTGGCCGCAGGGGCGGCGACCTGGTTCTTCCTGCAGAAGTCGAGCCCGCAGGTCGTGGCGGCCCAGTACACGGGCGGGCCACGGTTGGCCGTGGACAAGGACTTCATTGACTTCGGCACCGTCCGCTTCGAGAAGTTCGTGACCGCCAGCTTCCGCCTGCGCAACGTCGGGGATCAGCCCCTTCGGCTGGCGGTGGACCGAAGGGTTGACGCCATCGAAGGCTGCTGACCCTCCGAGGTGGTCGTCGGTTCGACGACCTTGCGGCCGGGGCAGGAGACCGAAGTTTCGACCGAATTCACCATGCACCAGGGGATGGGCGGCCCGCACCTCTTTGCGATCCGCGTGAAGACCAACGATCCCGTGGAGCCCGAGCGGGTCCTCAAGATCCGTTCGTACTGGCAGGGGTAGAAGGGGAGGCTTTGTCTTGACGATGAGACCCAGCCTGACTTGAAGGATGGCGCTTCCCATCCAGCCCCTTCTCGTTTCCCGACGAGAAGGGGCTTCGTTTTTCAGACGGCCATTGGGAGCGAGGCGATGAGAATGCGAACGTGTCTGGTGTAGGGCGGCAAGGCGGCCCAGTTCTTCGAGTCGGGTGCTCCAGGGCATCATCATCGGGATGGCCGCGGGCTTCTCCCCGACCAGGGGGAAGCCTCTGGCCAATCCCCTCGTCGGGGAAGGTTTGCCGGGGGGGCCGGGCGTCTATCCCCCGGGGGTTCCGGGGGTTGCCGGGCGGGCCGCGCTTCGGGCTGGGGGTGGTCGTGGCCGGCGGCTGCGCCCCGGGGACGCTGTACCGGATCGGCGAGGGCTGGGCAGCGTCCGTGTTCACGCGGGGGAGGGATGATCGTCGGCATGCCTGCGGGGACGTCGCCGGCCGCGGCCACCTGGGGGGCTCTTTTCGGCCGCGCCTGGCCCAGGGGTGTGACCTGGGCGCGTTCTTCTCGGCCCTGGGGCTGAACGGGTGGGTCTTTGGCGCGGGTCTGGCCGCCGGGGCGTATCTGGGTCTGCTGGGGATCAAGCGGCTGGCGTGAGCGTTGGACTGATCGCCCCGAGTGGTTTCGTGGCGAGCCATATGCTGGCCGGAACGCAGAGGAGGTCGGCCCCTCGGAGTGGGCCCTGTCTGTCTGCAAGCGAGGCCGCTACGGGTCGAGTCGTCAATGCGTCGAGCGGTCAACTGCTCAAGACCGGTCTTGCCTCGTCCCCAATCGCCGAAATTGCCCGGTTGCCGGATGGCCAGTTCTCAGTGGAGGCGCTGGCCGCGTTCCGCGACCACCTTGCCGTTCTTGATCACCGCCTCCACGAGATTCACGCCGAAGTGGTAGCAGAGGTGCTCGTGGCTGGGGGCGTCCAGGACGAGGACGTCGGCCTGCTTGCCCACCTCCAGGCTGCCGGCGCAGTCCTCCTCGCCGATGGCCCAGGCGGCGTTGATGGTGGCGGCGGTGATCGCCTCGGATGGAAGCATCCGCATCTGGGTGCAGGCCATGTTCAGGATGAGGGGCAGGGATTCGGTCATGCACGAGCCGGGGTTGAAATCCGTGGCCAGGGCCACGGGCACCCCGGCCGCGATCATGTCCCGGGCGCGGGCATACCGCTGGAGGTGGAGGAAGTAGGCGGTGCCGGGCAGGAGGACCGCAATGACACCGGCCGCAGCCATCTGGCGGATGCCGTCATCGCCGGCGAACAGCAGATGATCGGCCGTCCGGGCCTTCACCCGGGCGGCCAGGGCCGCGCCGCCCAGGTCGCTGAGCTCATCGGCATGGATCCGCGGCTCCAGGCCGAGGGCGACCGCCGCACGGAGGATGCGCTCTGACTGCTCGGGCGTGAACACCCCTGCCTCGCAGAACACGTCACAGAACCGAGCCAGCTTCCGCGACGCCACCTCGGGCAGCATCCGCGTGAGGACGAGATCCACGTAGGCTTCGGGATTCTGCCGGAACTCCGGCGGGACCTCGTGCGCCCCCATGAAAGTCGGGATGACCGTCATGGGCCCTTCCTCGGCGAGTTCCCGGATGATCTCCAGCATCTTCAACTCGGTTTCCAATTCCAGGCCATAGCCGCTCTTGGCCTCGACGGTGGTGGTTCCCAACGCCAGCATCCGGTCCAGCGTCTTGCGGGCAGCCGCCTTCAATTCCTGCCGGCTCGCCTTGCGGGTGGCGGCCACGGTGGCGTTGATCCCGCCGCCCGCCGCGGCGATCTCCTGGTAGCTCTTCCCCTGGATCCGCAGGGCGAACTCGTTCTCGCGGCTGCCCGCAAAGACGAGATGGGTGTGGGGGTCCACCAATCCGGGCATGACCGTTTTGCCGTAGGCATCAATGAGCCTGGAGAAGGCCATGGGCCGGACGGAGGTCAGGAGTTCGCCGGTGGGCCCCACCCAGACGATCTTCCCCCGGCGGGCCGCCAGGGCGCCCTGGCGGATGATGCCGAGGTCCCGCATCTCTTCGCCACGGCGCGGCCGGGAGGAGTTTCCACGCAGCGTCAGCAGCTCGGCCGCGCCCTCGATGATCAGGTCGGCCTGGATCACGGTGTCCCTCCTGGACGCCGCCTGCCCTCGTCCCTTCCTTCTCCCCACGCCCTAAGGGTGCCCGGAGAAGGCGAGGTCGAGGGGGGCTAGGCAGTCAGGCCGGGGATCTTGACGCCCTTCGCCTTGGCCGCGGCGATCGCCTCGGGATAGCCGGCGTCGGCGTGGCGCATGATGCCCGTGCCGGGGTCGGTGGTGAGCACCCGCTGGAGTCTGGCCTCGGTCTCGGGCGTTCCGTCGGCCACCACCACCATGCCCGCGTGGATCGAGTAGCCGATCCCCACGCCGCCGCCGTGGTGGACCGAGATCCATGAGGCGCCCGCGGCCGTGTTGAGCAGGGCGTTCAGGATGGGCCAGTCGGCGATGGCGTCGCTTCCATCCCGCATGGCCTCGGTCTCGCGGTGGGGCGAGGCGACCGAGCCGGAATCCAGGTGGTCTCGACCGAAGACCACGGGCGCCTTGAGGTCTCCCGAGCGGACCATCCGGTTGACCAGGACGCCCAGGCGATCCCGCTCGCCATACCCCAGCCAGCAGATCCGCGCCGGGATGCCCTGGAAGTGGACCTTCTCCCGCGCCAGGCGAATCCAGCGGGTGAGCGAGTCGTCGTCCTTGAACTCGCGCAGGACGACCTCGTCAATGCGGGCGATGTCAGCCGGATCGCCCGACAGGACGGCCCAGCGGAACGGGCCCCGACCCGCGCAGAAGAGCGGCCGGATGAAGGCCGGGACGAAGCCCGGGAAGTCGAAGGCGTTCTTCACCCCGCGGGAGAAGGCCTGGGCCCGGATGTTGTTGCCGTAATCGAACACGACGGCCCCACGCCTCTGGAACTCCAGCATGGCCTGGACGTGCACGGCCATGGAGTCCATGGCGCGACGGATGTACTCCTGCGGATTCCTCACGCGCAGGTCGCGCGCCTCCTCCAGCGTCAGGCCGGCCGGGACGTAGCCGTTCAGGGCGTCGTGGGCCGAGGTCTGGTCCGTCACGAGGTCGGGCAGAATGCCGCGCTTCAGGATCTCGGGGTGCACCTCGGCGGCGTTCCCGACCAGGCCGATGGACTTGGGGATGCCCTGCCGCTTGGCGGTCAGGGCGAGATCCAGGGCCTCGTCCAGGTTCGCGGTCATGACCTCGCAGTAGCCGGTTTTGACCCGCTTCTCGATGCGCTTCGGATCCACCTCGACGGCGAGAATCACGCCGTCGTTCATGGTGACGGCCAGCGGCTGGGCGCCGCCCATCCCCCCCAGGCCTGCCGTGAGGGTGAGGCGCCCGCGGAGGCTCCCCCCGAAGTGCTTCCGGGCCGCGGCGGCGAAGGTCTCGTAGGTGCCCTGGAGGATGCCCTGGGTGCCGATGTAGATCCAGCTCCCGGCCGTCATCTGGCCGTACATGGTGAGGCCCAGCTCCTCCAGCTCGCGGAACTTCTCCCAGTTGCCCCAGGCGGGGACGAGCATGGCGTTGCTGATCAGGACGCGGGGGGCGAAGGTGTGGGTCCGGAAGATCCCGACGGGCTTCCCCGACTGGACCAGCAGGGTCTCGTCGTTCTCCAGGGCCTTGAGGCTTTCGACGATGCGGTAGTAGCACTCCCAGTTCCGGGCCGCCTTGCCCGCGCCGCCGTAGACCACCAGGTCCTGCGGCCGCTCGCCCACCTCGGGATCCAGGTTGTTCATGAGCATGCGCATGGCCGCTTCCTGGTGCCAGCCCTTGCAGGACAGGCTCGGGCCCCGCGGCGCCCGGATCGGGTCCTGTGGCGGTTGATTGGAGATCATGGCGAATACCTCCTGAATGAACCGCAGATCGAGAAGGTCCGGAAGCGATGGCCCGAATGCATCCACAGATTACGCAGATCGCGCAGATTCCACCCCCACCCGAGCCCCCCTCTGAGGGGGAGGGGCTAGGAGGGGGGTTGTCCAGGTTTGTGAGGCCTGGGGCATCTGTGGTTCATGGAACGTCTCGGATCGCACCAGACGAAGTATACGCCGCAGGCTCGCGGGAGGCAACCAAGTCTCGGGAGGAGGTGCCGACGCGGACGCTCGGGGCGCTCTTTGCCGCGCCGACTCGCAGCAATGTCCGATTCTCGGACATCGAGGCTCTGATCGTTGCCTTGGGCGGGGAGGTCCGTGAGGCCGCGGGCTCGCGCGTCGTGTTTGAACTGAAGGGAAGGCACCTGTATCTGCACCGCCCCCACCCCGGGCGCGGGGCGAAGAGATGCCAGGTGGAAGAGGGTTGCGAGTTGCTGCGCTCGCTGGAGATTCAGCCATGACCAACACGATGACCTACAAGGGTTACACCGCTCGCGTTGAGTACGACCCCCGCGACGATATCTTCGTCGGCCGCGTGCTCGGAATCCAGGATCGCATCACGTTCCACGGTGGACGGTTGCCAAGCTGCGACGCGATTTTCGCGCTGCCGTGGATCACTACCTGGCCGATTGTGGCGCACGCCGCCGGGCCCCAGAGAAGCCCTATTCCCGCAAGATCTTGCTCCGGGTGCCCCCCGAGGTCCATGCCCGCGCCGCAATGACCGCCGAGGCTCAGGGGAAGAGTCTTAACCAGTGGGCAGCCGAGGTGCTATCCCGCGCTCGCTGACCACGGGATTGTGCAGGCGGCTTCTGGGAGTGTGCGCACACTCCAGGAGTGGTTCTCGGGATGGCGGCCCGCATGCCCCCGCTTCGACCGCGCGGGCGACTGCGCCCCGTACACCGGGGCCTCCCCCGTTGGGCCACGCCGCCGCTGACTTGATAGCGTCGGAAATACTGCAGGCCTGGGTCCCGAGTCAAGCAGAAAGACTGGGCAGCGCCCCTCACCGCGCGTGGAAGCTGGCTGACGGCGTGGGAGGCGCGATTCGGCGGCGATGACCCGTTGGCGAGAGGACGGCGACGCATACCCCGCGGGCGGGCGGTGGGCTTGGCTGGGCCACAACCCTGCCTCTGCCGTTGGCACAGGCAGAGAAGCGGGTGAGGATCCTCCCTCCCTGCCGCCTGCCTGTACGTGTCCGCACCTGTCTGCGTCGCCACGTGACAGGCAGGTGCAGACAGATGCTCGACACAGGTAGGTCGATGGCCTCCGGATGCTCGATGAAGGCGATGCGGGGCAGGGAGTGGGGGGCCTTCAGTAATTCGCGTAGTGCCCTATCGGCTCGTAGGAGACCCAGACCCCGGGACGGCGGCCGGACTGCCTCGCCCCGCTCTTCCTCTGTTACCCTGGCTTCACCAGATCCGTCTGACTCCGTACCTTCGAAAGATAGGATCGGCAGAAACCACGGCCATGCCCTCCTCAAGGGCCTGCGCGGCCATGAGACGGTCGAAGGGATCGCGGTGGTGCCACGGGAGACGCGTCACGCGAACCACGTGGCGGAACTCGATAGGCAACTGCTGGAAACGATTGAGCGCGAGTTGCTCCGGGATGAAACGGTCCATGGTGGTGGGCAGCTTCAATTTGCCCAGGCCCAGCTTGATGGCCATCTCCCAGCAGCTAGCCAGGCTCAGGAGGCAATCGTTTTCGGGTCTTACGATGGCTGAATGGGCTTTGGCGGACAGGGCCGGTGCGTCTTGGACCCACCACAGAAAGGTCTGGGTGTCCAGCAGGAGGCGCATCAGGTGTATTCCTTGAAGTCTTCAGGCGTCTCATCGAAATCGGGGGCCATCCACACGCGCCCTTTGGCCGAGCCCGGCGTGCGCGACCCCTTGGGCGGCTGCAACGGGACGAGCTTGAGGAGCGGCCTGTTGTCCCTGGCGATGATGACCTCCTCGCCCAGGAGTGCCTTGCGCACGAGCTCCGAGAAACGGGCCTTGGCCTCTGCCACATTGAATTTCGCCACAACAGCAACCTCCAAGAAACGATAGTCATTTTACTTGACCAACATGCTTCCGTCAAGCTCGCAGGCCACGCCGATCTCCTGGAAGTGGACCGCCCTCCGACGCGCCGCCGCAGATTCGGCGACGGCCAGTCGGGATCGCTCAGATACCACTCTTGGTGTGGGTTGAAATCTGCGCAAACGTCCCGGCTCGCCCTCTCGGCTCTCGGTCAGGCCTCGGCCCGCCGGATCCAGGCGATGCCGGCGCAGACGAGTGCGGCCCCCACGAACTGAATGGGGGCCAGCCGCTCGCCAAAGATGACCCAGCCCAGAAAGGCGGCCGTCACGACCTCCCACGTGGCGATGATGCTGGCCTGGCTCGCCGGCAGATCGCGGAGCCCGAGGGTGTAGAGGGCATAACCGCCGAGGCTCGGGACCAAGGCCAGCCCCACGATCCAGAGCCAGGCTCTTGCAGGGTAGTGCACTGCCCGGAGCAGGCGGGGGCCGCTCATCCCCGCCAGGAACAGGCCGCCCGCGGCAAAGGCGTAGCAGACCACGGTCCACGGCCCGTAGCGGACCAGGGCGCGCTTGCCGAATACGCTGTAGCTCGCGGCCGTGATTCCGGCAAGGAACCCGAAAAGGATCCCGGTGAGGTTGAGCCGGAACCAGTCCGCATGGTGCACCTGGGCGACGAGGGCTGATCCGAGCAGAGTGAGGATGGCCGCTGCAATCTTGGTGCGCGAGAGGCGCTCGCCCAGAAAGGCGGCGGACAACAGCACGACGAAGGCAGGGTAGGTGTACAGGAGGGTGATCGCCACGGCCAGGGTTGTGAACTTGAAGGAGGAAAAGTAGGCCCAGAAGTTCATCGTGACGCCCATGAATCCGTACAGCGCGAAGAAGGCGAGATCGCGGGCGCGGATGCGAAGGAACTGCGGGTGAACGATAGCGAGGAGCACGCCCAGGGTCGTCGCCCCGATGAGGGCCCGCCAGGTGACGACGGTCATCGGGTTCGGTTCGTACTGGTAGATGGTCCGTCCCCACGCCCCCATGGAGCCGAGGAGCGTCGCCCCTGCCACGACCGTGATGGCGGCTCGCCTCTCTTTCAGCATCTCCGAAGGCGTGCTGCGGTCCTGCCCTGCGGCGGTTGACGGCCTTCGTCGGCGACGGCAGCACTGCCGCACTTCCGACCCGGAGCACAGGCCGTTTAACCGCCCAGATACGCCTGCTTCACCTTGGGATCGGCTGCCAGTTCTGCCGCGGACCCGCTGAGGGTGATGCGCCCGGTCTCCAGGACGTATCCGCGCGTGGCCACGGAGAGGGCCATGCGGGCGTTCTGTTCCACCAGGAGGATGGTGGCGCCCTGCCGGTGGAGTTCCTTGATTGTCCGGAAGGTCTGTTCGACCAGGGTCGGCATCAGGCCGAGAGACACCTCGTCCAGGAGGAGCAGCCGGGGTCGCCCCACCAGCGCCCGCGCGATGGCCAGCATCTGCTGCTCGCCGCCCGACAGGGTCTTCCCGCGCTGACCCGCCCGCTCGCGGAGCTTGGGGAAGAGGGCGTAGGCCCGCTCCAGACCCGCGGACACCTCCCCCGCGTCCTGCAGGGAATAGGCGCCGAGGCGCAGATTCTCCTCGACGGTGAGGTCCGGGAGGATCCGACGCCCTTCCGGGACCAGGCTGATCCCGCGCCGCGCCCGAAGGTAGGCGGGTTCGCGGGTGATGTCTTCGCCCCGGAAAAGGATCCGGCCGGCGCGCGGGCGCAAGAGTCCCATAACCGCGCGGAGCGTGGTGCTCTTCCCGGCGCCGTTGGCGCCAATGATCGTCACGAGGTCGCCATCGCGGACGTCGAAGCCGATGCCGCGGACGGCTGCGAACTCGCCGTAGGTCACCTCGAGATTCCGGACTTCCAGCATGGCCGCGCGAACGCGTGGCGGGCAGTCGATTCGTCAATGGGTCGAATGGCGGGTTCGGAGTTTTTCAGGGTCTCCGGTTCTTCATTATCGACCATGTGACCCATTGACCGGTGGACTGCCTAGCCGCCGCCTTTGCCGAGGTAGGCCTCGATGACGAGGGGATCGCGGCGGATGGCGGCGGGATCGCCCTCGGCGATCCGCACGCCATGGTCCAGGACCACGAGGCGCCGACACACCCCCATGACGAGCGGCATATTGTGCTCGATGAGAACGACGGTAATGCCGTCCTGGTTCAGGCGGCGGATCAATTCCAGGAGCTGCTGCGATTCCTCGTGGCGCAGTCCCCCCGAGGGCTCGTCGAGCAGAAGCAGCGAGGGATTCAGGGCCAGCGCCCGTGCGATCTCCAGCCGTTTCTTGAGGCCCAGAGGCAGGGGACCCGCCGGCCGGGTGTGCCCGGTCGTCAACCCGACCCGATCCAGCAGGCCGCGAGCCGCATCCAGGTTGGCGCGCGTGCGGCAGGCTGCGGTGGACGCGCGGATGTGGGGGTAGTACCGATGGCCATGAGCGACCAGGACGTTGTCCGTGAGAGAGAGGGTGGGAAAGGGCCGGACGATCTGGAAGGTGCGGGCGATCCCCCGGCGGGCGATCTCGTGCGGCTTCCGGCCCTGGATCGGCTCTCCGCGAAAACGAATGGTCCCCCGGTCCGGCGGGAACAGCCCCATGACGCAGTTGAACAGAGTGGTCTTGCCCGCGCCGTTGGGGCCGATCACGCCGAGGATCTCCCCCTGGCGCACCTCGAGGCTGACGTCCTGCAGGGCCGTCACCCCGTCGAACTCTTTGGTCAGATGCTCGATCTGGAGAAGCGCCATCGTTGTCTCGAAGACTTTCAACCTAGAACGGGCAACCGACAACCAACCATGCACAACGATCGGTTCTCCGGCCGCAGGCGGATCGGTTTTCAACTTTCTACCGGCGCTGCGCTGCGTCGCCGTGTCTTCCACCCGCGAATCAGGAGGCTGCCCTCTCCGAGGATGCCCTCGGGCTGAAAGCGCATCAGGAGGAGCAGCAACACCCCGTACAGCAGCGTGCGATACTCCATCGCCGGCCGGGAGATTTCGGGCAGCGCCCCCAGGACGATGGCACCCAGGATGGGTCCGCGGAGGGTGCCGATTCCTCCGAAGACCACCATGGAGAGGATGACGATGGACTGGCCGAAGCCGAAGTTGGCCGGCATGATGAAGGTGAGGAAATGGGCGTAGAGGCTTCCCGCCAGGCCGGCCACGGCGCTGCCCAGCGTGAAGGCGAGGACCTTGAACCGTACGATGTCTATTCCCATGGCCCCTGCGGCCTCCTCGTCCTCCCGGATGGCGGCCCAGGCCAGGCCGATCCACGAGCGCGCGAGCCAGCGATCCACGCCGACCACTGCCAGGATCACGCCGAGGATGAGGAGGAGGAATCCCGGCTTGCCGATCTCCTGGCCGAACAGACTCGGAGGATTGATCCCCCCGATACCCATGCCGGCACCGAAGAAGGGCACGTAGAGGAACGTCGCCTCCACCACGAAGTTGATGCCCATGGTTGTGATGGCCAAAAAGTCCTCGCGCACCCGCAGGCAGGGGATTGCCAGCACCGCCCCGACCAGGCCGGCCACGAAGCCGGCGCAGAGGAAGGCCGGCCAGAAGCCGAATCCGGCCTTGGTATAGAGGAGCGCCGAGGTGTAGGCCCCGATCCCCATGAAGGCGGCGTGGCCGAGGGAGATCTGGCCCGCATAGCCCGTGATCATGTTCAGGCTGAGGGCCAGGATCACGTAGATGCCGATGGTGATCAGGACGGTAGTCAGATATCCGCTGAACACTCGAAAGAGACCTCGGACTCATCCGCAGATTTACGCAGATTTCGCAACCCCCCCTCCCACCCCTCCCCCTCAGAGGGGGGAGGGCACGGGTGGGGGTGAAGTCTGCGTAGTCTGTGGATTCATTGCAGTCCTATCCTTTCCCAAGCAGGCCGTGGGGCCGGAACATCAGGACCAGGATCATGGCGACGAAGGCCAGGGCATCCCGCGGGAAGGGGATGGCCAACAGCCCGAGGAGCAGGGTTTCCGCCAGCCCGATGAGGAACGAGGCCAAGACGCTCCCCGGGATGTTTCCCAAGCCTCCCAGCACGACGATGGCCAGGCATTTGTACGCCGGGACGCTGCCCATGGTGGGCCAGACCTGGTTGTCGTAGACGCCGATGAGGACCCCGGCAGCCCCCGCCAGGGCGGAGCCGATCAGGAAATTCAGCGTGATGACGGCGCGCGTGTTGACGCCGAAGCTGGAGGTGGTCTCCGCGTCCATGGCGGTCGCCCGCATGGCCAGGCCCAGCCGGGAGCGGGACAGGAGCAGCCAGAGCAGCCCCAACAGCGCCACGGCCACGACGAGGATCAGCGTCTGCGGGCCGGTCAGATGCATGGGGCCCACCCTCAGGCCCCCGAAACGAATCTCCGCGTCGTAGGCGAGTGCATACGGCCCCGCCACGATCCGGAACGCCTCTTCCATGGCGATGAAAAGACCGATGCTGGCGATCAGGGGAACAATCCGAGGGAGATGGAGGAGGGGCGCGTAGAGGAATCGCTCGATCAGCACGCCGGCCAGGGCGCATCCAGCCATGGCGATGACCAGGCTGAGCCAGAAGCTTGCACTGGCCCGAAACGCCCAGAGACCCACATAAGCCCCCAGCGCGTAGACGCCCGCGTGCGCCACATGGAGCACCCGCAGCACCCCGTAGACCATGGTGAGGCCGAGGGTGGTCAGGGCGTACACGGCCCCCGTGGCGATACCGTTCGCGAGCTGCTGCCAGATCATCCGGAAAGAAGCCCCGAAACCACAGATTCCGCAGATTGCGCGGAATTCACCCCCAGCCTGTCCCTCTCCCCTCTGAGGAGGAGGGGTGGAAGGGGGGTCGAGGAATCTGCGAAATCTGGGGTTGATTTTGAGGGTCTTCCCCCGGCTGCGGACACGGGAAGGCGGGGGGCCGAGCCGGTCGGCTCCCCGCCTGGCTGTCCCTGCCGGTCACTGCACCGGCGGCGTGATGACCTCGGGATTGTTCACCACGCCCTGCCGCCGGAACTTGCCGTCCTTGACGATCTGGAACTGCACCGGCTTGACCACCTCGCCCTTGACGAAGCGGCTGATCTTGCCGGTCAGGCCGTTGTAGTCCTTGGTTTCGAGCAGGGCCTTGATGACGGCCTTCCGATCGGTGCTCCCCGCGCGCTGGATGGCATTCACCAGGATCATGAAGGCGTCGTAGCTGCTGGCCCCCACCATGTCGGGGTCAATCCCATAGGCGGCCTTGTAGTTCTTGAGGAAGTTCTGCACCACGGGCCGGGGATCATCCCGATCCAGGTTGGTGGCAATGATCACCCCCTCCGCGTCCTTCCCCGCCAGCTCGATGAACTTGGGGGAGTCGAATCCCTCCTCGCCCAGGATCTGGACGGTGATCCCCAGCTCCTTCGCCTGGCGCACGATCAGGGCGGCCTCGTTGTAGTAGCCCGCGGCGAAGATCAGGTCGGGCTTGGCCTCCTTGATGCGGGTGAGGAATGGGCGGAAGTCCTTCTCGCCCGGAAACTTGTACACCTGCTGGGCCGCAAGCGTGGCCCCGAGCTTCTCGGCCCGCTTGATGAATCCGGCCGAGATCTCCCGACCGAAGTCGTTGTCCATGTAGATGACGGCCGGACGCTTTGCCTTCAGGACCTTGACGGCGTACTCGCCCGCCGCCGCACCCTCGACTTGGCCCAGGAATCCGTTGCGGAAGTTCGACTCGCCCGCCTTGGTGACGTCGGGGTGGACGGCATAACCCGCCACCATGGGGACGCCGGCCTTGGCAAAGATGGGGGCGGTCACGCGCGTCGGCCCACTGTAGGAGCCGCTGACCACCCCGACCACCTGGTCCTTCTCGATCAGCTTGTTCGCGATGGCCACCGCCTCCTGCGGGCTGAAGCGATCGTCGTAAACGATCAGCTCCACTTTCTTGCCCGTGATCCCGCCGGCCCCGTTCACCTCTTTCAGGCCCAGTTCCACCGCGTGCTGGGCGCTGGCGCCATCCGCGGCCGCCGGGCCGGTGATCGGCGCGAAGAAGCCGATCTTGATCGTCTCCTGGGCCAGGGCCGGGGCGGCCGCCAGGAGAACGACCGCGGTCAGTGCAAGCAGCTTTCCCATTCCCCTTCCAGCGTTGTGGTCCATGGGCGACTCCTCCTTTCCCCTCACCTCACCATCGAGTGGCCCCCGCGAAGCGGCGGAGCGAGTTGGCGACACGAGCTCCCGCGACAGAATTAGGCCACGGATCGATCCGGTTCGTCAAGGACCCCGCCGGGATCATCCCCCGGATCAGGCGAGCGGGCCCACGGCCTCTTCGACGGCGGCCAGGAGGCTGCCGTCCGCGAGCAGCGGGAGGATCCGATCCAAATCCCCCCGGAGGACGCGGTCCTCCTCGAGGTGGGGCACGTGGGCGCGGACCACCTCGTAGGCCCGGAGGGCGCCCCGCCCGGGCCGGAGCGGACGCCGAAAATCCAGGCCCTGGGCGGCGCAGAGGAATTCCAGCGCCAGGACTGCCGCCAGGCGATCGGTCACCTGGGCGGCCTTGACGGCGGCCAGCCAGCCCATGCTGACGAAGTCCTCCTTGCTCCCCGAGGTGGGGATCGAGTCCACGGAGGCTGGCGAGGCGAGCACCTTCGCCTCGGACACGAGGGAGGCGGCGGAGATCTGCGCCGCCATGAATCCCGAGTGCAGGCCGCTCGACTTCACCAGGAACGGCGGCAGCTCGCTGAGCTGCGGGTTCACCAGGCGCTCGATGCGACGCTCGGACATGCCGCACAGTCCCGCGAGGGCCACGGCCAGAAAATCGAGGGCCAGGGAGATCGGGTGGCCGTGAAAGTTCCCTCCCGGCAGGATGTCCCCCGAATCCGCGAAGATCAGCGGATTGTCGGTGGCCGCGTTCAGCTCGCGGGCGAGGGCCGCACCGGCAACGGCCAGGGTATCCCGCACCGCGCCATGGACCTGGGGGATGCAGCGGAGGGTGTAGCTGTCCTGGATCTTGCCGCAGTCTTTGTGGGAGACCATCACCTCCGAATCCTGGAGCAGTTGCCGCAGGTTCCGGGCCGAGGCGGCCTGGCCGGGGTGCGGCCGGACGCGCTGGAGCCGGTCGTCAAAGGGCACCTGAGAGCCGCGCAGGGCCTCCAGGGTCATGGCCCCGGCCACGTCGGCGAGCTTGACCAGGCGTGCGGCTCGCGCGAACACGAGGGCGCCGATCCCGGTCATGCCGCAGGTCCCGTTAATCAGGGCCAACCCCTCTTTGGCCTTGAGGCTGAGCGGGGCGAGGCCGGCGCGGCGGAGCGCCTCGGCCCCCGGCAGCCGCTCCCCGCGGACGCGGGCCTCTCCCTCGCCGATCAGGACGAGGGCGAGGTGCGCCAGGGGGGCCAGATCGCCGCTCGCCCCCACCGAACCTCGCTCGGGGATGATGGGGTGGACGCCGCGGTTCAGCAGCTCGCAGAGCAGCTCGATGACCTCCGGCCGGACGCCCGAGTAGCCCTTGGCCAGGACGTTGGCCCGGAGGAGGATGGTGGCCCGCGTCTCGGCCTCGCCGATGGGAGCGCCGATGCCGATGGCATGGCTGCGGAGGAGGTTCCGCTGTAACGCATCCCGGTCCGCGGCGCCGACGAACACGTCGCTCAGCGGGCCGAAGCCGGTGCTTACGCCGTAGATGGGGCGCGCGGTCGCCAGGGCGGATTCGATGACGCGGCGGGCCGCCTCGACCTTGGGGCGGGCCGCCGGATCCAGGCCCACGGCCTCGCCGTGACTGGCCACCCGCTCCACATCGTCCAACGTCAGCCGTTCACCGTCGAGGAGGATGGGCGACATGGACACCTCTCGGGCAGTCTCCCCCGCAGGATAGTCCCTGGCGAGATTTCCCGTCAACGAGAAAGCGGCCTCACCCGAGTGCCTGGTGGAGCGTGACACCAGGGGCGGGAGCGATCAGGAGTCGGCCGGTGGGGGGGCGGGGGAGGCGCCGCTCTCGCGAAAGCTCCTGGCCTGCTCGGCCAGCTCCTTGAGGCGGCGCTGCACGAGGAAGTTCACCGTCCCCTCGGGGTAAACGCCGCCCTCGCCGGCTTCGCCCGCGGGGACGCCGGTGAGCAGTGCGATTCCCTCGTCAATGGTCCGGACGGGATAGATGTGGAACGTCCCCTCGCGGACCGCCTCGACCACATCCTCGCGCAGCATGAGGTTGCGCACGTTGCTGGCGGGGATCAGGACCCCCTGATCGCCGGTGAGGCCGCGGGCCTTGCACACGTCGAAGAAGCCCTCGATCTTGGCGTTCACCCCGCCGATGGCCTGCACCTCGCCGCGCTGGTTGACCGATCCCGTGACGGCCAGGCCCTGCTTGAGGGGCAGGCCCGACAGGCTGGAGAGGATGGCGTACAGTTCGGCCGAGGAGGCGCTGTCCCCCTCCACCTCCTCGTAGATCTGTTCGAAGGCGATGCTGGCGGACATCGAGAGCGGGACCTCGCTGGCGTAGCGGCCGCCCAGGTACCCGGAGAGGATGAGCACGCCCTTGCTGTGGATGCGGCCGCCGGTCTTGGCCTCGCGCTCGATGTCCACGATGCCGCCCCGGCCCAGGAACGTCCGGGCGGTGATCCGCGAGGGCTTGCCGAACCAGTAATCCCCCAGGGGGATGATGGCGATGCCGTTCACCTGGCCGATGACGGCGCCCTGGGTGTCAATGAGCAGCGTCCCCTCGAGGATCAGCTCCTGCAGCAGCTCCTCGACGCGGTTGGACCGGAAGATCCGAGCGCGAATGGCGGCCGTGACATCCTCGGCCGTCACCCGGTCGCGACCGCCGCGCTCGGCCCGGAAGCTGGCCTCCCGCGCCACGTCCAGAATCTCGCCGAAGCCGGTGGACAGCCGTTCCTGATCCTCCACCATGCGGGAGCTGTGCTCCACCAGCTTGGCCACACCGGTGCGGTCGAAGGGCAGGAGCTGCTCCTCGCGGCACGAGGTGGCCAGGACCCGGGCGAAGGCCTGGATGTTTTCCGGCGTTCGGGCGACGTGATACCCGAAATCCACCTTGACCTTGAACAGTTCGGCAAACTCGGGATCGTAGGTGTAGAGCAGGTAGTAGAGCCAGGGGCTCCCCAGCAGGACCACCTTGACTTCCAGGGGGATCGGCTCCGGCTCCAGCGTCACGGTGCTGATCATGCGGAACTGCTCGCCCGGCTCCTCGATCTTGATGCGCTTGTTCTTCAGCGTCCGCTTGAGGGGATCCCAGGAGAAGTACTGCTTGAGCAGCTCCAGGGCCTCCACCACCAGAAAGCCGCCGTTGGCGCGATGGAGCGCCCCCGCCTTGACCATGGTGAAGTCGGTGAACAGGGCGCCCATGTGGGCCTGGTGCTCGATCCGGCCCAGGAGGTTGGCGCAGGTGGGATGCGGCTCGACCACCACGGGCGCGCCCTCGCCGTCGCTGTGCTCGACCAGGACGTTCACCCGGTAGCGGTCGAAGGGGTCGCGGCCGAGCTGGGCCAGCGCCAGCATCTCCATAGGGCCGGCCTGGCCGCTGGCGGCCTTGCGGAAGAGGTCCGCGTGGCCGACGACGTCCTCCCGCATGGCGTCGAAGTGGGCGAGGATCTCCGGGCTGTCCCCGTACTTGTCCCGGATCTCGTCCATGAGGTGCCCGACGACGGAAGAGGCCACCTCGCGGTCCAGGGCCTCCAGCCTGGCCTTGGATTCCTTCTCGATCTCGCGGAGCCGGCGCAGGGTGGCCGCCACGTCGTTCTGGACGGCCTCGTGGCGTGCTTTGAACTCCTGTCTCGCCGCCTCGTCCAGGCTGTTGAGCGTCTCCGGGTCGAGGGGCTTGCCCCGCAGGACCGGCACCGCCATGAGTCCGCTGGGGGTCTTGGCCAGGGCGAAGCCGCGGGCCTCGACCCGTTCCTTCAAACCCTCCAGCTCCTTCGACTGTCCCTGCTCGGCGGCCTGGGTGATGGCGTTCTTCTGCTGCTCGTAGGCCTCGGTTTCGAAGGCGCGAGGGATACCCGTCTTGAGGTCCCCGATCAGCCGCTCGCAGTCGCTCTTGAACACGCGGGCGCGACCCGGCTGCAGCCGGATGGCCTTGGGCCGGTGCGGGTCGGCGAAGTTATTGACGTAGCACCAGTCGGGCGGCGTGGGGAGCTTGGCCGCCTCGCGGCTCAGGAACCGGCGGACGGCCGTGGCCTTCCCGGTGCCGGGCGGGCCCAGGACGAAGAGGTTGAAGCCGGCGCTCCGGATGCCGATGCCAAAGCTGATGGCCTGGACGGCCCGGTCCTGCGCCACGATCTCCTCCAGGGCTTCCAGGGCTTCGGTGCTTTCGAAGGGGAGGCTCTCGGGCGGACAGATCCGTCGCAGGGCCTCCGGCGCGAGTGGTGCGGTCATGATGGTGGTCCCCTCTCCCCGGTGCTCGACCCCCGGTGCCGCCTTGCCCAGTATTGTACTTCATATCCTGCTTCCCGTCTCGGTGCAAGAGGCGGCCGCCATCCGAGGCCCGGATCGTCCGGAATCCCTGACTGGCGCAAGCCGCCCTCATGCCTTCGCCCTTGCAATCCATCCGCCTGGGCATAGATTGGTGGAGGGAGAGGTCCTGGGCGAAGGAGGGACCCATGAAACGGCGGACGGTGCTGGGCGGGGCAGCGGCTGCGGCGGGGATGGCCTCGTTGATCGTTCGGCGCAAAGCGGGAGCGGCGGGGCAACCCGGGACCGGGAGCTCTTCGACAGACCGGCCGGACATCTCCCTGCCCCGACCGAACCTCAAGGGCGAGATGAGCCTGGAGGAGGCCATCGCCCGCCGGCGGTCGGTCCGAGAATTCATCCGCCAGCCGCTCACGCCGGCCCAGATCGGACAACTGGTCTGGGCGGCGGAGGGCATCACGGGGAGGGCAGCCTCCCTCCGCGCCCATCCGTCCGCCGGCGCCTTGCATCCGCTGGAGATCTACCTGGTGGCCCCGGAGGGGATCTTTCATTATCGGCCGGAGGGGCATCGCCTGCTCCTCGTGCGTCAGGGCGATCACCGATCCGCCCTGGCGGAAGCCGCGTACGGCCAGGGCTTCGTGGCCGAGGCGGGTTGCGTCATCGCCATCCTGGCCGTCTATGCGCGCACGACGAGGAAGTACGGGGACAGGGGCCGGATGCGCTACGTCCCCATGGATGCGGCCCATGCCGCGCAGAACGTCCTGCTCCAGGCGGTGGCCTTGGGCCTGGGGGCGGTGCCGGTGGGGGCCTTCGACGACGCCGGGGTCCGCACGGTCCTGGGGGCGCCGGCGGACGCGGTGCCGCTCTACCTGATCCCGGTGGGGAAGGTGAGGGGCTGAGGGACGGAGGGAAACGGAGACACGGAGACGCCGAGAGTGGGCGATGCGGGGACAGACAGGGGTGAGCAGGAGCAGGTTCGTGAGGCCGGCCCTCCTGCACCAGAAGGACGGACGGCGCGTCGTGTGCCTCGCGTGCGAGCGGCGATGCCGCCTCGTGGAGGGCGGGACGGGCTGGTGCCGGAGCCGCCGAAACATCGGCGGGGTCCTTTACACCCTGAGCTATGGCGCCCTTTCCTCCGTGTCCGCAAATCCCATCGAGAAGAAGCCGCTCTACCACTTCTATCCGGGGACCTTTGCCCTCACCGCCGGGAGCTGGGGATGCAACTTCGGCTGTCCGTGGTGCCAGAACTGGGAGATCAGCAAGGAGCGACCGCCAGTGGCGGGTCCTTTCACCTCTCCGGATGCGTTCGTGGACGAGGTGCGCCGGCTGGGCTGCCGGGGGACGTCCATCAGCTTCAACGAGCCGACGCTTTCCCTGGAGTGGTCCCTGGAGGTGTTCCGACTGGCCCGCGCACAGGGCCTGTACAACACGTTCGTCACCAATGGCTACATGACGCCCGAGGCCCTCCGGCTCCTGGTGGGGGCGGGTCTGGACGGGATGAACGTGGATGTGAAGGGCGGGGGAGCGGCGGTGCGCCGTCACTGCAAGGGCATTGACGTCGAGAAGGTGTGGAGCACCTGCCGTCTGGCCCGTGAGATGGGGGTGCATCTCGAAGTCACCACACTGGTTATCCCCGGGATCAATGACGACGCCGCGTCGCTCGCGGCGATCGCCGGGCGCATCGTCGCCGAGCTGGGGGCCGATGTGCCCTGGCACCTCAGCGCCTATTTCCCGGCCTACCGGTTCGATGCGCCGCCGACGCCCATCACGACACTGGAGCGGGCGCTGGCCATCGGGCGGGAGGCCGGCCTCCGCTTCACCTATCTGGGGAACGTTCCCGGCCATCCATCCGCCCATACCGCCTGCCCGCACTGTGGGGAGTTGCTCATCGAGCGGCAGGGCTTTTCCGTGCTCCGGAACCGCCTGCGAGGAGGAGGCTGTCCGACCTGCGGAAAGCGCGTGGCCGGCATCTGGGGCTCCTGACCGGCGGAATGGAAAAAAGGGGGCAGACAGGGCGGACTGTCCGCGGTAAAATGCATCATCCCGGTTGCATCAACCCAGCCTCCCGCGAGGAGAGCATGTCGCAGAAACGTCGAAGGACAGGGCTGCTATGGCTGTGGGCGCTGGCGCTGCTCGCGGCAGGCTGCTCCAGGGCGACCGCGGTGATCCCCTCCCCCCCGATCGAGGCCTATCCCTTCCGTGAGGTGAGGGGTGGGATCGGCGTCGGGCTGGAGCCCTACTTTACGGCGGAGCAGAGTGCGCGGGCGTTTCGCGGCGGCGAGAGTTTCCCGGAGAACGGCGTGCTCCCGGTGCGGGTGTTCATCCAGAACGGCACCGGCGCAGAGATTGCGGCGGATCCGCAGGAGTTCCGGCTGATCCGGCCCGGCTCGCGCGGCGAGGCCCCGCTGTCCCCTCAGGATGCCTTCGCCTTCGTGAAGGTGCCGCCGCGGGCGTGGGCCGCCATCCCCATCGTCGGAGAGTCGGTCACCGCGGCCCGGAACGAGCCCCGGCTGAAAGACCTCGAATCCCGCGCGCTGCGGGAGACGACGATTCCCGCGGGCGGCTCCGCAACCGGGTTCGTGTATTTCAGGTTCCCCGAGGCGGAGAAGAGCCTGGCGGGGAGCCGCGTCGCGCTGGTGGTGAAGTCAACCGCGAGCCGGGGCATCGCCTTCGAGATCCCCCTCCAGGGACGCCGGGACATCCCCACGCCTTCGGCTGGGGGCGGGTCGGCCGGCGTCTCCACCCTGCCCGCGCCGAAGCCATCGGTTTCGACGACCCCCTCGGGCGCCACCCGCATTGAGGGGCTCGGCGGGGGCCTCATCATCCGCAGCCCGTCGCAGTAATCCCGCTTCAGGGGGGTAGAGGGAGACGGAGGATCCTCGTGACGGATGCGAACGAGGAGTCGGAGGGGTCGCTTCGGACGGGACGCTAACCCTGGTGGAGGCGGCGCCAGGGACCCTCAAAGCACTCGGCGAGTTCGGGCACCTCCAGCGCGGCCGAGAATTCGCGGAGCCGGTCTCGAATGTATCGGGCGTCGAGCGTTTCCCGCTGGCGAAAGACAATGCCCTCGATGTCCTGGAGATCGAGAGGCCTTCCGGCAACCGCCTTGTGGATGATCAGGTCTTCGGCCGAACAGAATCGCAGCTGCTGCCCGGGTTTCGTCTCGTACAGGACGGCGCGGGCCATTACCGAGTCTTCGTACCCTGGAATGGCCAGGGAGATGTCCACTGGACAGCCGTTGGTAGCGCGAATGGGGATGACTCGCGTGTCACGAGCAAAGATCGCGGCCTCTTCCACTCTCGTCGAGAATCGGGAGATTACAGTCTGGACGAAGGACTGGGCCTGCTCTGCCCGCACGGAGACCGTGAGATCCACAGCGACAGTGAGGCGTGGTTCCCCCCAATGCTGAACCGCCAACCCACCGATGATGACGTAAGAAACGCCTTCTGCCGTCAGGAACTCGTGAAGCTCGGAGGCGGCCTCGAGTGGGTCGCTCACGTTAGCCCCGATTGGCTGCGAGGCGATCCAACCTTCGGCGCAGCTCGATTAGCCGGTCAATCCTGAGGGCGTCCAACGAATCTAGATCGCTTGCCGTGCCCCCTGTCTGTGCCCAGGAGCGCCACAACGCGCGGAACGCGGCCCAGGCCCCTTCGGAGGTCAGGCCTGCCAGAGCAGCCCGACGCTCTCGCTGAATAAACAGATCGGCCCGAGCGTACCCCTCAACGATCTCCCGGAGCATGCTGTTCCCGCTCACCGGATTGATCCCTCCGCCCGCAGGAAATATACGCGGGATCATTTCAGACTGCAGTGCGAAAGACCGTGTGCGAGGAAACCAAGGCGATCCTGGGCGAAAATACCCAGGAGGCGAGGGGAGAAGGTCAAGGACGGGAAAGAACCTCAACCACACCTGCCGTTCCGTTGACCCGGACGCGGTCGCCCGTCCGGAGGGCCTCGAGGGGGTTCGCGTCCAGACCGTCCACGATGGGGATCCGGACCTGGAAGAAGGCCTCGGCGAGGATGGCGCACATGACGATCATGGGCTCGCTCGTGACGTTCACGATGGCGGCGGGGGCGCAGCCGTTGCGCACGGCCTCGAGGAAGATGCCGGGAGTCCCCGTGGAGCCTCGCCCGTAGGGGAACACGAACACCTTGCCCTTGACGGAGGCGCCGCAGAGCTCGTGCCGCCTGTCTATCACGATCCCCGTCCGGGGATCCATGCCCTGCCAGAAGCCGAAGGGCTGCCGGGAGACGATCGCCTCGCCCTCGCAGGCGCCGGCGGCGCAGCCCCGCCCCCGCAGGATGACGCCCGCATGGCTCATGGCCGCTCCACCCGTCCGGTGAGGGCGGCCTGGATGCAGGCCTCGGTGCTGGTGAAGACGCACTCGCTGCCGACCGTGGTGGGGGTGTAGTAGGCGAACTTCCCCGAGTCGGTGGCGAGCCGCCGGAATCCCCAGGCCCCCAGCGGGCAGTCGTTGTGGCAGGTGCCGACCATCAGCCTGCCCCCGGCCCGCTCGATCACCTGGACATATCCCATCCTGCGGGCCATCTCCTCCACCACGCTATTCGTGCAGACCCACAGCTGGACGCCGGGATGGACCCGCTTGCCGTCGAGGAGGGCGGCGTAGCGGCGCATCTGGTCAATGGAGGCGTGGGGGCAGCCCACGCCCACCACGTCCACCGGTCCCCCTTCCCCGGTGCTCATCTGGTCCAGGATCCGGGCGATCTCCTGTCTGCCCACGCGGAGGCGCTCGACCGGGGGCCGCCCGCCGAAGGCCTCCTCCATCGTGCGGGCCTCCGGCGTGATGCCGACCATGTGATAGAGGGCGACGGAGCCGCTGGCCGCGGCCGCCGCCCCGAAGGCCTTCAACTGGTCGAAGGTCGCCCGCGGCAGGCCGGCGATCACGGGGATCCGGTCGCCCACCCTCTGGCCGACGAGGTAGCCCAGGGCCGGGAAGTAGTGATCCGCGAATCCCGCGGAGAGGTCGGGGTCCAGCTCGAAGAGGACCTCGCCCCGGCGGCGCTCCGGCAGATGCAGGCCGAAGCGGGGAACGCGCCCCGTCAGGGCGGCGCACAGATCCACGTAGGCGGCCAGCCGGTTGGTCCGCGCCCCGATGACCGAGTTGGCGAAGATGACGGCGCTGGATTCCGACCAGCCGAGGTCCTCGCCGAACCTGGGCACGTTGAAGGTGGTGTACGGCGTGCAGGTCCAGGTGGGGATCACGCCCATCCGGTCGAGCAGCTCCGCGATCCTGATCTGCCGTTCGGCGTACTCCGCGGGGGTCTTGAAGTCCCGCCAGCGGGCGAAGTCGATGGAGCCGGGGTCGGAGGTGGTGCGCACCTTCACCCGGGCCCCCTGCTCGGCGAGCCGGGTATAGATCTCGATCCCCGCCTCGCCGGCGATCTGGTACGAGGAGGCGACCAGGTGGGCGCTGGCGATCTCCACCAGGCGGTCGGCGCCGTAGACCTCGCCCAGCTTCACCAGGACGCCCAGGGCGATCCGCTGGGGCTCCCCGCCCGCGCCGTCGAGGATCCGCCTCTCCTCATCCGTGAGCCGCATGCATCCTTCCCGACCTCGAGGCTACAGACCGAGGTACGCCACCTTGACGTGCGGGTTCTCCAGGAGGTCCCGGCTGGGCCCCTGGAGGACGACCTGGCCGCCTTCCAGGACGTAGCCGCGATCCACGAGGCCCAGGGCCCGCTGGACGTTCTGCTCCACCAGCAGGATGGCGATCCCTTCCCTCCGCACCTCGGCGATCTTCTCGAAGGTAAGATCCACGACGAGGGGGGCGAGGCCGAGGGAGGGCTCGTCGAGCATCAGGCCGCGCCCCACAGCCAACATCTGCTGCTCCCCGCCCGACAGGGTCCCCGCACGCTGGCGCCGCCGCTCGGCCAGGCGGGGGAAGATCCCGTACACCCACTCCAGGCTCTCGCGGCGGCGGGCCTTGGGGCCCGGGAGGTAGGCGCCCAGCTCCAGGTTCTCCTCCACCGTCATGTCCGGAAGCACCCGCCGTCCCTCGGGGACGTGGGCGATGCCCAGGCCGGCGATCTCGTAGGGCGGCCGGTGGTCCACGCGAGTCCCGTCGAAGAGGACGGCGCCGCGCCGCGGCCGGAGGAGGCCCGAGATCACCCGGAGGAGGGTGGACTTGCCCGCCCCGTTCGCCCCGATGACGGAGACGCTCTCGCCCGGGCCGATGGCCAGGCTGATCCCCCGCAGGACCGTGACCTCGCCGTAGGCCGCATCCAGGTCCCGGATCTCAAGCATGGCGGTACTCCGCCCCCAGGTAGGCTTGAATGACCCGCGGATCCGACGAGATCTCCTTGGGCTGGCCCTCGGCAATCTTGGTGCCCTGGTCCAGGACGATGATCCGGTCGGACAGGGACATGACGGCCCGCATGACGTGTTCGACCACGACGACCGTGAGGCCCCGATCCCGCAGCCGGCCGATGAGGCGTATGGCCTCCCCCATTTCGGTGGGGGTGAGGCCGGCCATGGTCTCATCGAGGAGGAGCAGCCGCGGCTCGGTTCCGAGGGCCCGGGCCACCTCCAGGCGCCGCTGGTCGATGGTGGTGAGGCTCCCCGCCTCGGTGTGGGCGCGACCCTCCAGGCCGACCAGCCGGAGGAGCTCCTCCACCCGGACCGCCGCGGCCGTCGGGTTCGGGTGCCGGAGGAGGGCGCCCATCAGCACGTTCCGGAAGACCGTGAGGTCGCGGAAGGGCTTGGCGATCTGGAAGGTCCGGCAGATTCCCCGGGCGCAGATCTCGTGGGGCTTCTGACCCGTGATGTCCTCGCCGGCGAAGCGGACCCGCCCGTGATCGGGACGGTAGAAGCCGGTGATCAGGTTGAAGGTGGTCGTCTTCCCGGATCCGTTGGGGCCGATCACGCCCAGTATCTCTCCCGGGCGGACCGAAAACGACAGGCCCAGGACGGCCTGCACGCCGCCGAACCGTTTGCCGAGGTTCTCCACCTCGAGGAGCGGGGCATGGCTCATGGGGTCGCGGCCCCCAGGGCGGGCAGGCGGGAGAGCACCCATCCGTACAGCCGGGCGACCCACGGGAAGACGCCCCGCGGGCGCCACAGGATCACCGCCACGAGCAACCCGCCGTACACCATCAGCTCCAGGCCGGGGTACTGCCCGGCGAAAACGACCTGGGTGGACTGGATGAAGGATTCCATGATCACCGCCCCGATCGCCGGTCCCAAAATCGTCCCCACCCCCCCCACGATGGCGACCAGGGCGATCTGCACGCTCAGGCCGAGGCCGAAGACGCTGTCGGGATGGATCACGTAGGTGTACTGGGCATAAAAGACGCCCGCGACGCCGGTGATGAAGGCGCTGAGGGCCAGGGCCCTCGCCTTCGCCCGGGACGAGTTGATCCCCAGGGCCTCGGCCGCATCCTGGTTCTGGCCGATGGCGACGAGGTAATGCCCCAGGCGCGCCTGCTCCATACGGCGGGTGACGAGGACGCTGGCCACGGCCAGGAGGAGCGCGATGTAGTAGTAGGGGAACTTGGACTCGAACTGGAGGAGCCAGGGGGCATTCCCCTTGAAGGGAACCGTCAGGCCCTGGGCGCCGTTGGTGATCTCGCGGAAGTGCAGGACCAGCAGGCGCAATGTCTCGGCCAGCCCGATGGTGGCGATGGCGAAATAGGGCCCCTGGAGCCGGAAGCAGATGATGCCGATGGGCCAGCTCAGCAGCAGGGCGCAGAGGCCCCCCAGCCACAGCGTGATCCAGGGGGAAAGGCCGTACCAGTTCACGAGGAGCGTCGAGACGTAGGCCCCGGTGCCGAAGAACGCCGCATGGCCCAGGGAGAGTTGGCCGCCGTAGCCGCCGATGAGGTTCCAGGCCTGGCCCAGGACGACGAAGATGGCCATCATGACCAGGATGTGGATGTAGAACGGGTTCGGCAGAAGATGCGGGAGCACCATCAGGAAGAGCAGGATGGCGGCGGGAACGTAGTTCTCGGGCGACAGGGCAGCCTTCACGCGCTTGCCCTCCCTCGGCGGACCGTTCTCGGCTCGCCGCCGCCCAGGCTGTGGCGCGGGGACTGGGCGCTCGGTGCGGCGTTCATGCCTGTCCCCGCAGGCCCGAGGGCTTGAAGACCAGGGTCGCCACCAGGATGGCGAAGACCACGACCAGACCCAGGTCGGCCCCGGCGAAGAGGATTCCCAGGGATTCCGCCACCCCCACGATGAGGGACGCCAGGAGGGCCCCCTCGATGCTGCCCAGGGTCCCCAGGATCACCACGACAAAGGCGATGAGGACGAAGATCACACCCACCGTCGGGAATACGTAGAAGAACGGGACGATGAGACCCCCCGCCGCGCCGGACAGGGCGGCCCCCAGGCCCACGGCCAGCAGATACATCCGGTCCGGATTGATCCCGAGGAGCATGCTCACCTCCCGGTCTTGGGCCACCGCCCGCAGGGCCTTTCCCACGTCCGTCCTGAGGAGGAAAAGGGCCAGCAAGCCCGCCAGCAGGAGCGCCCCGGCGAAGGCGAACAGCCGGGGCACCGGGAGGGTGATCCCGCCCACGCGGAGGGTCCACTCCGAATAGACGGTCTTGACCGAGCGGAAGTCGGCCGTGAAGAAGAAGAGGGCGGCGTTCATGAGGACCACCGACAGCCCCACGGTCATGAAGATCTGGGCAAGATCGGGGGCCTGCAGGATGGGGCGGAAGAGGAAGTGCTGCACCAGGACCCCGAAGAGGAAGAGCAGGGGCATGGTGATGAGCAGGGACAGGTAGGGGTCGATCCCCCACAGCTTCCACAGCCAGTAGGTCGCGTACATCCCCAGCATCACGAACTCGCCCTGGGCGAAGTTGACGATCCGGACGACGCCGAAGATCAGGGTGAGCCCGATGGCCACCAGGGCGTAGATCCCTGACATGAGGAGGCCGGTGAGGAGGCCCTGCAGAAACGTGGTGAAGTCCATGGCACACAAAACCCCCCCGCCCCCTTTTTCCGAGGGGGCGAGGGGGATTCCATGACACGGGAGGATCTACCCGCGCTTGTCCCAGGCGGGGACCGGCCAGACCGGCTTCACCCGGGAGTCAGAGGGGGGGTACACGGTGCGCAGCTCCCCCTTCTGCCACTGGGTCATGACCGGGTGGACCCACTTGTTCCAGCCGGTGTCGTCGAATTCGACCCGGCAGCCGGGCATGACCGACCCGGGGCCCTTGGTCAGGTTCGTCTTGGCCAGGGCATCCCGGACCTTCACGGGGTCCGTCGAGGCGGCCCGCTCCAGGGCATCGGCCAGGACCCAGATCATCACGTACGCCTCGCCCGCATGCTCCATCAGGAACTCGCCGAATCGCTTCTGGTAGGCGGCCGCGATGGCCGGCACCTCGGGGCAGTTGATGTCATAGTTCCAGGAGCCGACGGAGAAGACGTACTCGGAGTCCTTGCCGAGGTCTTTGTAGAAGTCGGGAATCAGGTAGCCCGCCCCCCCGGCGATGATGCCGGCATTGACGTTGAGCTGCTTCATCGTCCGGATGATCAGCAGGGCGTCGGTAATGTAGGAGACGGGGAAGAGCAGGTCGGGCTTGGCCGCCTTGATCTTGTTGACCAGCGGCGTGGCGTCGGTGAACTTGGCGGTATAGGGTTCGGCCATGACCACCTCGAAGCCCACCTTCTTGGCCCCCTCGATGAGGCCCTTGGAGGTCGAGGTCCCGTAGTCGGTGTCCTCGTACACGACCGCGGCCCGCTTGCCCTTTCCGGCGAGCTTGCCGGCGAACTCCATCTGCATCTCGCCGAACATGGTGGCCTTGGGCGACACCTGGAAGGTGAATTTGAATCCCCGCTCGGTGAGCTTGTTGGCGATGGATCCGGTGAGGAAGGGGATCTTGTACCGCTCGGCCACCTCGGTGGCCACCAGGGTGTAGGTGCTCACGTAGGAGCCGGTGGCGGCCGCCAGGTTCCCCGTGGCCATGAGCCGCTCGGCCTGGTTCCGGGTGACGCCGGGGTCGCTCTGGATGTCGGCGTAAATCGGCTTCAGCCTGGCGCCGCCCAGGGATTTGATCCCGCCGGCCGCATTGACATCGTCCACGGCGAGCTTCACCGCGTTCTCGCACATCTGGCCGAAGCGCGCCTGGGATCCCGAGGTGGGATACAGGACCCCGATGTTGACCTCCTTGGCGGCCGCGGCCGTCACCTTGCGCAGGGCCAGGCCACTCATCCCCGCGCCGACCCCCAGACCGGCCGCCCCCTTGAGGAAGTCGCGCCGGCTGACCGGATGGCGGAATCGTTGCCTCGAGACCCGGTGACCCTTCTGCATGGTGGCTCCCTCCTCGGTATGCGGTTTCTTTCTCCGACGCGCCGGGATGGATTCTATTTGAAGGCCGCCCGGAAAGTCAACCGGCCTCCCCCTGCATCCCTACATCACCACGCCGCCGTCCACGTGCAGGGCCTGGCCGGTGATGTTGCGCGCCTCCTCCGAGGCCAGGAAAGCGGCGGCCCAGCCGATGTCCTCGGGCGTCTGCTCGCGCTTCATGGGGACGATGGCGTTCACCCGGCTCTCGAAGACCTGGCGCGGCGTCATCCCGGCGTACTGGCCGCCACCCTTGGCCATCCGCTCGGCCGTCTCCTGCCAGAAGGCGGTCCAGAGGATGCCGGGGCAGATGGCATTCACGTTGATGCCGTGCGCCGCCAGCTCCTTGGCCACGATCTTGGTGAAGGTGATCACCCCCATCTTGGAGACGCTGTAGGGGGGCATGGAGGGGGAGCTCATGGGACCGGCGATAGAGGCGATGTTGATGATCTTGCCGCTCTTCCGCTGGATGAAGTAGGGGGCGATGGCCTTGCAGGCGAAGAAGATGGACTTGACGTTGACGGAATAGACCCGGTCCCAGTCCTCCTCGACGTTGTTGGTGAAGGGAAGACCGGGCCTGCAGGCCACCCCGGCGTTGTTCACCAGGATGTCGATCTTCCCCAACTCTTTTCTGACCCGGTCGAAGAGCGTGGGGAAGTCGGCCTCCCTGGTCACGTCGGTCCGGACCGCGATCGCCTTCCGGCCCAGGGCCTGGACCTCCTCCGCGACCCTGGCCGCGGCCTCGACCTGGAGGTCGGCGATGGCGATGTCGGCGCCCTCTCTGGCCATGCACAGGACGATCCCGCGCCCGATGCCCATGGCCCCGCCGGTCACGATGGCTACCTTGCCTGCGAGTCGCATGACCACTCCTTTCTCCGAGGCTCTCTCCGATCCGCAGCCTGCGTCGAGCGCAGGCGAGATGCTTCCGCAGATTCGCGCAGATTCCACCCCCTCCCACCCCTCCCCCTTCGGAGGGGGGAGGGCACGGGTGGGGGTGAAATCTGCCATCTCCGGATAGTTCAGTACTCTACCAGGTGTCGCCGGGTTTGGCCGCCCACTCGATCCCCAGCTCGGCCAGCTTGGCGAAGGTCGGCCAGCCGGTGTCCGGGTCCCACCCCTCCATCTGGTAGTACAGCCGGAGGGCCCGCCCGAACTCCGCGGGGTCAATCCGCACGCCCGTGAGCGGCCCGCGGGCGAAGGCCTCGTGCAGGCGGGCCGGGAGCTGCTCGTCCTTGGGGGTGATGCCCTCGCGGCAATTGATGACCCGGGCGAGCGCCGCCCCCCGCTCCGCCACCTTGAACAGCTCCCACAGGCTGGTGTCCCAGCCGGTCAGGGCCCGGGCCAGGTTGACCACGGGCGTCGGGGGCAGGATGTCAATGGGCGCCGAGGCGAGATGGCAGACGCCCAGCGAGCTGGCCAGGTTCCACCAGTGGTGGGCGTAGTAGTAGGCCCGCACCTTGCGCGGCGACAGCTCGCGGCGGGGCAGGGGCTCGCACAGGCCCAGGGGCTCGAGGGCGTGCCCGCCGGAGGGGTGGAACCCCTCGTAGGCCGGATCGTGCGGCGCCCGCATGTGGTCGGCGCCCCCGGGTGCGGTGGCGTAGGCCAGCGCCAGGCCCTGCTTGCCCCGCGGCTCGTGCATGGGGATCTCCTGTCCCTTGACGTGCATGGCGTACCGCTCGGATCCTTTGCCGATCCGCTGGGCCGCCCGCTTCACCCCCTCGGCGAGGATGTCCCCGAGACCCTCGCGCCTGGCGATCCTCTCCGTCATCTGGAGCAGGGCCTCGGCATTGCCGAAGGTGAGCTCGATCCCGCCGGTGTCGGCATTGGTCAGGATGCCCCGCTCGAAGCACTCCATGGCGAAGGCGATGGCCACCCCGGTGGAGATGGTGTCCATGACGTACTCGCCGCAGAGCTGGTGAAACTTGGCCAGGCTCTTGATGTCGCCGATCCCGCAAAAGGAGCCGCCGGCGGCGAGGGTCTCGTACTCGGGGCCGCCGTACTTGTCCGTCACCCCCAGCTCGGGCACCTCGACCTCGCGCTTGCAGGCGATGGCACAGGCGAAGCAGGTGCCCTCGTCGGTCAGGATGGTGGCCGCCATGTTCTGGCCGCTCATCTCCTGGGCGTACTCGAAGGAGCCCTCCTGGAAGTTGCGCGTGGGCAGGATGCCGTCGGTGCTGAAGGCCACCACGTTGCGCGAGGTGCCGAACTTGTGGAGCATGTCGGCGTTGCGGTCGTAGTGCTCGCGGAACCACTTCAGGACCGCCGCCAGGCCGGCCGGGTCCCTGGCTTCCATCTTGCCCCGGCCCCGGACGACGATGGCCTTCAGCCGCTTGCTGGCCATGACGGCGCCCAGGCCGTTGCGGCCGTTGAAATGCTTCAGCTCGTTGACGATGTTGGCGAAGCGCACGCCGTTCTCGCCGGCGATCCCGCACTGCAGCACCCGCGCCCGCTTGTCCGTCTGCTCTTTGAGGGTATCCTGGGCCTCACCCGAGCGCTTCCCCCAGACGTGCGAGGCATCCCGCAGCTCCGCCGTCCCGTCGGCGATCCACAGATAGAGGGGGCGGGGAGACTGCCCCGTGACGATGATCCCGTCGAAGCCGGCCAGCTTCAGCTCCGGCCCCCACCAGCCGCCGGCCTCGGACTCGCCATAGCCGCCGGTGAGCGGCGACTTGGCCACCACGCTGAACCGGTTGGAGCCGGAGACGGGGGACCCCGTGGTGAGGCAGGTGGCGACGACCAGGATGTTGTCCGGTCCCAGGGGGTCCACCCCCGGCTTCAGCTCGCGGGCGAGCCAGTAGGCCCCCATGGCGTTTCCGCCCAGGTACATGCGGTAAATGAGCTCGGGAACCTCCTCGACCTGCGTCCTCCCCTTCGTCAGGTCCACCCGTAGGAACTTTCCGTTGTACGCGCCCTGCATGCCGTCCTCCTCGTGATGTCGAAGTGAAGAATGCGGCCCCGTGGCCGGCCTCTGCCCGGGCGATGCTGCCTCGCTTGGCCCTGGCAGGAAAGGCCCAAGGCTATCGGCGCCACTTCGTCAGGTGCGACCGCGCGGCCTCGGCCACGTGGCGCGCGGTGACGCCGTACTTGTGCAGCAGCGCGTCGTTGGGGGCCGATTCGGCATAGACGTCCCGGATCCCGACCCGGGCGAGCGGGGTGGGGCGGTGCTCGGAGAGGGCCTCGGCCACGGCGCCGCCGAGTCCCCCGAGGATGCTGTGCTCCTCGGCCGTCACGACGAGGCCGGTCCGCTCGGCCGCGGCGATGACGGCGTCCACATCCAGCGGCTTCAGCGTGGGCACGTGCAGGACCAGGGCCGAGATCCCCTGCGACTTCAGCAGGTCGGCCGCCTCGAGCGTCCGCGGCGTCTGGATGCCCGTGCTGATCAGGGCCACGTCGCCCCCGTCCCGGAGCTGCACGGCGCGGCCGATCTCGAACCGGTACGCGGCGTCGAAGATGACCGGGCTCGGGTCCCGCCCCAACCGGAGGTAGGCCGGCCCGTGCACGGCCACCAGGGCCTCCATCGCCTTCTCGACCTCGACCCCGTCGGCCGGCGCGATGACCGTCATGTTGGGCATGGACCGCATGATGGCCAGGTCCTGGATGGAGAGATGGGTCTTGCCCGTCTTGCCCGCCAGCAGGCCGCTGTAGTGTCCCGTGATCTTCACGTTGTTCCTGGGCTGGGCCACCACGATCCGGATCTGGTCCAGGTCCCGCTTGACAAAGCAGGCGAAGGTGCTGGTGAAGGGGATGAAGCCCAGGGTGGAGAGGCCCGCGGCCATGCCGATCATGTTCTGCTCGGCGATCCCCACCTGGAAGAAGCGCTCGGGGAAGGCTTGGGCGAAGAGGACGGCGCGGGTGGAGGGCGCCACGTCGGCGTCCAGGACCACCAGGTCCGGTATCCGCTTGCCCAGGCGGACCAGGCTCTGTCCGAAGGCCTCCCGCATGGCCATGGGATCTGGCATGGCGCTCACCTCCTCACCGCCAGCTCGGCTCTGGCCTGCCGATACTCCTGCTCGTTGGGGGGCTTGGCGTGCCAGGCCGGCACGTTTTCCATGAAGGAGACGCCCTTGCCCTTGACCGTGTGCGCCAGCAGGACGCCGGGCCGGCCCTGGACCCGCTGCAGCTCCTCCAGGCCGCCCAGGATGGAGGCGACATCGTGGCCGTCGCACTCGCGGACCTCCCAGCCGAAGGCGCGCCACTTCTCCGGGACCGGGTCCATGGGCATGGCCTTGGCGATGAAGTCGCTCAACTGGATCTTGTTCCAGTCCACGATGGCCGTCAGGTTGTCCAGGCGGTAGGCCGCGGCCGCCATGGCGGCCTCCCACACCTGCCCCTCCTGGATCTCGCCATCCCCCAGCAGGACGTACACGCGGAACTTCTTGCCGCGAAGGCGCGCGCCCAGCGCCATGCCGATCCCGGGGGAGAGGCCCTGGCCCAGGGAGCCCGAGGACATGTCCACGCCCGGGGTGTGCATATCGGGATGGCCCTGCAGGATGGAGTCCAGCTCGTCGTAGGTCTTCAGGACCTCCGGCGGGAAGAATCCGCGCTCGGCCAGGGTGACATAGTAGATGGGTGCGGCGTGCCCCTTGCTGAGGATGAACCGGTCCCGATCCGGCCAGTCGGGCCGGGCCGGGTCGATCCGCAGCACCCGGAAATACAGGCAGGCCAGGATCTCGGCCAGGGAGAAGGACCCCCCGGGGTGCCCGGCCTGGGCGTGCCAGATCATGTCCAGGGTGCGGCGGCGCAGGCGATGGGCCACCTCCTGGATCTCGCCAACGGTGAGGAGTTCCTCCATAGTCACCCCCTTCGCGTTTGGATGCGTGAGCGCCCGCGCCCACGCCGGATGATGGGAGGGCCCGCGGCGCCGGCCGAGGGTCCGGGATGCGCCCGGGACCGCAGAGCCGGTCCGGGCATTCGGCCGAGACTCTAGCCCCTCGCGCCGGCCCTCGCAAGCCGGAGCGCGCAAATGCCTCGGAAAACATACATGCGCGGCGGGGATGCCGCCGGCACGCCGCCCCTCCGGTGCAGCCCCCGGATCTCCTCCGGCCCGTCGCCGAGCGACGAAGGGCGGCCCCGGGACCGGGTCTCGTCGCCCGCCCCGGGCTCCTCGACCCTGATCGCATCCGCCCCCGTGTCGGCCGGCCTCTCGGAGCGGAACGGCCCACCGGGATCCGGCGGAGGTCCAGGACCGCGAGGCCCTCCAGCGCCCCGGCCAGGCTTCACCTCGCCGCCTCGCCCCGGCCCCCGAGGAGCTGATCGAGGGGCGAGCGGGTCTCGCGCGGCGCCCAGGTCCCGCGCACCCAGGCGTAGGCCGGGTCGTCCGACGCCTGCATGCTCCGGACATCGCCGGCCAGGACATTCAGGTAGTAGCAGTGATACCCGGGGGCGACCGCCACCGGGTGATAGCCCTCGCGGATCAGGACCAGGTCGTTGTCCCGGACCGTCAGGGTCTCGTCCACGCGGCCGTCGCCGGTGTAGAGGCGCTGGAGGGCGAAGCCGTCGGGGTGGCTCAACTTGTAATAGTAGGTCTCCTCCAGCTTCACCTCGCGGGGGGGATCGTGCCGGTCGTGCTTGTGGGGCGGATAGCTCGACCAGTTGCCGCTGGGCGTATAGACCTCGACGATCAGCAACCGGTGGGCGGGGAATTCCGGCTTCAGCAGGTGGACGATCCGCCGCGTGGCGTTCCGTCCGCCCCGGATCTCGACCTCCACATCCGGGGGCGAGATCAGGCGCGCCGGGAAGTCCCGGTCGGTCCGGGCGCTGCAGAGGGCGACCTCCAGGGGCCTCGTCGCCCGCAGCGCATAGGCGGTCCGTCGCGGCAGGTAGAGGGCGTGGGGCAGGCCGTCGAAGACGGTCGGTCGCTCTCCCAGGCCCTTCCAGGTTCCGGCCGTGGACTGCACGTCGCACTGGCCTCCCAAAACGACCAGGGCGGTCTCGTGATCCCCGGTCTCTGCCGACAGCGTTTCCCCGGGCCGAAGGGCCCGGACCCCGAAGCCGATGTAGCGCCAGGCCGCGCGCTCGGGACTCACCGAGTGGATCTCGCCCGCCCCCTCCGGCCCCAGGCGGTTCCCGTGAATCAGCGGATCAATCCTGGTCGTCATGGTGTGACCTCCCGCGGCCTCCCGCGCCTCCCTGTCCTGCGGCCTCCACGCCCCCCGGGCTGTGGCGGTGGCCTGCACGATAGCACAGCGGATGCCCATCCGGCCAATGCCAATCGCGCGCGGGGGTCGGCGGCTCACAGGATGCCGGGGCCTCCATCCGCTTGCCCTCGGCCGCGCCTTCGTGCATAATGGCGCCGCCCCCGGGCGGTCGCCCTTGCCGGGGGCCGATTCCCTCCCGTGAGCCGTGCGTGCCACAGACCTTGCGATACAGAAAGGAGAGAGCGGGCCATGCTCAGTCAAGCGATGCAGGAGGCGCTCAACGCGCAGATCAGTGCCGAGATCAGCTCCGCCTACCTGTACCTGTCCATGGCGGCGTACTGCGCGGCCAGCAACCGCCCGGGGTGCGCCCACTGGATGCGCGTGCAGTGGCAGGAAGAGCTGGGCCATGCCCTGAAGCTGTTCGACCACATCCACGACCGGGGCGGGCGCGCCGTCCTCAAGGCCATCCCCCAGCCGGCCACGGAGTTCACGTCGCTCCTGGATGTCTTCCGGCAGGTCCTGGATCATGAACGGGACGTGACCGCGAGGATCCACCGGCTCTACGAGACGGCGGTCAAGGAGAACGATTACCCGGCCCAGGTCATGCTGCAGTGGTTCATCACCGAACAGGTGGAGGAGGAGAAGACGGCCGCCGAGGTCCTGGAGCAGCTCAAGCTGATCGGCGACCAGGGGCCCGCCGTGATCATGCTGGACCACCACCTGGGGATGCGCAAGGCGGGGGAGTAGCGAGGAGACGGCTCGGGTGTCGCGTGGCCCGGCGGATCCGGGCGGAGGATGACCGATGGCAACCCGCGATCAGGTTCTGGCCGAGGTGTACGAGCTGGCCCTGCAGAACGACATGCACTACTTCGGGTGAACGCAGGCCGTGCTTGCAGCTTTGCAGGCGACGCTGGGCGTAGGCGACACCCTGGTGTTGAAGGCGGGCAGCGCCCTGGCGGGCGGGGTGGCCGTGCAGGGCGAGACCTGCGGGGCGCTGACCGGCGCCATCATGGCCCTGGGCTGCGTGGTCGGGCGGGAGCGGCTGGAGGACATCGCGCAGTACCAGCGGGCCAAGGAGCCGGCGCAGGAAATGTACCGGCGGTTCCGCGACGAGGTGGGGCACAGCATCTGTGCCGAGATCCACAAGCTCAAGTACGGCCGGGTCTATCGCTTGTCCGATCCCGAGGAGGCGAAGGCCTTCCACCAGGACGGCGGACACAGCCGGACCGGCTGCCCCGAGGTGTGCGGGATCGCCGCCCGGATCGCCGCCGACATCATCCTGCGCCTGCGCGCGGGCGACTGAGGGGAGGGTCCATGGTCACGATCCAGCCCTACTGCGCCAAGGGGGTGTTCGACCCGCCCACCTACCACCAGGCCATCAAGGTCACGGGGGGCCAGACGATCCTCTTCCTCTCGGGGCAGGTGGCCTACGACGAGAAGGGCGCCCCCGCGCATCGGGGCGATTTCGTGGCCCAGGCGCGCGCCGTGTTCCGGGCCATCAGGGCCCAGGTGGAGGCGGGGGGCGGAACGGTCGCGAACATCGTGAAGGTCAACACCTACCTCACCGACATTCGCTACCGGGCCGACCTGCTGCCGGTGCGGGAGGAGTTCTTCGGGAAAAAGATGCCGGCCTCCACCCTGGTCGAGGTCTCGGCCCTCGCCCACCCCGACTGGCTGATCGAGGTGGAGGCCATCGCGGTCCTGTGACCGTCCGCGGGGCAAGAGGAGGGGCGCTCGCGGACTGAGAGGGGGCGGCGCGGCCATGGCGACGTTGCATCTCGGCTTTCTCGCCTCCCACGGCGGCAGCAACATGCAGGCCATCATTGACGCCTGCAAGTCGGGGCGGCTGGATGCCAAGCCCTGCGTCGTGATCAGCAACAATTCCGGCTCCATGGCCCTGCAGCGGGCGAAGAACGAGGGGATCCCGCATTACCACATCAGCGCCCTGACCCACCCCGGCACCCTGGAGGACGAGGAGATCCTCCGGGTGCTGAAACGGCACGGCGTGGACACGGTGGTCCTGGCCGGCTACATGAAGATGCTGGGCCCCGCCACCCTGGGGGCCTACCGCGGCCGGATCCTCAACATACATCCCGCGCTGCTTCCCAAGTTCGGCGGAAAGGGCATGTACGGCAAGCGGGTGCACGAGGCGGTCCTGGCCGCCGGCGAGACGGTGACGGGCGTGACGATCCACATCGTGGACGAGCACTACGATACCGGGCCGATCATCGCCCAGTGCCAGGTGCCGGTCCTGCCGGAGGACACGGTGGAGTCGCTGGCCGAGCGGGTGCTGAAGCACGAGCACGTCCTGTACGCCGAGACCCTCCAGAAGATCGCCGACGGCCGGATCGTGTTGCCGAGCTGATGCGGGCGGCGCGGAGCCGGGACAGCCTGCGATCGGGACCTTGCCGATGGCAGGATATGGAACGCCCGGCGCCCGTGGAGCCGGTAGAGGCCGAAGCCCTGCTGGTCGAGTGCGAGAATGGTAGCCCATCCCAGCTCTCTCCCTCCCCACGGATGAACCCCATCCGGTCCCGCGGCAGGGCGCGCTGAAGCCTCTCCTGTCTTGGGGCTTTTCGAAACTTCGCCCCGCCTTCCCGCATGGGCGTTGCTTCCGGTGCGCGCAGCGCCAGACCATCGGTGCCCCCTCGGAGTGTTCTGTCAAGAGCCATCCGGGGACTGGAGGCGGGATGCGGCGCGCAGGAAACCGACGCCGAGGCTGAGCCGAGGCGAGGCTGACACGGGGTGGGGGAGCCCGTGGCGTTGGCGGGCGACCTCCGGGTTCCGAACCTGGTGGGGGTGGTCCAACTGGTATGCCTGGAGCGGGCCGGCACGGGCAGGCGGCGTCCCGGAGCCCGACCACCGGAAAATTTGCGGAGCCGAAAACCCGGGGGGCGGGAAGGGCCTCCCCATTCTCCTCCCGCCCCGCCGCCTGGTCTGTACCGAGCAGCTCTTCTCCCCGAAGGTTCCCCCCGGGTCCTACCGCCGGCGGGCCTGGGCCTGGCCGCGGGACGGCGTCTTCCCCCGGGCGGCCCGGGGCGCCGACTTCACCGTCCGCCGGAGGGCCTCCACGTACTTCTTGATGGCCCGGTACTGGCTCCGGCCGTCCAGGCCGGCCTCGGCCAGCACCATCTCCCCCTGACCGCTGCCCAGGAAGTGGCCCTTCCGGAACGGGTGGAGCGTCAGGGACCGCCCGAGGTCGGATCGCACCCAGCGGAACATCGTGGGCAGGGTGAAGCCGGTGATGCCCATGGCCTCCCTGGCCCGCTCTTCCGGGAAGAGCTTGCGCTGCCTCGCCGGGGGGAGCAGGGCGAACAGCTCGGCGCTGGAGACGTAGTAGATCCAGAGGTCCAGGCCGTCCTGGTCGAGAAGCGGCAGCGCCTCCTCGACGAAGGCGTAGGTGGCCGCACTCTCCTGCAGGACGATCGTCCCCTCGCCCTGGCCGCGAGGCCGGCGCAGCAGATACAGGCCGGTCACGCTCTCTTCGGCCGGGGCCAGCCCCAACCCGGCGCGGTCGAGCACCTTCTCGTTGGGCCGCGTCACGAAGGGGGCGATGATGGCGGGCCGGCGGGCGAGGGCGGCCGCCACCAGCGGCCAGATCTCCTGGGGATCCCAGGGGGTCAGCGTGACGATCGTCCCCTGCGGGAAGTTCTCCTGGAGGAGCTGGAGCGGCTGTGGGTCGGCGTGGGTGGGTCCATCCTCGCCGGTCTTGAGACCCGCGTGGGCGCAGATGAGGAAGAGCGGCCGGTACGGCTGGCCCGTCACCGCCTGCTTGGCCTGGGCGCCGATGGCGTGCAGCCGCGAGGCGATGTGGCCCAGGGCGGCGATGAAGGCGCCATACGACGAGCCGACGCCGATGTGGTGGCCGAAGGTGGACAGGCCGGACAGCACGCCCGTTATCCCGTCCTCGCAGATGCCGCCGACGGCCAGGAGCCGCGCGCCCGGATTCCGCACCGCGTTCCAATAGCCGTCGCCGAACCCGGCCCCTATCACGTTCACGCTGGTCGAGCCGAGCAGGTCGGCCGCGGCGGCGAGGATGGCCCCGCCGGACACCTTGTTGTAGTAGTTGAGGGCACGGCCCAGCTCGGCGCGCAGCGTCGTGACACTTCCCGGCTGCAGCTTCACCTCGGCGGGCGGCTGGGGACCCCTGGCGGCCAGTGCGTACACGGCCTCGACCCGCGGCGCGTCCGGGCGCGGCTGCCGGTTGAGCCGGTCGAGCCGGTCGCGGGCGGCCGTGAGGCGCGCGACGAAGGCCTCGACCGCCGGCCGGCTCTCCCCGATGACTTTCCGCACGATCTGGAGCGACTCCCAGAAGCACTGCTCCAGGATGGCCGCGCCGTCCGGGCCCGCCTGGCACCGCTGCTTCCCGGCCTCGCAGGTCGGCACCATCATGTTGGCCTTCCCCGTGAGATCGGCGACGGCCCTGCAGAAGCCCTCGGAGCAGAGCTTGTGGCCGGCCCCGTGGGCGGCCTTGCCCTCGATGCCGTACTGCCAGCCCTTCAGCGTCCGGTAGATGACCGCGGTGGGCTGTCCGTTGCCGATGGCGAGGGCGGCGCGCTGCGCCGCCACGATCTGCTGGAAGTCCCGCCCGTCGGGGACGTAGATCACATTCCAATCGTGGAGGTGGAACAGTTCGGCCGGGCTCCACTGGACGTAGTCGCCGGGCTGGCCATCCTCGCGGCACACGCGGTTCGTGTCAATGGAGGCCTGGTTCCAGTCCAGGTGCAGGATGGCGTTGCCGAGCGACGCGGTGCCCGCACCGGCCAGGGCTTCCGCCACGCGGCCGGGGGTGAGGCCCCCCTCGCCCTCGACGATGTGGACGAAGGGTGCGGCCGCGCCATAGTAGTCCCTGGCGCCGAAGGCCAGCCCGAGCGAGCTGGCGACGCCCACGCCGGAGGCGCCGGTGGAGAGGCGGATGAAGGGGGTGGCCGGGGTGGGGTGGCCATCCAGCGCCTTGGCCCCGAACTGCGTGAACAGCGGGGTCTTGGTGATGGGATTGCGCCGGAAGCCCAGGAGGTCCTCCAGGCGGAGGCGGAACTTCACGTCCGCGGGGAGGAGCTGGGGCGCGGCCAGCCGGGCCATCTCGTCCCGGATGGCCCACATGGCGTACAGCCCCATGGCCTTGTGCCCGGCCGCGTACGAGATGATGTCCGCGTCCTCCCGGTCGGGCTGGGCCAGGTCATAGGCGAGCGCATCGAAGAGCAGGGCGGCCACGAACCGCCCGGAAGAGATCGAGCCTCCCGGGTGCCCCGACATCGGGACGTAGTTGTACAGGAGGGCGCACAGCGACCGGTAGATCATGTCCAGGGTCTCGAAGTGGCCGACCTCCTCCGGCGAGAGCGGGGGCTGCCCCGCCTTGAGGATCTCGGTCACATCCGCGTACGTCCCGCGCCTCGGTCCAAACTCGAATGCCATGGAGCGTCTCCTTTCTGCCGGATCGGCGACCTCGCGGCGACTCCGGGCCCGGGGCGCCGCGGCGCATGCGTCCGGGGGCCGCCGGGAATCCTGCCTGCGGTCCCTCGGGATGAGTGCCCACGCTTCTCGTTGAACCGCTGCAAATTAAAGCCACCGCCGATCGCGGTGCAATGACTTTTCGCGGAATGATCGGATTTGAGGACAGACCTCCAGAGGTCAGCGGCGGCGGGATTGAGCTTGTCTCTGCGGGATCATCTGGGATAGTATAGTTTGCGGGCGCCTGCGCCGAATGATCCGGGCGTCAGATGCGGGCACAGCATGCGCAAGGATGTCGAGCGACTCGTCCTTCAAGCGCGCCGAGACCTGGAAAACGCGCGCAAGAACATTGGGATCGGCGCCTACGAGGTGGCCGCCTTCCTCTCCCACCAGGCGGTGGAGGAATACCTCAAGGGGGCGTGGATCCAGAAACGGCGCGCGCGCCCACCGGCAACTCAGTATCTCAGGGAGTTGGGGGAGGGGCTCAAGATTCCGAAGCGACTCATGGCGCACTTGCTCTTCTTGAACCCGGATTATACGGTGGCCCGCTATCCGGACGCGGCCAACGGGGTCCGGTACGAACTCTACGACCGGGCCATCGCCGGCGCCAAGGTGAAGGCTGCGGAAGAGGTGGCTCGGTGGATCGAGTCGTTGATCCGATAGTCAAGCGGTTTGCCGATCGGTACCTCCCCCGGTTGCGGCGACGCTACCGGCCAGAACTGGTTCTGGCCTTCGGCTCTCGCGTCCGCGGCGAGGCACTGGCCGAAAGCGACCTGGACCTTCTGGTGGTCTCCGAACGCTTTCGGGGCATTCCGTTCCTGGAGCGGGCCTCAAGGCTTTTGATCGATCTCGATCTCCCCTTTCCCACAGATGTCCTGTGCTACACGCCCGAGGAGTTTGTCCGGAAACGGCGCGAACTCGGCATCGTCAGCCTCGCCGTGGAAGAGGGACTATGGCTTGAGACGCGCGCTCTCAAGGCGGGGGGGCCATAATGAGTGACGGCTCGTGCTTCTACAACCTGCGGGAAGGCGGGCTCATCCGGCAGCTCGCGCCGGGGATCACGGCGCGGATCTTTCCGGGAGTGCACGTGATGCTCTCGGTGGTGACCATCGAGCCCCATTCCACCTCGCCGGTGCATTCCCATCCCAACGAGCAGTGGGGGGTGTGTCTGGAGGGGGAGTGGATTCGCATCCAGGACGGGAGCGAGCATCGCGTCCGGGCCGGCGACTTCTGGCAGACGCCCCCGCACGTGCCGCATGGGGGGCGCACCCTCGACCGGCGCTGCGTCCTCCTCGACATCTTCGCCCCCCCGCGCCAGGAGTACCGGCAGGCCGGCCAGGGCTATGGCGACGCGTCCCGGGCAGGGTGAGGGTCCCTTCCGGTCGGGAGAGCGAAACCGCAAGGTCCGGGCAACGCCCCTGGGCTTTCCCTTCGACGATCCGCAATCCGCAGTTCGCCTCCTACTCCGCCAGCCACCGCTTCAGGTAGGCCAGGGCGCGGGGGATGCCGGTGGCCTCGGCCTCCTCCGCCTCGTACTCGAAGCTCACCCAGCCGTCATAGCCCGCCCGGCGAAGCGCGGGGATGATCCGGGCGTAATCCACGCTCTCGTCCGAGCCGTCGGCCGCGACCCTCCAGAACTTGGCGTGCACGTGCGCCGCGAGGCGGAGGGTCTTTTCCACGGAGGGCCACCCGTCGGTGAAGTTGCCGGTGTCGAGCAGCGGGGTCAGGTGGGGGGAGTGGACCTCCTCCAGGACCCGCAGGTACTCGGCCGCGGTCGGCGTGAAGGCGCCGTGGTTGTGGTTCTCCAGGCCCAGACGGATCCCCGCGTGGCCGGCGAAGGCGGCGACGTCCCGGAGACTGTCGACCATGGCGGGCCAGCGCGGCCCCCTCTGCGCGGGGCCGCCCTCGGGGTAGCCGGCGAAGACGCGGAGGAGGGGCGCGCCGAGCTGCTCGGCCACCTCGACCCACTGCTTGACCTTCACCACCTCGCTCTGCCGGAGGGTGGGATCGGCCCGCCCGAAGTCGTTGTGGACGCCGATGCCGATGATGGTGAGGCCATGGTCCCGGGCGGTCCGTCGGAGCATCCGGAGGTAGGCCGGGCGTGTCTGGGGGAAATGAATGTCCTGCAGTTCCACCCCCTGAACCCCGAGCTCGGTGGCGCAGCGGGCGAGGAACCGGACCTGGTCCATTGTCCCGGCCTCGAAGGAGCGGTTGAAGGTGCCGCAGATGCAGCCGAGCTTCATGGCACGAGTCCTCCCCAATCCGAAATTATCAACCGCCAAGGCGCCAAGAACGCCAGGCCCGACATGGCGCATTTGCAGGAAACGCACGAAACTTCTGAATGCCTCCTGAACCGGTTTTCGCGTTCTTCACTGGAGGGATCGGAAACACCAGCTCCTTGGCGTCATGGCGGTTCAAGGCTCCTTTTGGATCATGGTCCTTTCGGCGGCACGATGCCCTTGAGGGCGTGCAGCACCTGTTCGTGCAGACGGGGGTTGGCGCTGCACACCAGGCTGTAGACCGCATGGATGTCCGGGCGAAACCGGACCGGGGATCCGTCCCAGCCGGTGACGACGCAGCCCGCCCGCTCCGCAATGGGGAGGGCGGAGAAGACCTCGGTCAGCGCCTCGTTCCAGGCGAAGTAGACGTCGATCCGCCCGCAGGCCACATCCGCGAAGCCGTTGGGGCCGCCGTTCGGCAGGATGAACTTGGCCCGCTCGAAGAGGGGGCGGAGGGCGCTCGCCGTGGGATACAGAAAGGCCGGCTTGCCCAGGTACGCCTCCAGGACGGCGCCGTCCAGGCTGGCCGTGGCGGCCGGCCGGACAGGGACGGCGCGGGCGCCCGGGCGGGCGATCCGGACGGCGCCGTCGGCATCCGCCAGGACGATCTCGCCGGTGATGTGGTCAATCGTGCCCGCCGCCCGAGGCGTTTCATCCAGGCCGTAGATCCCGAGGGCCGTGAACCAGTGGGCGCGGATGCCGCGCCGGTACAGCAGGCTCCCGTCGAAGGGGTCCGCGACGACGTACACCACCTCGTGGCGCGGGGGGGCGCCGCGCCGCTCCCCCAACCGCGCCTCCCCGGCCTCTTCGGAGAGGAGTGTCGCCCGGACCCCGCCCCGCCTCAGGGCGTTGATGATGGCGCGCTCCGCCGCCGTGTCCACCCCGATGACCTCGGGGTCCCACGGGCGGTAGCCCGCTTCCCGGCCGGCCACCACCCGTTGGCCCGCGCGCGGCGCCAGCCGGCGGACCGCGGCGTTGGCGGCAAGCAACCCGTCCCGGACCTTCCGCCGCCAGGGAAAAGGGGTCTTCCGCCTTCCGGTCATGTTCCCTCCTGCCTCACCATTCTTTCCCCGCTCGATCCACGTGGCGCAGCAGCCGGACGATCTCGCTCACGATGTGGCCCAGGGCCTTCTCGCCCAGGGCGCGCGAGACCCTGGAGGTATCGCCCCGGACCCCCGTCGGGTATTCCGTCTCGGGGTGGGCCAGCACGCGGAACCGGGAGAGCCGAGGGCGCGTTACCCTAGGGATGCGGTCCAGCCGGACCAGCTCTTCCGCGACGACCAGCATTTCCGAGGTTTCGATGGAGCCGGCGTGGCCGTCTTTGCCCTGGAGATCCGCTCCGTGCCGGATGGGATCGAGGAAGTCGTAGGGGCCGATGGTGAGGACGAGCAGGCCCGGGTCGGCGTTCACCAGGGGCAGGACGGCCTCGCGCATGGCCTCCAGCTGGGCCGGCTCGGCGTGGCCCGTGATCAGGGCGAACTTGCGGCCCCCGTGGCGCACATACTCGGCCACCACCTCGCGGACGACGGCCTCCAGGGTGGCCGGGGCCAGCGAGATCGTCCCCGGCAAGTTCCGCATGGTCCGGCAGACGCCGTAGGGAAGGGCCGGCGCCACCAGGCCGCCCACCTGTCCCGCCACCGCGGCGCACACGTGCTCCGCGTACAACAGGTCGGTCCCGAGCGGGAGGTGCGGCCCGTGCTGCTCCACCGCCCCGAAGGGCAGCAGGATCCATCGCCCCGCCTGCATGGCGGCGGCGAATTCGTCCTTGGTCAGATTGGCCAAGCGGATCTCGGTGTGCTCGGACATGACTCCTCTTGTCGGCGGGGCACCGACGGCTTCCGCCGTTGGCGGATTCGGGCCTTCGGGAAGGGTCGAACAGCCGAACGGTCTCAGCCGGATGTCATCGCCCAGCAGCGGATGCGCGGCAAGCGGATCCGGACCTCTGCCCCCGGGGCGAAGCGCCGTTGGGCGTCGGTCTGGACCCGCAAGGGCAGATCCTGGCCGAAGACCAAGCGGTAATCAATGGTGTCGCCGAGGTACGTCGTCTTCTCGACGCGGGCCTCGAAGACGTTGGTCCCGCCGGGATCGCCGGGGCGCAGCAGCTCGACCTCGCTGGGGCGCAGGAACAGCAGGACCCGCTGGCCGGCACCGACGTTGGGCAGGGCGGGAACGGTCACCCCGAGCTCGCCGATGCCCACCCGCATGGTCTCACCGTCCACGGCCAGGACGGAACCCTCGAGAAAATTCGACAGGCCGATGAATTCGGCCACGAACCGGGATTGCGGGTGTTCGTAGATCTCCTCCGGCGTGCCCACCTGCTCGAGCCGGCCGCGATTCATGATGGCCACTCGGTCGGACAGCGCCAGCGCCTCGCCCTGGTCGTGGGTCACGTACAATGCGGTGATGCCCAGCCGCGTCACCACCTCCTTGATCTCGAAGCGCATCTCTTCCCGCAGCTTGGCATCCAGGTTGGAGAGCGGCTCGTCCAGGAGCAGGACCTTGGGCCGGTAGACCAGGGCGCGGGCCAGGCCCACCCGCTGCTGTTGCCCGCCCGAGAGCTGTCGGGGGTAATGCGCCGCGTAGCCTTCCAACCGGACCAGGCGCAGCGCCTGGGCGACCCGCGCGTCCCGCTCGGCCCGGGAGAGGTTCCGGATCATCAGGGGGAACCCGACGTTGTCCTGGACCGTCATGTGGGGGAACAGGGCGAAGTTCTGGAAGACCATCCCCAGCTCCCGCTGGTGGGTGGGCAGATCCGTGACGTCCGCCCCGTCAATGAAGACCCGTCCCTCGTCCGGACGCACGTAGCCCGTGAGGCAGCGCAGCGCGGTGGTCTTGCCGCAGCCCGAGGGGCCCAGGAGGGTCATCAGCTCGCCGCGCCGGATCGTCAGGCTCAGGTGATCGTTGGCGAGCAGGGGGCCGTAGCGCTTGGTGACGTCGCGGAACTCGATCATGGCGTCGGTCATGCCTCACACTCCCTTGAACCCTCCCACCAGCTTCTCCGGCTCGGCCCGCCGCTGGATCATGGCGAGGATCGCCAGGGATGGGAGGACCATGATCACGGCCATGGCGCTGGTGATCTCCCAGTACCCGTCCCCCACCGCCAGGTACGTCCGGATCGGCAGCGTCACGGTGTGGGGTCCGTAGGTCAGAAGCGTCAGGGTGAACTCGTTGTAGGAATGGGTGAAGGAGAAGATCATGGAGGCCAGGATGCCGGGCATGATCAGGGGCAGGACGACGTAGAAGAACCGCTTGAGCGTGTTGGCGCCGCAGACCCCGGCCGCCTCCAGCACGCGCTCGTCCAGGCCCTCGAAGGTGGCGGAGAGGACCAGAATGGCGTAGGGGGCGCAGACGGAGACGTGGGCCAGCGCCACGCCGAGATAGGTATCCACCAGGTCGAGGGTGTAGAAGATCTTGGCCACCCCCAGCGCGTAGGTGATGGGCGGGATCATCCGCGGCAGGAGGATCAGGGCCATCAGCACCTCCTTGCCCGGCATCTGCCGCCGCCCGAAGGCCCAGCCGGCGAAGATGCCGATCACGGTGCTGACCGCCACGGCGATGACCCCGATGATCAGGGTGTTCTTCATGACCTCGGGGATGTTGCCCACCTCGACCGCCCAGCGGTACCACTCCAGGGTGAGCTCGGGCGGCAGCCAGAGGCGGCCGAACCATCCCTTGCCCACGGACCGCAGCGCGATCATGAGAAAGGGGGCCAGGATGAGCAGGCTGAGGCTGGCGAGCAGGGTGTAGCCCAGGAGGAGCTTCCCGTCCCACAGACCGCGGAGGTACGCCCTGAGCAGCCTCACCGCACGCCTCCCGCCCCGGCGCCGCCGGCAGCGGCGCCGCCGGCCCGGCGCACCAGGCGCATGTACAGGGCCAGGAAGACCACCTGCAAGGCGCCCATCACCACGGCGATGGCGCTGGCGGCGGACCAGCGGGCCGGGATGGGCACCGCGATCTGCTTGTAGATCTCGACGGCGAGCGGCCGGTAATTGCCCCCGGCGATCAGGGGAACGCTGAACGCCCCGAAGGCGGCCATGAAGGTGAGGACCGACCCGGCCAGGATGCCGGGCGTGATGAGGGGCAGGACGATGTGGCGCAGGACCTGCCAGCGATTGGCGCCCGAGACCTCCCCCGCCTCCTCGAGACTGCGGTCCAGGGACTCCAGGGCCGACAGGGTGGTCACGCAGGTGTAGGGGAAGTAGAGCCAGACGTAGAAGAACATCAGGCCGTGGATGGTGTAGTTCACGGCCACGGGCCGGCGGATGAAGGGGATGAACTGCATGAGGAAGAGGTTGAACCAGCCCCGCGTGCCGAAGAACAGCAGCAGGCCCAGGGCCCCGATCAGGCCGGGGATGACGAGGGGCACCAGGATCATCAGCCGGTAGAACCGGTGGCCCCGAACCTTCTCACGCAGGATCAGGGCCAGGGGCACGCTGAGCAGGACGGAGAGCGCGGTGGAGCCCAGGGCCAGGAGGAAGGTCAGCAGGATGACCCACTGGCCGTCGGGGTCCCGGAGGAAGCGGGTATAGTTCTGGAGAGTCCATCCGGCCGTCTGTCCCTCCGGCCGGAAGCTGAGGATCAGGGTGAGGAGCATCGGGTAGAAAAAGAGGCCGAAGAATCCCGCCAAAGCGGGAAAGAGCAGGAGCAGCGTGGTCAGGTTCGAGGAGTGCGCCCGCCAGAATCGGGTCATGTCCGCGGTTTTCGTCCCAACCAATTCCCTCTCCCCACTGCGGGAGAGAGGCCAGGGTGAGGGGGTCGAACGGGACGGCCAAATGACCCTCACCCCGCCCTCTCCCACAGGGAGGGGGGCAGGGGTCTCGCTACGGGATCAGCTCTTTGGCGTGCCCTTTGATGTAGTCGATCATGTCCTTGCGGATCCGCTCCCGCGGAATCGCCGTCTTGGTCAGGACGTCCAGCTTGGGGATGATCTCCCACACGATGCCGGGGATCTGATCGGTGATCTCTGTCCCCGGGTACTGCCACATGGTGGTGATCAGGCGGATCTGCTGGTCATCGGAGAGGAGGTAGTTGACGACCTTGAAGGCCACCTCCTTGTACTCCGGGGGGATGTTGGCGGGGACGGCCAGGTAGGCCGTGGCGATCTCGTCGGCGCCCTCCTCGGGATACACCGCCTTGATGGTCGGCGGCATGGTCCCCTGGCGGGCCGACCAGAGGGAGTAGTCCTGGGCGTACAGGGAGAGCCAGGTGTCCCCCGCGTTGAAATCCTCGAACATGTTGGGGGGCTCGGCCGGCAGGGGCAGCTTGGCGTACTTGGTGAAGTCGATGAGCTTGGCCCAGGCGTCCTTGAAGGCGGGGTCCTTCTCGAGCTGGGCGATGGGCTGGGTCATCTTCTCCTTCAGGAAGGCGTGCAGGAACACCAGACGCTGCCGCCAGGCGGAGCTGGACTTGGCATCGGGCCGGATCAGGCCGATGTGGCCCTTGAATTCCGCGCGGCGGTCGTAGAACTCCTTCCACGACTTGGGCGGGGTCTTGATGTACTGGCTGTTGTAGATCAGGGCGTAGGAGGTGCGCCAGTACAGCGCTCCTTTCCCCTGCAGATCCACACCCTCATCGCTCTTGAGGTAGCGCGGGTCAACCTTGGCCAGGTTGGGGACATGGGCCGTGGAGAGGGTTTCCAGGGGAACGCCCGACTTCACCCAGGTCGCCATGGACTTGGGGAACAGGATGTGGACGTCGCCCTGGCCCGGCTTCCAGGCCTTGGTCTTCTGGATCTGCTCGGCGTCGCTGGTGACCAGGTACTTCAGGCTCACGCCGAGGGACTGCCTGACGGCCGGGATCACGTACTTCTGCCAGTAGGCCTGGAAGTTGGCCCCCGACTGGCTGTCCGCCATGACCAGTTCGGTCGGGGCCCCGGCCGTGGTCGGGGCAGGGCTCGCCAGCGGGACGAGCGCCAGGCCGAGGATCGCGAGAATCGTGGCTGGCCGCATGCGACTTTTCATGGTCTACCCCCTTCCCCCTCTCGAAAGGAAGAACCCTGCGGTTCCATGGGATGCCGCCCGTGCGGGGCCTCCTGCGCGGTTCGTGACCACCCCCCTTCGCAAACCGTAGGACCCTGTCGGGCCAGGTCCCTTCACTCATACCAGATATTCTCGGAGAATGCCATGCTGTTTCGCCCACCCCCCGGGGCCTCCGGCCCCGCTCCCGCGGCCTAGCGGGAGGCGGGCTTCACCCGGACGTACCGTCGGGACCGGGCGGCCTGAAGCAGCGCGTCGCAGAGGACGTCGTTCACGTACCCGTCGTAGAAGTCCGCGGCCATGGGCGCCACCCCCTCCTGACCGACGATGGCCCCGACCAAGTGGTGGAGCTGGTGGACGAAGCTGTGCTCCCATCCCAGGATGTGTCCCGGCGGCCACCAGGTGCCCCCGTAGGGATGATCGCCGTCGGTGACCAGGATGGTCTTGAAGCCCCGGTCGCGCCGGCTCCTGGGCTCGGCCCGGAACAGCTCCAGCTCGTTCAGCCGCTCCAGGTTGAAGCCGAGGCTGCCCCGCGTTCCGTTCACCTCGAAGGTCAGGTAGTTTTTTCGCCCCAGACAGAAGGCCGAGACCTCCAGCGTGCCCGTGGCCCCGTTCCTGAATTCCAGGACCCCCTCGTAGATATCCTCGACGTCCACCACCTTGGTCTGCCTGGATCCCTGCGCCACGGGACGCCGGGGCACCACGACCCGTGACAGGCCGACCACCCCTTTCAGCTCGCCCACCAGGAACCGTGCCAGGTCCAGGACGTGCGAGGCGATGTCGCCCACCACACCGCTCCCCGCGCGCCGCTTGTCCTGGCGCCAGGTGTGCGGGGTGGCGGGGTCCGTGAGGGTGTCATCGGTGTAGCGCGCCCGGAAATGAATGATGTCGCCCAGATCGCCGGCCTGGATCATCTCCCGCGCCAGGCGGATGGCCGGGACGAACCGGTAGTTGTAGCTCACCTGGTGCCGGATCCGATCGCGCCGGACCCCCTCCCACATCCGCCGGGCCTCGCGGCCATCCCGCGCCAGGGGCTTCTCGCACAGCAGGTGCTTGCCCTCGGCGGCGGCGGCGAGACAGGGCTCGGCGTGGGCGTCGTTGGGGGCGCAGTTGATGAAGAGGCCGATGCGGGGATCTTCCACGAGACGGCGCCACTCGGTGCTCGCATACTCGAACCCGTAGCGGCGCGCCGCATCTTCCACGGCGCCAGGCGTCCGCCCGCCGATCCCCAGCAGGCGGAAGCGCACCGGGCACGGCCAGAAGATGTAGGGGAGCTTCTTCAGGGCGTTGAGGTGGGCCTTGGCCACCCCGGTATAGCCCAGCACCCCGACGCCGAGGCTCATGGGAGATGTGGTGGGCATCAGGACCTCCGGGATGCCGCCCTGACGGGCTGGCGGTTCAGGGCCGTGATCAGATGGCGATGAATGCGGCCGTTACTGGCGAGGATGGTCGGCTGCTCCAGGGCGAAGGGGCGGCCCGCGCCGTCCGTGACGCGCCCGCCTGCTTCCCGCACCAGGAGGGCCCCCGCGGCCACGTCCCAGGGACGGGCGCTCTGCTCCCAGTAGGCGTCCAGCCGCCCGGCCGCGACGTAGGCCAACGAGAAGCCGGCGCCGAAGATGCGGACGTTCCGCACCCGGAGGGCCAGCCGGGCGATCCGCTCGCGTAAGGGCCGGTCGCGCCAGACCGAGTCGTCCTGCCAGAGGGCGACCACACACTCGATGAGGCGCCGCCTGGCCGATACCCGGATCCGGCGGCCGTTCAGCCAGGCCCCCCGCCCCCGCTCTGCCACGAACAGCTCTCCCAGCCGGGGCAGCAGGATCACGCCCGCCTCTACGCGCCCCTGCCGCTCCAGGGCGATGGAGACGGCGAAGCAGGGCAGGCCGCTCAGGAAGGCGAGCGTGCCGTCCAGCGGATCCGCGATCCAACGGCCATCCGGCCCGTCGGCGCTGCTGCCCTCCTCGCCGACAAATCCGATGCGCGGGAAGCGGCGCGCCAGGGTGACGCGAATGCAGCGCTCCGCGGCCACGTCCGTCCTCGTGACGGGGTCCTTTACCCCCTTGAGGCGGACGGCCCGCACACGGCCGAAGTGGCGGAGGAGGATCTCACCCGCCGCCTCGGCCGCCTCGATGGCCGCCCGGGTCTCGGACCAAAACCTCATTTGCAAACGTTCAGCCCGTCCATGCTGCCGAGTTGGCCTCTTCCTGCGTCTTCATTCCGGCAGAAGCCGGAATCCAGGGCGCCGGAATTTCTCGACCCCGGCGCCTGCCCCGGACTCCGATCCGGGGTTCGCCGGAGTGACAACGTGGGATGCGGCCCGAGTCTGAACGTTTACCCTCATTTCAGCGGCCGCTTGATGGCCTTGAAGATCTGGTGGAGCAGGGCGATGTCGCCCCGGGCTTCTTCCGGCGTCGTGATGGGGGGTTTCCCTTGCTGCACGCACGCGGCAAAGTGCAGCAGCTCCTCCTTGAACGCCTCCTGCATGGAGGCGATGACCCGCTTCTCGAAGGGCTTGCCATCCTCCATCCCTTCCACGATGACGGGCGTGGGCATGTTGCGGAAGAACGGGGAGGGGAAGACCAGCCGGACCCGGTCGGCCTTGCCGTAGTAGGCGACGGTCTCCTCGTAGTGGGCCAGGTCCCAGAGGTAGTGCAGGCTGATGACGGCCCGGACGCCGGAGGCGTAGCGCAGGCAGGTCATCAGACTGTCGCCCCCGGCCCAGACGTCGGTGTAGAGCACCTCGGCGGGATCCCCCGAGAGCCCCCGCAGGAGGTTGATGTCGTGGACCAGGGTGGACAGGAGATTCTCGGCGAATACGCGGCGCTCGAGCGGGGTAAACTCGCCGATCGCCTCCCGGATGAGCTGATCCTGCTCGGCCCGGAGCGTGGCCCGAGCTGCCTCGGGGACGTCCGGGAAGCGGCGGACGTCGTGGTGGCCGATCTGGTTCGCCTCGGAGGGGTGCAGGACGGTGATGTGGATCGCCTGGAGATCCTTCATCTTCTGGATGATCGGCTGGGCATAGCGGAAGCCGGGATCGTACCGCTTCATGTAGGTCACCATGCACACGGTCCCGGCCCGCTGGTGGGCGGCCAGGATCTCGTCCGCCTCCCGAAGCGTGTAGCACATCGGCTTCTCGGTGAAGACGTGCTTCCCCGCCTTGAGGGCGTCCAGGATGACCTTCCCGTGGGAGTCGGCGGAGAGGACCACCACCACGTCCAGCGACTCCTTCAGCAGGTCGCGGTAGTCCGTGAACCGCTGGCTCACCCCGTAGTAGTCGCCCACGTACTTCAAGGTTCCTGGCGACACGTCGCAGAGCGCCACGACCTCGAACAACTCGTGCAGCTCCCTCAGGTGGGGCAGGTGCATGACCTGGGCGATCAATCCGCATCCGATGACTCCGACTCGCATGCGACTCATGACGGTCTCCCTCTGGTGTTCTACTGCGGTTCAGGCGCTCCTGCCGGTTCCTGCGGCCAGTGTCGCCGCAGCGCCGTCAGCGACTCGCGGATGTAGCCGTCGAGGATCCCCGGAGATCGCTCGTCCTTGATCGCCCGGAAGGGATCCGGTCCGGGAGGCATGACCTCGACCACGATGGCGGCTGCATACCGGATCTCGCGGAGGGCCGTGGCGACCGCGACCAGATCCAGATGCCCTTTCCCCAGCGCCTGGCGGTTCGTGTCGGCCACGTGGACGTGGAAAAGGCGCGGGCCGGCGGCCCGGATGGATTTCGGGATGTCGGGCTCTTCGAGGTTGGCGTGGAACATGTCGAGCGTCACGCCGACCCACGGAGATGCGATGGCGTCCACATAGGCGATGGCCTCCTGGGCCGTCGTTACCAGGTAGGCCTCGTACCGGTTGAGGGGTTCGATGCTGATGCGAACCCTCTGCCGCTCGGCCTCCCGGGCGGCCTGGCGCATGGCCTCGACGGACCAGGCCCATTCCTCGGCCCGGGTGGCGATGGGCGCGAGCCGCGTCTCGCCCGAGGGGAGCATCTGGATCAGCGGGGCGCCAATCTCCGCCGCAAACCGGAGGCAGCTCACGACGTAGGCCACGGCATCCTTCCGGATGGCCGGATCGGGATGGGCCAGGTCGCGCCGCGTCTGCGGCACCATGCACGAAGCCGTGAGCGCGAGCGGGGCCAGGCCATGCCGGCCAAGGAGCCGCCGAAGCTCCCCGCGGGAGAACTGCTCCGGCTCCCCCGGCAGTTCCACTCCGTCGTAGCCTGCGGCGGCAATGCGGGCCACGGTCTGCTCCAGGGGGGCCTCTCCGTAGATCCAGGCGCAGACACCGAAACGCGGCATCATCTCCACTCCGCCCGGGGGCGATGCTCAGTCGGCGGCGACCTCCGCGCCCAGGACGCGGCGGCGGCCCAGCCAGTGGGCGGGCAGGATACAGGCCGCCAGGACCAGGATCAGCAGCGTGGACAGGGCGGCCCCGCGTCCGATGGTCCCGTACTCCGCCCACGAGAGGATGAGGACCGTCACCAGGTCGTGGCCCGGCGAGACCAGGAAGATGACCTGGCTCACGGCCGTCATGGCCCGGACGAAACTGTAGATTTCGTAACGCGCTCATCCTGCACTGCCCATTCTTCCTATTTCTTCTCGAGCCGATATGTTCCCGTGGAGCTACTCTTCTGGTATTTGTATTCGCCCTGCATTACTCTTCCACCCTCTTCCAGCCAGACGGTGTCCATTCTCTTGTCACCGGGGAAATCGTCGCCAGGAAAGATAGCCCGACCCCTTTGGTCAGCCCGGCCAACCGCTTGCCACTTGGAGGTCAACCGACCCACTTCATAAAAGGAACCTTTTAGTTGATTGGTGGCCGAGTCGAGTTCAATGACGACCCCTATCAATCCTGTGTTGCCCCTTGCGCTTCTCCAGGTTCCGGACCAATTACCCTCAAAGGCCCTCAGCTGTTCGATCTGGGCAGAAGGCCCCTGACCCAAGGCGGTCACGGGTCCGATTACCAAAGAGCCAAAGGTCATTGTCAGGACGAGCAGAGGAAATGAGGTGTTCCGCATCTTTGTCCCCCCTTCGCTTGCCTAAATCTCAAATGAGTTGGAGCGCGCTTCAGTCCGCCAAGTCAGAAATGCAATGTGATGAAATCTCGGCGAGACGCTGACATTAAATTCCAAAGTGGCCTACCGGTATGATCAAGGACCGCTCGCGCTGTGCCCACATCCGGGGGTATCAGTCCGAGCAATGATTTCATCACCTCCCTCTGATTTTTGGTGGGGCGATTTCGGCAACGAATCCCACCTGGTCACCGATCCAGAGGATACGGGTCAGAGGATACGCCATCTTTGCCGATTGGAAGGGGGGCGTACCCCGCGTGTAGGTAAGGACCAGCTCAGGACCGGTTACTCTATCGAGCAGATATCCACCCATCGGTTCGAGGCGTTCCGGAGCCCTGATGCCTGGTTGGACCTGGGCTTGACGGTGCTGGGGAAGCAGGGCAGGCCCCGGGACTTCCTCGGACCAGTAGGCGTCTGAGATCTCCCGCACCCAGAATTGAAAGTCGGCCTTCCAGCGGTCATCGCTCACCCGAATCATGTAGAAAAAAAGCGGCGGTGCGACCGCTTTCCAGATTCGTTCGGTTCAGAATCAGTCGCTCCGTCGTCAGATAAACCTTTATGATAGGCCAGCCGAGGGCTTTCTCTCGCTCATCCGGGCTCAGGGTGATAGGGTTCTTGGCGAAGAGAGGGGTTGCTCTGAGAAAATTGACCATTTCATCTTCGGCACCTCTCGCTACCTCGGCGTTGATCCCCTCTAGGGTCAGCAGAGAGAGAGCGGAGGTACGGCTTGCCAATCTAGGCAGAAAGGTGCGCTTCATCCTGAGACCCCCGATGATGTTCATTCCTGTTGGCTCGAAAAGGTCCCATGCTCATTCACCGATCTTCGCTGACCTCTGGCCCGACGCCCAAATCCACCGGACTGGAAATCCGCCGTAGCCAGGGAACCCTATCGAAATCCGGATCCAGGCTAGCGATGTCCCTTATCCCATGTTCCCTTGCAAGAAGGGCGATAAGCGCATCATGGAAGTTCAGTTTCCCCCCAGAAACGGAGACCAAATCCAGCACGGCGGAGAACAACCGTTCGATCTCTCGGGAAACCCATACGGGAGGATGCCTCTCCACGAAGGCGCGATATCGGCTGAAGAGCAGCGTCCATTCGTCCTGCTTTCTCCGCTCCTCACAGCGCCGAGCCAGCACGGAGATTGTCTCATTGGCAACGCAGTCTAGAAAGAGGAGGGAAGCTTCGACTTGTTCCAGTGACTTCCAGAGCGCGAGTGCAACAGCCCGCTGGCTATCCCGCTCGTCGATTCTGGCAACGACAATGCTGGTATCGATAATGATCCTCATTCATAGAGTCTCTCTGTGTCCTCGACCGCATCCCCCCCCCACGCGACGATGGCGTCCAGCTCGCGAAAAGCCGAGGCTGGAATGCCGACCCAATCTTTCTCTTCCCCAGGAAACAGGACGTATGCCTCCGAACCCTCTGGAACTTGGGGATCTTCGGCGAACCGAACGACTCCCCTCTCATAGACACCCTTTACTGCTTTCGCCATCCCTGTTCCTCCCCCCTGTCATGACCAAATAGAGGTCGGTCTACGTTTCTCCCCTTGACCCATCAGGATCGCCATTTCAGTCAGAGCACTTCGTAACACGCGCCACTTGCGAAGTCAACCCTCGCGAGGGGAACCAGGGCTCGCGCCCGGACCCTCGGGACTGTACGAACTGTAAAGCAGTTGCTGCCCGGGTATCATCCGATCACCTGATCCAGATTCGCGAAGACCCGCTGGAACGCCTCCACGTAGTCGCGCATCAGCTCCATCGGCTGGGGGAACAGGGGATGCGAATGCGAGCCCACAACCAGCGAGTCATTGAGCAGCTTCAGCGTTTCAGGATACTCGGTGAGGTCGTACTTCACCTCCTCGCCCAGGGGGCATTGCCAGGGGCAGGCGAGGCCATAGCCCGTGCGTTCCTGGAACAGGGTCTGGCCCGGGACGGGCACGGTCTGCCACAGGCTCACCTCGACCCCCTCGGCCTTGAGCGCGGCCAGCACCTTGAGCCGGAACTCTCGCGCCGGCAGGGTGACGCCCGCGGCGCGGGGATCCAGCCGGATGCGGTACTGGTAGAAGCTGGACGTGCAATCGGGCGGGACGTAGGGCGGGGTGATGCCCGGGATCTTCGCGAGCTGCTCCGTGAGGTAGGCGGCGTTGCGCCGCGTGTTGGCCAGGGAGTCGTCGAGGCGCCGGAGCTGGCTGCGGCACAGGGCCGCGGTCAGTTCGTTCGTCCGGTACATCCACCCCATCATGAGCGAGTTGTACTCCCGCACCCCGTCCAGGGGCCGGGCGGGATCGAAGGCCCTCCGGTCGCTCTCGCGGATGTCCTCGCCGAACATGCGGAACATGTTCCCCCGGTCCCGAAGCTCCTCGCGGTTCGTCACGAAGATCCCGCCTTCGCCGGCGGGCAGGTTCTTGCTGCCCTGGAAGGAGAAGCAGCCCATGTCCCCGATGCCGCCGACCTTCCTGCCCTTGTACGTCGAGCCGTGAGCCTGCGCCGCATCCTCGATCACCAGGAGGCCGTGCTTCCTGGCGATGGCCAGGATGGGGTCCATGTCGGCGGGCAGGCCATGGATGTGCACCGGGATGATAGCCCGGGTCCGGGAGGTGATCCGTTCCTCGATCTTCGCCGGGTCCATGTTGTAGGTGCGGGGGTCGATGTCCACGAAGACGGGCACGGCGTTCTGCTGCAGCACCGCCAGGGCCGTGGCCAGGAAGGTGAAGGCCGTCGTGATGACCTGATCGCCGGTGCCGATGCCGCCGGCCGCCACCGCGGTGTGCAGCGCGGCCGTGCCGCTGTTGGTGCTGAGCGCGTACTTCACCCCGCAGTAGCGCGCCCATTCCTCCTCCAGGGCCTTGACCTGGGGGGCGTAGGGACCGTTGAGGATGCCGGAATCCAGGGCGGCGGCCACGGCGGCCTTGTCCTCCGGGGTGATGACGGGCCAGCGGACGTGCAGGGCCTTGCGAACGACCGGGGAACCGCCCCGGAGGGCCAGGGTGTCTTTCATGGAGGACTCCTTCTGGTTGGACGTGATCGCCGCCCCAGGAGGCTGGGCCCGGCGCCGGCCCCGCCACCGGCGCCACAGGACGACCGGATCAACAGGGTATGAGAGACGACGGTGGTCGTGAAGACGTGCCGCTCCCCCTGCTCCATCTGGGCGATGGCCCGACGCACGGCCAGGCGGCCCATCTCCTCCTTGGGGACGGCGACGGTGCTGAGCGGCGGCGTGGTGTGGGCCGCGTACTCGATGTCATCGTAGCCGACGATGGCGATGTCCTCGGGCACCCGCAGGCCGTGGTCGTGAATGGCCCGCAGGGCCCCGATGGCCATGTCGTCGTTGGTGAAGACGGCCGAGGGCCGCTGGGCGGCCTTGAGGAGGGACTCGGCCGCCTCGTACCCGCCCTCGGGCCGGAAGGCCGCCTCGACCACCAGATCCTCCCGCAGCGGGAGGCCGGCCTCGCTGAGCGCGCGCCGGTAGCCGCTGGTGAGGGCCCGGGAGAAGGGGTGGCGGGCCGGACCGCGGATCAGCCCGATGCGCCGGTGGCCGAGCTTGATGAGATGGCGGGTGGCCTCGTACGCTCCCTCGGCATCGTCGCAGACCACGGCGTCCACGCCCTTGAGCGGCGGCCGCATGTCCACCAGGACCAGGGAGAACCCGTTGCCGTGAAGCTGCCGCACGAACCGCGGGGCCACCTTTCCCACCAGGATGAGCCAGCGGGTCATCATGTCGCGGATCATCCGGGGATAGTCGGAGGGGTGTGCCGCATCGCCCAGGCCGTACCCCAAGAGGAGGTGGCAGTCGGAGCGGCGGGCCTCGTCGGCGATGCCCTGGATGATCCCGGCGAAGTAGCTGTGCGAGGTCACGACCTCGCGGCTGAAGATGGTGCCCACGATCCGGTCGCCGCGCGGGCCGGGGGCCGTGCGGCTGACCAGGAGCTGGGCGGCCGGATTGGGGATGTAGCCCAGCCGGCGCACCGCCGCTTCCACCTTCCGACGGCTGGCGGCGCTCACGTCGGGGCGGTCCCGCACCACGCGCGAAACCGTCATGATGGAGAGTCCCGTGTGCCGTGCGATGTCGCGCAGCGTCACCGAGGTCCGGACAAACTTGGGCATTCCTGCAGGAGTCGGTGTTAGCGTTAACGGTACGCTTTTACTCCAGGTCGGTCCCGGGCGTCAAGGAATTTCTCGGACGTTCCCACCCACGAGGCTCTCTCAATTTCCCCTTGACTCTTGGCAACGCTTTGAACAACTTTGCGTGCGAGTGTCCCTCCTGCAATGCTCCCCATTTGTCAAGACACTTTTTCTGGGGGTGAGAGTGAGTCATTCTACGCAGCCGCTTGGGCTGCCTCCTGCATGCGAAGCGCGGCCTCGAATTCCTGTGGGCTCCGGTAGCCGAGCGCCGAGTGCACGTACCGCTGGGTGTCGTCCACCGCGATCCCCTGGGCGATGACCTCCCGCGCCGCCTCCAGGCTCGTGCACTCCCGCAGCCAGAGCCGCTCTTCCTCGATCGTCCGCATCAGCCGCTCGGTTTCGGCGTTGCCCTTCGGGTTATCAGAGCTGGTGAAGACCTGCTCGATCCCCAACCGGCTCAGGGTGGCCATGAACCGGGTCGCGGTCGGTTGGCTCCCGTTGTCGGAGACCAGCCTCAGCCCGGCCCCCCGCCCCCCCTGCGGGCATGCGGCCTGGACCGCCTGGGCCCGGGCCGCCTCCCACTCCTGCCGGCGGCTGCGGAGGGCCAGGTTCCAGCCGACGATCTTCTTCGGGTACCCGTCCCGCCCGATGCCCACGGACGCCCAGCCCAGGGCGGGGAGCAGGCACGTCGTCCTGTCGATCCCCCCGTACGGCCGGGGCCGGGTGGCCGTCGGCTGCGCCTGGGGCGTCCGCGGCGCGGTATGAGGCGCCCGCTTGAGGGTCCAGCCGGCCGCCCGCATCAGCCGGTACCCCCGCTTCGTATGGACGCGGAGCCCCTCCCGGTACCGCAGCCCGGCCCACACCCGCCGGGTACCCGCTTTGCGGGTGCCCAGAAGGGATGGGCCTCCGGGATCGGGCGGAGCCGCGCCCGGAGCGCCGCATCGGGGGGATTCGGCAGGGCCGCCGGCACCGGGCGCTCTTGCCGAGCGGCCTAGGAGCCGCTCCGGGACAGCCCGAGGATCCGGCAGGCTGCCGCCACCGACCACCCGGCCTCCCGCAGCGCGTCCACCGGGGCCACCGCCGCCCGACCAGTTCGTCGGTTTTTTTTAACAGCTCAATGGCCACGGCTTGTTTGCCGATGAGACGCTGGAGCGTCTCGATCTCGCGCCGGAGCGCCTCCTCCGTGTTCGGGATCCCATGGGTCACGGCCCGCGGGCCCCCTTCCAGGAAGCGATCCCGCCACTGGTCGGACTGGGTCTGAGCACTCTGATGCTCCCGGCAAAGCTCGGCGACCGGTTTGGCCCCCTTCAGTCCCTCCAGCACGATGGCGAGCTTCTCCTCGGCGGTCCACTTGCGCCCCTTCATCTTGGACACCTCCTTCGGTCAGTGTTGCATCCTCCGCACTCACTCTCGAACGTGTCCACTCTCTCAGGGGGGCGGT
>JBBIQE010000006.1:0-47845 GCA_037442485.1 Methylomirabilis sp. (SeqCode)
TTGGCACTTGTCAGTTAGTCTCTTTGCCAGCTATCACCACTTTTACTCCGACGGACTCCTAGATCATGGGAAGAACTCCCGCGCCAGCCGTCCGGCATGGGGGTAGCCTTGCTACGCTCTCCCCGTGGCGAGAGAGGGAGGAGGGGGCGGCGTCACTGCCTCCGCAGTTCCCGGGCCCTCTGCGAGGCCGCCCGCGCCCCCGACCGGTCGCCCAGAACGAGGAGGACATCCCCGAGATTCTGGTAGGCCTTGGCATACCCTGGGTTGAGGGCGATGGCCCGCTCGTAGGCCTGGCGGGCGGCGATCAGGTGTCCGCTTCGCGCCAGGGCCGCCCCCAAGTTGTTCCAGGCGATGGGATTCGCCGGCTCCAGATCGCGGGCGCGGGTGAGGGCGGCGATGGCGTCCTGGAACCGACCGTCCTTCAGGTATTCCAGCCCCAGGTTGCTCTGGACGAAAAAAGAGGTGGGAGTGCGGGCCGCCATGCCTTCATAGACCCGCACCGGATCGCCCCACTCGGCGGTCCGGACCTGGATGGTGGCGGTAAAGGCGATGAGCAGACCGGCGAGAAGGCCGAGCGCAAACATCCTCGCACCGGGCATCGGTGAGGTGAGGAGTGCCTGGCGGAGGAGGGCAGCTCCGAGCAGGGAGAAGCCGACCGACGGAAGGTACAGGTACCGTTCGGCCAGGGTAAATCCCGGGATCGGGATCAGGTTCAGAACCGGGAGAAGGCTGAGAAGGATCCACCACGTGCCGAACACCATCAGCCGGTTCCGTCGCGCCAGGAGAAGGAGACCGGCCAGGACCGCCAGCACGAGGAGACTGCTTCCGAGGACGCGGGGATCGGCCCAGCTCTGCGGGACGGCAATCGGGCGGATGAAGGAAAAGGTGAATGGCCACAACAAGAGACGCCCGTAAGTCAGCAGGGTGATCGGCGCCAGCCCCAGGCGCGGAGTCCCCAGGCTGTGCAGATCGGCCGGCAGGATCTTGCCCAGAACCGCCTGTCGCACCAGGAGGTACGCAACCAGAATGGCCATCCCTGCCGCGAGGAGAATCCCCCTGCGGCGCCTCGGCTCGGCCCCCTGGGCGGACTCCGTCCAGGAGAGCGCCAGCGCCAGGGCGGGCCACATCACCGCGATCTCCTTGGCCAGCAAGGCCGCCCCCAGGGCGAGCAGGCTCCCCGCTCCCGCAACGATTGTCGTCTCGAGCCCCCGCGTCCGCCCGTAACGCCACAGGGCCAGCAGGCTTGCCAGAAGGAACAGGGTGGCCAGAAGGTCGGTTCGCCCCTGCACCATGTCCACGGACTCGGTGTGGATGGGGTGGGCGGCAAAGAGCAAAGCCGTGAGCAGTCCGAAGAGCGGACTGGCGGACAGAGCGCGGGCCAGCTCGAAGACGAGCCACGTGTTGGCCGCGTGCAGCAGCCAGTTGGTGAGGTGAAACCCGCCCGGTTCCCCGTTCCAGAGTCGAGCGTCCACCCAGTAGGAAAGATTGGTCAGGGGGCGGTAGTACGGCAGGGTGAAGTCGGCGAACTGCTCCGGGCGTCGCAGGATCTCCGCCGGGCTCTGGCCGGGGGCGAGGCGGATGTTCGAGGTGATGATGGTTTCATCGTCGATCAAGAAGTCGTTGCCCAGACTGCCTGCGTAGAGCAAGAGGGGAAACAGGAGAGCCAGGATCCTCCCCCAGCGGAGGAGCACGGCTGGATGCGTGTACCGTCGCGGGAGGAGCGGGTGCCATGCCTCCAGGGTGGCGGCTTGCCCAGGGAGGGGAGGGGTGGTTGTGTCTTCACCCTCCGCGGGGGGAGGGACATTGGCCAGCGGGCCGGCGGGACGGAAACCCTTCACGCCTTCACCTCATTCACCGCAGGAACCTGAAATACCACGCCATCAGCCACTGCCCCCAGAAGAGGGCCACGACTGCCCCCAGGGAGAGGAAAGGCCCGAAGGGGATGTGCTGGCGGCGGCTCAACCGCTTGAGGGCGATGAGGGCGAGCCCCACCGCCGACCCCACGAAACAGCCGACCAGGATGGTGACGATGACGGCGCGCCAGCCAAGGAAGGCCCCCACCAGCGCGATCAGGTTCAGGTCGCCCTCGCCCATGGCCTCCTGGCCGTACAAGACTCCTCCGTACAGGAGCACCAGGTACAGAAAGCCGGCACCGGCGAGGGATCCGATCACGCGGTCCAGCAGCGGCGGATCCCCCAGGAGAAAGCCGCCAAGGAACCCCAGGGGAATCCCGGGGAGCGTGATGGCATTGGGGATGATCTGGTGATCCAGGTCGATGAAGCTTGCGACCACCAGTCCCGAGAGCAAGAGGAGCAGGAAGCCCGCTCGGAGCGTGACGCCGAATTCGGCCACGGTCGCGACAAAGAGCACCCCCGTCAGGGCCTCCACCAAGGGGTAGCGCCAGGGGATCGGATGATTACAGGCCCGGCAGCGGCCGCCGAGGAGCGCGAAGCTCAGGAGCGGGATGTTATCCAGGGCGCGGATGGGGGCCTGGCACGCCGGGCAGCGGGAGCGGGGCGTGACGATGCTCTCCTCCCGGGGGAGGCGGTAGATGCAGACGTTCAGGAAGCTTCCCGCCACGGTACCGAAGAGAAACGCGAAGAGCAGTGTCATAATGCCCGCCCCCTCTCCTCCGGCGGAGGGGTCCGGTCACCTTTCGGCTTTTCGGCCCGGAAGATCATTTCGCAGAACCCCACATACTGGAGGTCCTGGATCGTGTACCCGTGGGCTCTCAGTCGCTCCGCCAGGTTGTCCCGTGTATAGTGGGTGATGTGTTCATGGGCGTAGGCGCCCGGCAGGACCTTCCCGTAGATCCATTCCAGAACCCGCCACAGCAGGCGTCCATAGTCCGGCGTCCCGAGGATCAGTGTCCCGCCGGGGCGGAGGACGCGGCCCATCTCGGCGAAGACGGCGGGATGGGCCGGCACGTGCTCGATCACCTCGGAACAGATGACGGCGTCGAAGGCGCCGTCCGGAAAGGGCAGGGCGAAGATGCTCCCCTGGACCAGGCGGGAGTGCCGGTCGCGCAGAAAGCGCAGCTTGGGCAGCAGAATGTCCAGTCCCACCGCCGCCGGCAGGTCCTGGATGATCCGGCTGGAGCCGCAGCCGATATCCAGGACGGCGCGCTCGCCGCGACGGGCGGCGGCGTCCAGAAACCCCAGGACGATCCGATGGCGGGCCCGCTGCCAGTACCGCTGGAGGGGGATCGGGCTGTCGAAGGCGCGATGGTCGTAATCGGCCGAGGCCACCGAGTTTCGGAGCCGCCACATGCGGGCCAGCGTCCTGGCGAAGGCCCAGCCGAAGGACAACAGCCGGGCGTGCGAGCGGCCGGAGCCGCGCGCCGTGTAGTGGAACGGCACCTCCCGGATGCGCCACCCCTGGGCGTGGACCCGGATCAGGATCTCCTCCAGGACGTCGAAGTCCCGGGCCCGCAGCGTCAGGCCGGCCAGGGTCTCGCGACGGTACATGCGGAAGCCGCTGGAGAGGTCGCGGATGGGCAAGGACAGCACCCGGCGGTAGGTCCGGTTCAGGAGGTGACTCAGCAGCCGCCGGAACGGGCCCATATCGGCCCGGCCGCCGGGCACGTACCGGGAGGCAATGAGGAGCTCGGCCTGCTCCCGGTGCTTCCAGAACTGCTCCAGGAAGATCGGGCGGTGGGACAGATCGGCATCCATGGTGACGATGTAGGGGGCCGGCGTCGCCGCAAAGCCGGCCTCCAGGGCCCCCCCGTATCCGCGATCCTGCTGCGGGATCACGCGGGCGCCCCGACTTTCGGCCGCCTCGCGGGTCCCGTCCTGCGAACCCCCGTCCACCACGATAATCTCGGCGGTCACCCCCAGCCCGCCCAGGGTTTCCCGCAAGGCGGGCAGGAGCAGCTCCAGATTCTCCCGCTCGTTCCACGCGGGGATGATTACGGCCAGTTCTGGTCTCGCTCCGTGTTCAACCATCCAGGCCCTCCTCGGCACGAGCCGCCGGTCGCTACTGCGGTGTGGTTCCGCGGCCGACCCTCCAGCCCGGGGAAGAGAAGACGTTGTGCCCACCCTCTGGCCCACGTCCGGTGACAGGCTCGAAGCCGCGACGGGATCCTTACCTGCTGTGGAGGCTCCCCTTGTTCACCGAGCGCTGCAGGTCCCGCAGATGGGCGCTGGCTTCGGTGACCATGGTCGGCTCGGGCGACTCGTCCACGATTCTTTGCCAGAGGACCATCGCCTGGTTGCCACGGTTCAGCCGTTCGAGCAGGAGGGCGTGCTCCCGCATGGCCGGGAAGAAATCGGGCCGGAGGCGGAGGGATCGTTCCAGCTCCGTCAGGGCCAGCTCGTCCCAGCCCTTTTCCGCATACAGCATCCCGAGTCCATAATGGGACCAGTAGAGATCGGGGCTGATCTGGATGGCCCTTTGAAAATGCGAGATGGCCGCCCGAGAGTCTCCGCTGAGCGTCAGGGCCTGACCCAGGCCCTGGTGGGCCATGGCAAGATCCGGATAGAGGTCTATGGCCTGCCGGAGGGCCGCGATGGCATCCCCCAGCTTCCCCTGCGAGTCTGCCAGGGCGGCCGCCTGCAAAAAGACATTCGGGTGGCGAGGGTTGATCTGGCGGGCTCTCCGGAGCGCTTCGGCCGCCTCGGCATACCGCCCCGTTCGTGTGAAAATGGCGGCAAGGCTCAGATGAGCGGCCTGATTATTCGGATCCAGGTGAACGGCCCTTCGGAGGATATTCAGGGCTTCCGGGTACTGCCTGGCTGCCAGGAGGGCGTTACCCAGATTGATGTGGGCGTCCGCCGACCCGGGATTCTTTTCAACCATCCTGGTGTAGAGGGTCAAATTATCCCTCCACACGCCACCCTGGAGCAGAGCGAGCAGGGCGAAGGAGGCCGCCAGCGCGGCCGCCAGCCCGGGTGCCAGCCGTTGGGGGAGGCGGAGCCGCCGCACGGCCTGGCTGTCCCAGGCCCTCTGGAGCAGGAGCGCCAGAAACCAGCAGATGCCGAGGGAGGGAAGATAGAGATATCGCTCCGCCATCAAGACGGTCCCGCGGGGCGGGTGCAGCGGCACGAGATTGGAGGCGGGCAGGAGCGTCACGAAGTACCAGAGAACGCTCCAGAGGATCAGCCGTGAGGCGCGACTGGCCACCACCATGCCGGCGCCCAGGAGCAACCCCGACGACACGACCCCCACGGTTTCGAGGGGGAATTGCCGAGGCGGGGGAAGATCGTAGAGGGGGTTAAGGCTGACGGGGAAGAAGGATTGGATCAGGTAGCGGCTCATGGCGCCCGTTGCCACGAGGAGTCGCTCGGGGATCCCGGCCAGCGGAACCCCCGTGTCCAGGAGGGAGCCTATGGCATGCCATCGCAGCAGCAGGTAGGCGGCCAGCACCGCCAGGAAGGGGGCGTGGACCAGAACCACTCGTCGCAGATCCCTCCCTGAGCGGGATACCTTGCCCTCCCGGTCGAACAGAAGGTCATAGGCCAGGACGATCAGTGGCAGGATGACAGCCGTCTCTTTGGAGAGGAGCGCCAGGCCGAAGAAAACCAGCGAGGCGCCGTATGCCCGGGAGCCCGAAGCCTGCCGGTCTTGCCTGAATCTGACGAAGGCGAGAACCGAGAGGAGGAAGAACATGGTCAGCAGGGAATCGACGCGCCCGGAAATGAAAGCCACCACCTCCACATGCACGGGATGGGCGGCAAAGAGCAACGCGGCCAGCAGCGCGAGGCCTTCCCGTCGAAGCACTCGGAGGCCCAAGGAGTACGCCAGGAGGCTGTTCCCGGCGTGGAGGATGAGATTCGTGAGGTGATACCCCGCAGGGTTCAGCCCCCACACCTGGTAGTCCAGCAGGAAGGAGAGGGCCAGAAAAGGTCGGTAGAATCGCCCGCCCAGCTCATCGAAGGTCAACCTGGAAAAATCCTGAGTGAAAAAGCTCGGCAGGTACCGGAAATACTTCGTGTACTGATTGCTGACGATCAGCACGTGATCATCCCAGACGAAATCGTAGGCGAGGGAATCAATGAAGAGGGCGAACGTGAACAAGATCAGAAGCAGCACGCGCCGCCACCGACGCGGCTCATCGGGCCAGAGGGTCTTCATCCTCGCCGCTCTCTCTCGACGTCTCCCAGGGGCCCTTGGCTCGTCCGCTTCGCCATCCCCTCTCCAGCCTCCTCCGCCCAGCGGTGCGACGGCACGGGGAAGACGACACGCCCTGTATCACCGGGCCAGTCGCGCCCGGGCGAACCGAGAAAGCTCGGGATGGGCTGTCTGCGAGGCGACTGCCTCCCACAAAGGACGGGCCTCTTCTCCGCGCCCAGTTTCCTCGTAGACGAGGGCCAGCTCCGCCAGGAGCAGCGGGTGTCCCGGCAGGACCGCCAGGCCTTCCTGCAGGGTCTCGATCGCAGCCGGGGACATGCCCATGCGCAGGTGAATCCGCGCGAGATACCGGAAGGGATTCGGGTCCTCCGGGTGCAGTCGGATCGCCTCCCGGAAGGATCGGATAGCCTCGTCGAGCCGGCCGGCCCGCTCGTAAAATACGCCCAGGAGCTTGTGACCCTCGGCGAGAGCAGGCCACCGCCGGAGGAGCGACTGCATCAACGCGATGCCTTCCCCATACCGTCCCGTATCGTAGTACACGCTGGCCATATTGATCCGGGGACGGATCCACCCGGGGTTCAGACGAATGCTCTCCTGGAAGGCCGCCAGGGCCTCGTCGTACTGGTGTAATTTGCGCAACGCCCATCCCAGGTTCATCCACGCGCTGGCGTCCTGCGGTGCGGCCTCCACGGCCTGTCGCATCAAGCGCACCGCTCTCTCGGGGCGTCCCGCCTCCAGCTCCAGCAGGCCCACCCACTGGAGCGGAACCGGCGAGCCCGGGTTCCGGGCCAGGCTGTGACGAAAGAAACTCTCGTTGCTCTCCCAGATGGGGGTGATCCAGAGCAGCCCGGCGAGGGCGACACCACCCCAGGCGAGCAGGCCCACCCTGGCCAACCAGGCTCGCCTTTGGTCCGCCGCCCGGATCAGCAGGGGCTGGAAGGTGGCCGCCACGGCGAGGACCATCCCGGCTGAGGGGGCGTACAGCCACCGTTCCGGCAGGACGAATTGGCCGAGGGAATTTGGCGGGAGAAGATGCAGCACCGGGACCAGGGCCAGCCCGTACCAGAGAAGCCCTGCGGCAGCCACGGGACGGCGTCGCCAGGCCCAGCCGAGCCAGACTGCCAGCCCCATAAGGCTGATCCCGCCCAGGAGGATGGACGCATCCCAGAAACCCCGGGGAATGGGCGGATATCGCTCGGGTCCAAGGGGGATCGGCAGCAGGGCCTGTACAGTATAGTAGCCGAAGGATTCCATCCCCATCCGCAATCGCTCGGTCAGGCCGCTGTGGCGGAAGGCCGTTCCGAAATACTCGTGTTTCGCCAAAACAATCCCCCGCCAGAGCGCGTAGGGGATGACGATGGCCAACACTCCCGCGAGCAGCCGACCGTGCTGCCGGATGCGCTGCCCGGCTGCCCAGCCTTCGTGGGTGGGATCGGTGAGTCCGACGATCAGGAGCAGCGCCGGCAGGACGACAGCCGACTCTTTGGCGGCCAGGGCAAGGAGGGTAGCCGCCAGGAGACAGAGAAACCCCTCGACCCTCCGCCGGGCGCATTCACGGGTGGGGACTTCCAAGAACAGCCACATCGCCGCGAGCATTGGAATCAAGGCGAGGGAATCGACCCGACCCGAGATGAAGGCCACCACCTCACTGTGGGCGGGATGAATGGCGAAGAGCGCCGCCGCCACGGTCGCCGTTTCAGGGCAATCCAGCCGTCGGACGACGAGCCACAGCAAGGCGACCGTCAGGCCATGGAGGAGCAGATTGGTAAGGTGGAAGCCGGCCGGATTCTCGCCCCAGAGCACGGCGTCCAGCCACAGCGACAGGGCAAAGAGAGGACGGAAGAAGTAGCCTCCGAACTGCCCGAAGGTCAAGGCAGTGAAGTCCTTGGCGAGAAAGCTGCTGGGAGGTTTATCCGGCCGGAGAAACTGGTTGTGCTGGACCAGGAGGATGTCGTCCCAGACGAACCCGTAGCGCAGCGTCGGCAGGAAGAGGGCCACGGAGAGGAGAGCCACCAGCAGGGCCGCCCGGCCCGGCCGGATCCGGAGGACGGCCCCCAGTCTTCCCGAGCGGTCGGGCTGGGTTTTCGACTCCCCGTTCACGGGCTCCGTTCCTCCTGCCCCGCTCGGACTGACGGCCGGGACCTGAGCTGGGCGAGGACCTTTTCCATCTCCCGTTTGGCGGTCTGTTTCACCCACTCGTTGTCGGTGGTCTCGTACATCGCCTTCCACAGCTCAAAGGCGGTCTCCAGGGCGCCCGTTTTTGCGTACAGCCGGGCGATCATCCGGGGGAGGTAGTGCGGCCGGCCGGGGAGCCGGTCGGCCACCAACCACCAGCGGAGGGCCTGGTCGTACTCCTTGAGGTCCAGGAAGTACATGCGGCCCAGGTCGTAGGGCAGTTCCCACCGCAGGGGGTTCGCCGCGATGCCTTTCTCGTAGATGGCGGCGGCTTCGGGGAACTGTTTGGCGATGACGAGGAAGAGGCCGCCGAGCTGATAGGCGGCCACGAAATGCGGATCCAGGCTGGTCACGAGATCCACGAGCCCGTACAGAGCCTGGAAGCGCTCATCGGTTTGCAGGTGGGCGCCGACATACTGGATGGTGCGCAGCCAGTACAGGTCCGCCGCCAGGGGGTGGAAGCCGAGCAGGAGCGGGCGGAGCACGGCGGCCCGGGGCAAAACGGGCTCGGCCGCGGCCCCACCCCCGAGGCGCGGGGCGCGGGCCTCCAGGGCCGAGGAGAGGGGGACGACGGAGAGAGCGGCCGCGAGGAGGAGCGCGGCGCCGGGAACGCTTCGCCAGGTCACTTCAGGTCCCGCCGTTGGAAGAGAACGATGGCGGCGGCCAGGAAGAGGACGAGATAGGCCGTCCCGTAGAGAAGGGCCAGGGGGACGTAGCCATGGCCCAGGGGCAGGCCGTGGACACTGGCCTCGCCGATATTGAGGCGGGCCAGATCGGGCAGGGCGTAGGTGAGGGCCGTGACCAGGGCCCGGGTGGCCCGGCCGCCGAACTGCTGGGCGAAGGCGCGCAGGTCCCCGCTCAGCCTCCCAATCACGAACAGGGACAGGGTGAAGATGGCACTCAGCGTGGGCGTGGTGAAGGTGGAGAACAGGATGGCCGCCGCCGTGAGCAGGAGCAGCTCGACGAAAAGGAGGAGGACCGCCGGCAAAAGCTCCGGGCTCCACCGACCCTCCAGGACGCGCGCGATGCCCAGGAGCCCCGCGGCCATGACGGCCACGTTGACCAGCAGGGTGAGGCCCAGGCCGCAGAATTTGCCGAGGATGAACTCGGCCCGGTGCACCGGCCGCGCCAGGACCGGGTAGATGGTCCGGCGATCGATCTCCCGCGAGACCAGGCCCACGCCGATGAAGACGGCGATCAGTACGCCCATCAGGGAGATGGCGCTCAGGCCCAAATCCTTGACGATCTTCTCCTCCCCACCCACGGACAGCCGGACCAGGATGGTGGAGCTACCGATCATGGCCAGGGCGAAGGCCAGCAGGCTGTACAGGATGCGATCCCGCACCGCCTCGGTGAAGGCCATGAGGGCGATGGCGATCACCTTCATGACCTGCCTCCCGCCCGGACCTCGGCGAGGAACAGCTCTTCGAGGTTTCGCTTCTGGGGGGTCACGGCCGCAATCCGACCTCCGGCCTCCAGCACGGCACGCAGGAGCTTGTCCACCTCGGCCTCCCCCCGCAGGCGGAACAGGGCGCGTTCCCCCTGCAGCAAGGGCGGGGCCATGGCCAGGTCCGCCAGCTCGCCCAGGGCCGCAGGGGACAGGCCGACGACCGTCACCTCGATGGAGTCCACCTCCGTCCCGAGCAGCTCATCCAGGCGGCCCACCCGCACCAGCCGGCCGCCCACGAGGATGCCCACGCGATCGCAGATCATCTCCACATCGGGAATGATGTGGGAGCTGAAGAACACCGTCCGCCCCTCGCCGCGCAGGCGCAGGATGATGTCCCGCACCTCTTTCCGCCCGATGGGATCCAGCCCGGACATCGGCTCATCCAGGATCACCAGGCGGGGATTGCCCAGCAGGGCCTGCGCCAGCCCGATCCGCTGGAGCATGCCCTTGGAATACTTGCGGAGCTGGACCCGTCCCGAATCGGCCAACCCCACCAGGGCGAGCAGCGCCGGGATCTGCTCGCGGGCCTCCTGCCGCGCGAGCCCGGCCAGGCGGGCGCCGAAGGCCAGGAACTCTTCGCCGGTCAGGTAGTCGTAGAAGCTCGGATTCTCCGGGAGGAATCCCACGGAGGCCCGGACGGCCGCAGGGCCGATCTCTTGACCCTGCAGCCAGACCCGGCCGGCCGTGGGACGCACGAGGCCGACCAGGATCTTCAGCGTGGTGGTCTTCCCGGCGCCGTTGGGACCCAGATACCCGAAAGTCTGGCCGGCCTCCACCGCAAGATCGAGATCATGGAGCACGCGTCGCCGCCGCCGCCAGAACCCGACCCGATAATCCTTGCAGAGCGCTTCGGTTTGGATTGCCAGCATGGATGCCCCCAAGCCCATGCGCTTTCCGGGAGGAGGACGCTCCAGCGGATTCTAGGGGCGCGCGCCGAGGCCTGTCAAGGCGGGCGCCGCCGGCGATCCAGGCGCTCCCGGAGCGACTGCGCCTCGTCCGCCGCGGGCCCCTTCGGGGCCAGGCGCAGGGCCTGTTCCAGGTGGGCGCGGGCCCGCATCGGGTCCCCGCCCGGGCCGAGCAGCACGCGTGCCAGTGCAAGATGGGCGATGGCATCGTCCGGAATGAGGGCCACGGCCCGCTCCAGGGCGGCGCGCGCCTCGGCCGGCCTGCTGAGGCGCTCGAGAAGGATGCCCAGGTCACGCTGCAAGGGGCCGTTGTCGGGCAGGCCGCGAGCGGCCTGGGCCAGATGCTGCGCGGCCTCGGCATAGGCCCCCCGGTTTGCAAGGATGTAGCCGAGCTGCCCACGGTCGGCCGGGAAGATGAAGGGTCCCCGCCCCGGGGAGATGAGCAGGGCCAGCGCGATGACCGCCGCTGCCGCGACGGCAACCGGCCGCCACTGCCTTGCTCTGGCCCAGCGGAGGATGGCCAGCAGGCCCGCGGCGGTGAAGAGCAAGAGGGGAATCACCAGCGGGAGCCGCCACCGCGCGATCACAAAAAAGGCCACGACCGAAACGTAATAGACGCCGAGGAACACGTAGAGCTGCGCGAGCCTTCGGGCCCGTCGTCGCGTGGCCCACAGGCCCACCGCAGCGAACGGCACGGCCAGCCAGAAGGGAACCCACGGGAGTCGCAGGACCGGCGACACCTCCCGGGCGAGGTAGTAGTTCACGTTTTGCGGCGCCTCGAAACCCCACCAGAACAGGATCGCCTTCCGCGCCTGGTGTCTCCAGAAAGCCGTCGAGGCGAGCGGCATCCGCGGCTGCTTCGGGTACACGAAGTTCAGCGGCGTGGAATCGTAGCTGTTGGCGATACGAAAGGTCTCGGGACCGGCGGCCGAGATCAAGACCGGCTGTCCGCCGACCGCCCAGTTGCGCAGCGTGGCGGGGGCGATGGCCAGGGCGGCCCCGAGGGCGAAGGCCAGCCCGGCCCGCCTGACCTCCGACCGATCAATTCGGCCATCCGACCGGCGGAGCATCCAGGGGAGGAGGGACCAGAGCGCCGCCACGGCGGCCAGGAAGTTCGGCCGCCCGAGGCACCCGAGGCCGGCGACGGCACCCGCCCCGAGCCAGCGACCCCCGGTTGGCCGCTCCCGGGCCGTGGTTACGGCGAGCAGGATGGCCACGGCCAGGAGGACCTCGACGGTCGTACTGACGAAGATCCCCGTGTAGAAGATGGCGGGACCGTAGGCCGCAGCCAGCAGTCCTGCCGTAAAGCCGGTTCCCTCGTCGAACAGCCTTCCCCCGAGCAGATACAGCAGGGCAGCCGTCACGGCGCCCAGCGCCGCCTGGAAAAACGCCGCCCCGACCAGGTTGTCCGGACCGAGGAGGGCGAGGATCGCCCCCAGAGTGTACGGGAACAACGGGGCCCACCAGAAAGGGCCGGTCCCCCACCCGACGAGATCGCCTCCGGCTATCCGCCGGGCCCAGCCGATCAAGAATTCCATGTCGGTGCCGCGAACGAGATTGACGTCGAAAAGGGGGCGCGGCAGGAAATCCAGGAGAAAAACGACGCGAACGAGTAACGCAAGGAGGCCGATGAGGAGGGCCCGGGCCAGGAGGGCAAGACGCGGGGACAGGGTGACGGGGCGGAGAACAGCAGCTCTCACGTGGCAAGTTCAGTATCCGGTCCAGGTGCCATAGACCGAGGAGTACCCTACGGAGCCGCCGTCGCCGGTATTGCTTGCAAACGGCACTGGGTACGTCCCTGCGCCACTGGCCCCCTTGCTGTAGATATAGATATCGTCGTTGACGGCAGGGGGGCTTCCCAGGAGCAGCGCGTCCGAAAGCTGGTACGGCGTGCCCCACGGGTCATTGTCGGAGACGTTGGTGAATCCCCCTTCCCGCAGGAGCCGGATACTCGTCGGGTAGACATTGTTGTCATTCCCATAGGTCATGGCCTGGGTGGTCGCCTGCTTGGTGTCGGCCGCGGCGCGGGAATATCGGGTCCGTCGGAGCGTGGCTTGCAAATTCGGAATGGCGATGGCCGCCAGGATTGCAACGATGGCTACGACGATAAGCAGCTCGATGATGGTCAGGCCGGCCTGGGACCTGGTGCCCATCTCTCGCCAGAATGCAGACAGGGCAGGCGGCCGAAACCCACCTGCCCTGTCTCGCGAAGGGTGGATCAGCTCCCCTGGAACGAGCCATACACCGAGGAGTAGCCGACCTCTCTGTTGGCTCCCAGGGATGCGCCCGTGTAGGGTGGATTGTAGGTCTGGTTGTTGTTGGGCCCCCCGCTATACACGACGACATCGTCGCCCTGAGCCGGCGCGCTCGTGGTCGTGATGGGGCCAGAGTAGCTGTAAGCGAAGTTCCACGGGTCGTTGTCCGAGATGTTGGCGTACCCGTCGTTCCGCAGTTGGCGGATCGGCGTCGCCCCTGGATACGAGTTCCTGTCGTTCGCGTAGACAATCGCCTGGGTGACGGCAGTCTTGGTGTCCGAGGCCGCTCGCGAGTAGCGGGATCGCCGCTGGGCACTCATCAGGTTGGGAATGGCGATGGCCGCCAGGATGCCGATGATCGCCACGACGATCAGCAGCTCGATGAGGGTGAAGCCTCTGGCCTTCTTTGGAATGAGTCTCCTTAACATCGAAACGCCTCCTTGTGTTAGTGTATTGGTCGAGTCAAGGACTCGCCAGGTTCGGAACCAGGACTATGCAGCCACCATGCCAGAGGACATCGCAATCGGCATCGAATTTCCATTCTCCATTCTCTCGAAAAATCAAGAGGTTAGATTTATTCGAGATGACGGGAGTAGCCGGTTGTCTTTCCCGGAGTCTCACAACCTGGCTTCCTGCTGAAAACTTTTGGACCCTAGTGACATTTCCTGTCACGCTCACGGCTCACAGGGGCCCGACTCGATCACCGGCAGATTCTCCAGGAACCAGGCGTCCCCGATCAGGCGGAGAGTCGCCCGGCCACACCGATCGAGCAGGCCGCTGGGAGTTTCGACCTCCACGGCGAACCGCAGGGTTGCCTCCCGCTCCCATCCGGTGAGGGCATCGATTCTGGACAGCCTCGCTCGGGCAGGAGCGTGTCGCAACCCCATCTTGCCTCCTGCTTCACCCGATGGCTCGCGGCGAAGCTCCGGGGCCAGAAATCGCCCCGCGGATTCCCATCCGCTTCGACCCAGGGCTTGCCAGAATCTTTCTACGGTGACTTCGGGAGACGTTTGGTCCGGCCTCCCCTGGTTCGCGCAGATCCCGCGAGGATCCGGCTCGGCCAGCCGGCGGGCCTGATCCGCCGCCGCCCGCTCGCGATCTATCTTGCCGGCCTCGGCATAGAGTCGTGCGGCGATTCGGCTCATCCGCGCCAGCAGGTACCGATCCCCGGGCGCCAGGCAACGGGCTTCCCGTGTCAGCACGGCCTCCGGGGTAAAGATCGTCACGGCCTGTTCATACCACCACCGGGCCTCTGCCGGCTTCCCGGCCCGGGCTGCCGCCTCGACCAGGGCAGCATGGAACCGGAGCTGGGCGAAGGGCGCCCGATCCACCGCCCGCTGGAATCGGGCTACGGCACCCTCCCAGCGTCCGGCCGCCCCAGCCACTTCCCCAGCCAGATACTGACTGTTGGGATCCAAGGGCGCGATGCGGGCCGCCCCCTCGGCAGTCTCCTCGGCGCTCCGGGGATCTCCGGAGCGCAGGAATGCCCGTGCCAACCATTGGCGGGCAGGGAAGCTCAGGGGATTCAGGCGCAGGGCCCAGACGAGGTCATCTCGGGCGGCTTCCGCCTGCCCAGCCTCGAGCCCGGCTCGGCCCGCGGCCATCAGAGTGGTCGAGAAGTACCGGGAGAGCGACAGGAGGCCAGCCGCCGCCAGGAGCAGCAGGAATCCGACGCGCCACGCCAGGGAGGTCGGGGCGTGGCGCATCCGCATTCCCTGCAGGTGTGCTCCCGCCAGCCCGAAGAGCGTCGCCGCCGTGACGGCGATGGCCGGGAAGCTCCAGTCCAGGTCCACCGCACTGTGTGCGGCGAAGGCCACGAGGGTCGCCAGCAGGATCGCCAATCGGCGGCGGCTCGGATCCTTTGCCGGGGCCCGGCGGATGACCGCGCCCACTCGCCACAGGAATCCGCCCAGGGCTGCCACGGCCAGAAGCGCGGCCGGCAGGCCGTACTCGGCGGCGATCTCCAGGTACAGATTGTGGGGGTTCACGCCGCTCACGTATGGCAGGCGCTGGTAGTGGGTCAGGGCAACCGGGAATGCCCCCGGGCCCACACCCCACCAGGGATGATTTCGCACCATGGCCCAGGTCCAGCGCAGGATGTGCAGCCGCCACAGAAAGGAGGTGTCGGTGGCCCCGGTGGAGGGCTGGGGAAGCCTCCAAGGCTGAGCCGAAAGCACGCCGAGCCGATTCAGCACCGAGACCAGGATCAGGCCGGCCGCAAGCCCCGCCACCACCGGCCAGAGGCGCCGCCGCTCCCACCAGACGTATCGCTCCAGCGCGGCCCATACGAGGAGCCCTGCGGCGGCGGCCAGCAGGGCACCCTGGGACCGGGTGAGCCCGAGGGCCACCATCATCAGGGTGCCCCCGGCCACGGCAAGGCTCCGGGAGATGCGCCTCTCGGGCCCGCCCGCTAGCGCCAGGGCTGCTCCAGTCGTCAGAAGCAGATACCCCGCCATGGCATTCGGGTATCCGAAGGGGCCCGTGGGAACTCTGGCGTACACCCCCACCCCGCTCGTAAGAAACAGGCGGAGCAGGCCGAAGCCGGCGACCAGCACGCCCGCCACGGCAAGGCCGTGAAGCAGCAGACCTTCGGCCCACCAGCCCTCGCGGGCGCCGCGATACGCCACGATCCCCGCCAGGGCGTAGGAGAGGAGCAAGAGCAGGCTCTGGACGGTCCGGTCGGGATAGATCGTGTGCAGACCGGATGCCGCGGCGAGAATTGCTGCCAGAGCCAAGAGCGGGGAGGGCCGGAGAAGGGCCGAGTTCCCACGGGCCAGCGATCCGGCCGCGGCCGCCAGGGCCATGAGCAGGATCAGGCCGGCCTGGCCGGCGGGGCTGCGGCCCCCTGCGGCCCACGGGAGGCCGACCTCGACACCGGCCAGGATGAGGATGGCGAGGGAGAGGAGGCGAGGGTTAGGCGTCGGCATGGTCCCGGTCTTGGAGATGCCGGTCCAGGCCGTACTTCTTCGCCCGATAGCGGAAGGAACGGAACTTGATGCCCAGCAGTTGCGCCGCTTTCGTCTGGACCCCTCCGGCCTTCTCCAGGGCGTCCTGCATCAGCGCCTTCTCCAGATCGGCGACGACCTGTTCGAGGTCGAGACCCTGCGGCGGCACCTCCCAGCGATGGACGGGGGGCGGGCCCGGCCGGCTCAGGCTTACCGGAAGGTGCTCCAGGCCCACCTCGTTGCCGGGTGCGAGGGCCACGGTGCGCTCGATGACGTTCTCCAGCTCCCGGACGTTGCCCGGCCAGCCATAGCTCGTCAGGGCTGTCATGGCCTCCCGCGTGATCGTCATCACGCCCCGGCCGGCCCGGGCGGCGAAGAGGCCGAGGAAGCTCTCGACCAGAAGCGGGATGTCTTCCCGGCGTTCCCGCAGCGGCGGGATCTCCATCGAGATCACGTTCAGCCGGTAGTAGAGATCCTCCCGGAAGGCCCCCGTCTGGATGAGGCGGGTCAGGTCCTTGTTGGTGGCGGCCATGACGCGGACATCCACCTCGATGTCCTCCGTCCCTCCCACCCGGCGGAAGGTGTGGTCCTGGAGGAAGCGCAGGAGCTTGACCTGGAGCCGGGGGCTCATCTCGGCCACCTCGTCCAGGAAGACGCTACCGCCCCGGGCGCCCTCCAGGAGGCCGGCCTTGTTCGCGATGGCCCCCGTGAAGGACCCCTTGACGTGGCCGAACAGCTCGCTCTCCAGCAGCTCCTCGGGGATGGCCCCGCAGTTGATGGGGATGAAGGGCATGGCGGCCCGGGGGGAGTTATAGTGGATCGTGCGGGCCACCAGCTCCTTCCCCGTCCCGCTCTCCCCGGTGATCAGGACGGTAGAGTCCACTGCGGCCACGCGGCTGATGAGCTTGTACAGGTCCACCATCTTCGGGCTTCGCCCGATGATCCCCCCCAGTACCGGCTCCTCCAACCGGGGCGGAGCCGCGGCCTCTCCGCGCTGGCGGCGCTCGCCCTCGAGCAGGGCCCGGCGGATGATCAGGCGGATCTCGTCCACCTTGAAGGGCTTGGTGATGTAGTCGAAGGCCCCCCGCTGCATGGCCTGGATGGCCGAATCCGAGGAGGCGTAGGCGGTCACCAGGATCACCGGGATCTGCAGGCCGCGCTCCCGCAGGCCGTTCAAGAGGCCCACCCCGTCCAGCCGGGGCATCTTGATGTCCGAGATGACGAGATCCGCCCCCCGGTCGGCAACCAGGGCCAAGGCGGCCGCACCGTCGCCGGCCGTGAGGACCTCGTGGCCGTCCTTTTCCAACAGGATGCGGAAGAACTCCCGCATGGCCGCTTCGTCATCCACCACCAGGATCCGACTCACCGTAACCTCAACGACCAAATCCCAATAACCAAATCCCAATTCCCAATGGATTCCGTCCTCGGTTGGGTGTACGCTTCCGCGACGATCCAACTTCACAAGGAGGGGCGCCATGACACGGCCGAACAACCGAGAGATTCCGTACGATATCAAGCAGCGAACTTTTCTGTTTGCCCTCCGGATCGTTCAACTTGTCGGAAAGCTTCCACGGACTGTTGCCGGTGTCGAAATCGGGCGCCAGTTGCTCCGGGCAGGGACGTCTGTCGGATCGAACGTCGAGGAAGCCGACGGTTCGGTCTCGCGGAAGGACTTCGCGAACCATATTCGAATCGCGCGGAAGGAGGCCCGTGAGTCTCGATTCTGGCTGGCTCTCATCGAGGCGGCGAGCCTGCGGCGCGATCCCGATCTGCCCGAGCTCCGAACCGAGGCGGACGAACTGGTTCGCATCCTGAGCAAGATCGCCTCCAAAGCTGGAGGGATGACCAATGACGGATGACCAATGAACCCGTGGACATGTCATGGCTGAACCCCGACTCTAGGTTGGTCATTGGTCATTGGGGTTTGGTCATTGACGGCTGCCGGCGCCCGGCGCAGCCAGAGGCGGAAGGTGGTCCCGGCGTTCAACCGGCTCGTCACCTGGATGCGACCGCCCATGCTCTCCAGCATCCGGCGGGCAATCGCCAGTCCGAGGCCCGTTCCGGACACCCGGGTCGTGTAGAAGGGATCGAAGATCCGCTCCAGCTCCTGCGAGGCGATCCCCCGCCCCGTGTCCTGGAAGGCGACCTCCACCCACTCCCCCGTCGGCTGGCACTCGGGCGCACCCAGGGGGGACCCGGCAACCTGGCGCTCTGGGAAGGCTCCTGGTTGCCCGGTTGCCGGAGTGCCGGATTGCCCCGAAGCGAGCCGAATGGCGACCGAGAGGGTGCCGCCCTCCGGCATGGCCTGGGCGGCGTTGAGGCAGAGGTTCCACACCACCTGCCGCAACTGATCCGCATCGCCCAGGACGTGTAGATCCGGCGGATCCTCCGTCACCGTCCAGGTTGTGGCCGGGTGCCACTCGCTGCTCTTGGCCAGGAGGAGCAGCGTCTCCTCCAGAAGCGGCCGCAGCGGGCAGGGGCGGACGAGGAGCGGCTGGGGTTTGGCGAAGTCCAGGAACTGCCCCGTGATCAGCTTGAGGCGGCGCGCCTCGCGCAGGATGATCTCCAGGAGCGCGCGATTCTCCTCCGGGATCGCCCCGTCCTCGCGCAGCATCTCGACGGAGCCGCTGATGGCCGCCAGGGGGTTCCGGATCTCGTGGGCGATGTTGGCGGCCAGTTGTCCCAGGACGGCGAGGCGGTCCGCACGGCGGAGCTGCTCCTCCACCTGCTTGCGCTCGGTGAGGTCCTGGAAGATGGCCACCACCCCCACCGCCTTGCCGTCCTCGCCGCGCAGGGGGGAGCAGGCCATGCCCACCGGGATGGCCCGGCCGTCCCGCCGCGCGAGATAGACCTCCGCCGTCAGGGCCGGCGCAGGTGCATCCGGCTGCGCGAAGAACTCCGCCAGGGGAGGGCAGACGGCGAACGGCGTCTCCTGCCAAGGGCGGTCGCGCACCTCGTCGAAGGGGTAGCCCGTGATCCGCGTCGCCGCCTCGTTGAAGGCGATCACGCGGCCGGAGAGGTCGAGGGTGAGGAGTCCGCTGGAGATGTTGGCCACGATCGCCTGGTGCAGGCTCTGGAGGTTGCGGAGGTCCAGGCCGCGCCGCTCCAGCTCCTGCCCCGCCAGCCGGAGGCGGTCCACCAGGTGGCTGCTCAAGATCGCCACGGCCAGGAACGCCACGGAGTTGATGAGGACCTGGTACACCGCATAGCCGGCGGGCCGGAGGGGGACCGAGGAGGCCTGAAACTCGGCCGGAGGAACGAGGCCCGTCCACTCGGCCGCCATGAGGGTGGCGTACAGCCCGCTGCTCAGGACCGCCACCGTAAGGCTCCCCCGGCGCTCCAGCAGGTTGGCGGCCGCGAAGATCACGAAGATGTACATGAAGGGGAAGGCCGAATCCAGGCCCCCGGTGAAATGGACCAGCACCGTGACCAGCAGCAGATCGAGCCCCAGTTGCGCCACGCCCTGCAGCCGAAGATGACGCTGGCTGCGGAGGGCGAGCAGGTAGAGCAGGGAGAGGCCAAAGGTCAGGCCCAGCAGGCCGTACAGGGGGGAGGTCGGAAAGGGCAGGCGCTGGTGCAGGTCCAGGACGACGGCCGAGCCGAGGAGGACCGAGGCCAGCAGGAGCCGAAGGCCGGTGAGCCACTTGAGCTTCGGCAGCATGCCGGGCGCCGCCGCGAGCCGATCCTGCGCTGTCTCCTCCACGGATCGCCTCTCCCCCCGAAAGGAAAACGGGGGCCGCAGGGGCGGCCCCCGATGGCCTCCGGACCCTGCGCCGCTACCTTCCCACCACCGTAACGAGCTTGAAGATGGGCAGGTACATCGCGATGACCACCCCGCCGATGACCACGCCCAGGAAGACCATGAGCATAGGCTCCAGCAGCGAGGTCAGGTTCCCCACGGCCGTGTCCACCTCCTCGTCGTAGAAGTCGGCGATCTTGCCCAGCATGGCGTCCAGGGCCCCCGTCTGCTCCCCCACGGCGATCATCTGCACCACCATGGGCGGAAAGACCCCCGAGGCCTTCAGGGGCTCGGCGATGGTCTTCCCCTCGGCGATGGAGGCCCGGGTTCGGAGGATCGCCCCCTCCACCACCTTGTTCCCCGCGGTGCGGGCCGTGATCTCCAGGCCGTCCAGGATGGCCACGCCGCTGCTGATCAGCGTGCCCAGGGTGCGGGTGAACTTGGCCACGGCCACCTTGCGGATCAGGATCCCGAAGACCGGCGTCTTCAAGAGAAAGGTGTCCACCGCCAGCTTCCCCGCGGCCGTCCTGTACCAGAGCCGGAAGGCCACGATCAGCCCCACGATGGCCCCGATCCCCGCCAGGAAGTAGGTCCGGACGATGCGGGAGAGGTCCAGGACGATCTGGGTCGGCAGCGGCAGGGCGGCCCCGAAGCCCTCGAACATGGACTTGAAGGTCGGAATCACGAAGACCAGCAGGAAGATCACCACCACCAGCGCCACCGAGACGATGGTCGTGGGGTAGATCATGGCCGACTTGACCTTTTTCTTCAAGGCCATGGCCTTCTCCATGTAGACCGCCAGCCGGTTCAGGATGGTGTCCAGGATGCCGCCCGCCTCCCCGGCCTCCACCATGTTGGCGTAGAGGGAGCTGAAGACCTTGGGGTGCTGCTTCAGGGCGGCGGCAAAGGTGAGGCCGCCCTCTACCGATTGCCGGATCTCGGTGAGGGTCTTCTTGAAGACCTTGTTCTCCTGCTGCGCGGCCAGGATCTCCAGGCACTGGACCAGGGGGAGGCCCGCGTCGATCATGGTGGCGAACTGGCGGGTGAAGACCACGATCTCTTTTTCGGTCACGCCGCCGCCGAAGCCGGGGATGGTGATCTCCCGGGGCTTGGCCCGCACGTTGGTGGCGATGATCTGCTGCGAGCGGAGCTTGGCGACCACGGCCTCCCGGGTGGCCGCCTCCATCTCCCCCGTGATGCTCTGCCCGCCCCGGGTGCGTCCGGTGTAGACGAAGACCGCCATGCGCCTCTCCTTCTCTCCTCGCGCCGCCGTGCCTCCCCCGCCGCAGGGGCCCTCCGCTAGCGCCGCCCCCCCAGCCCCGCTCCGCCATAGGTCGACTGGCCGGTCTGGGCCCGCTGCATCATCTGCAGGAGCTCGTCGGGCTGCGTGGAGGCCGCCAGGGCCTGCTCGGCCGTGATGTTGCGCCGGAGGTAGTGCTGCAGCAGCGACTCGTTCATGGTCTGCATGCCGGACTTCTCCTTGCCGGCCTGCATCATGCCGTAGATCTGGTGCAACTTGTCCTCGCGGATCAGGTTCCGGATGGCGGCGTTGGGGATCATGATCTCCAGGGCCAGGACGCGGCCCTGGCCGTTGGCCCGCCGCAGCAGCATCTGGCACAACACCCCCTCGAGCACGAAGGAGAGCTGGGCCCGGATCTGGGGTTGCTGGTGCGGGGGGAAGACGTCAATGATGCGGTTGATGGTCTGCACGGTCGAGTTGGTGTGCAGCGTGCCGAAGGTCAGGTGTCCGGTCTCGGCGATGGTGAGCGCCGCCTCGATGGTCTCCAGGTCCCGCATCTCGCCGATCAGCACCTTGTCGGGGTCCTGGCGCAGCACGGACTTCAGGGCGGCCTTGAAAGAGTAGGTGTCGGCGTGCAGCTCCCGCTGGTTGACCACGCACTTCTTGTGCAGGTGGACGTACTCGATGGGATCCTCGATGGTGACGATGTGCTCCGCCTTCTCGCGGTTGATCTTGTCGATCATGGTGGCCAGCGTGGTCGATTTGCCCGAGCCCGTGGGGCCCGTCACCAGGATGAGCCCCTTGGGCCGCTCGCACAGGTCGGCCACCACCTTGGGCAGCCCCAGCTCCTCGAAGGTCAGGATCTTGTACGGGATGGTCCGGATGGCGACCGCCACGGCCCCCCGCTGGACGAAGACGTTGGCCCGGAAGCGGCTGAGCCCCTTCACGCCGAAGGAGAGGTCCAGCTCCTTCTGCTCCTCGAACTTCTGCTTCTGCACATCGGTGAGGATGCTGTAGGCCATGCTCTTGGTCTCGGCCGGGCTGAGGGGCTGGGATCCCACGGGGGTCAGGTGCCCGTGCAGGCGGATCATGGGGGGGATGCCGGTGGTGATGTGCAGGTCCGAGGCCCCCTTGTCAATCATCTCCTTCAGCAGCTCGTGCAGGTTTGGCATGCCATTGCCCTCGGTTAGTTGCCCGTGGTGACCCGCATGACCTCCTCCAGGCTGGTCATGCCCTCGCGGATCTTCTGCAGCCCCGCCTCGCGCAACGTCTTCATCCCGTTCTTCCGGCCCAGCTCCCGCAGCTCGATCACCGAGGCCCCCTGCAGGATGGCCTCCTTGATGTTCTCCTTGATCAGCATGACCTCGTACAAGGCCACGCGGCCCTTATAGCCCGTGTCGCTGCAGCTCATGCAGCCCTTGCCCTTCACGGGGGTGATGCGGCCCGCCTCCTCGGGGCTGAAGCCGATGTTGACCAGGGCCTGGGGGGGGACCGGCGCCGGCTCCTTGCAGCTCTGGCAGACCCGGCGGGCCAGGCGCTGGGCCAGGATCACGTTGGTCGAGGCGGCCACCAGAAACGGCTCCACCCCCATGTTCAGCAGGCGGCTGATGGTGCTGGGGGCATCGTTGGTGTGCAGCGTGGAGAGGACCAGGTGGCCGGTGAGGGCCGCCTTGATGGCGATCTCGGCCGTCTCGTAGTCGCGGATCTCGCCCACCATGATGATGTCGGGGTCCTGCCGCAGGAAGGAGCGGAGGGCGGCGGCGAAGTTCAGGCCGATCTCGGCCTTCATCTGCACCTGGTTGATGCCGGGTAGGTTGAACTCCACCGGGTCCTCGGCGGTCATGATGTTGGTCTCGGTGGTGTTCAGCCGGTTCAGGGCCGAGTACAGGGTGGTGGTCTTCCCCGAACCCGTCGGCCCCGTGACCAGGACCATGCCGTAGGGCATCAGGAGCCCGCTCTCGAAATGCTCCAGGGCCTGGGCGTCGAAGCCCAGCTTGGTCATGTCGAGCTGGAGGTTGCCCTTGTCCAGGAGGCGCAGGACCACCTTCTCGCCGAAGAGGGTGGGCAGGGTGGAGACCCGGTAGTCCATCTCCTTGCCCGCCATCTTGATCTTGATGCGGCCGTCCTGGGGCAGGCGCCGCTCGGCGATATCGAGCTGCGCCATGATCTTGATGCGGGAGGTGATGGCGGCCTTGAGCCGGGTGGGCGGCTGCATGACCTCGTACAGGACCCCGTCGATGCGATAGCGGACCCGGAAGGATTTCTCGTAGGGCTCGATGTGGATGTCCGAGGCCCCCTTCTTGATGGCGTCGGTCAGGATCAGGTTCACCAGCTTGACGACCGGCGCGTCCTCGGCGGCCTGCCCCAGCTCGGCCACGTTGACGTTGTCCTCCGCGTCCTTGAGCGCCTCGACGTCCTTGTCGTCGAAGTTCTTCATGATGTCCTCGACCATCCCGGCCGAGTCGTAGTGCTTGTTGATGGCGTTCTTGATGGAGGTCTCGGCGGCCACCACCGGCTCCACCTTGAAGCCGGTCATGAACTTGATGTCGTCAATGGCGAAGATGTTGCTGGGATCCGCCATGGCCACGGTGAGCACGTTGCCGGTGCGGTTGATGGGGATGATCTGGTGCTTCTGGGCGATCTCCGAGGGGATCAGCTTGATGACGTTGGGGTCGATCTCGAAGTGGGAGAGATTGATGGAGGGGACGCCGTACTGCCGGCTGAGGAACGAGGTGATGTCGTCTTCGCTGATGAAGCCCAGCTTGACGAGGTTCGTCCCGATGCGGCCCCCCGAGGTTTCCTGCTGCTGGAGGGCCTTCTGGAGCTGTTCCTTGGTGATCAGGGCCGCCTTGACCAGCATCTCGCCAAGGCGCACGCCTCCTGCTGCCATGAGCTCCCTCGGTGCAGCGTCCCGCCCGCCCCGTCGGGGGGAAACATCATGTTAGCCGTCCGCCCCTGCTTGTCAAGGGAAAACTCCCCCCGGGGGGAGCCCCAGGGCCTCCCGCATCGCCCGAACGGGCGCGGGCCTGCCCGTCCACCGCTCGAAGGTCAGGGCCCCCTGCCGGACCAGCATGGGCAGTCCGTTTCCCGACCGGCACCCCTGCGCCCGAGCGGCCCGCAGGAGGGGAGTCTCCGCCGGGTTGTAGATCAGGTCGCAAACCGCGATGGCCTCGGACAGGCTGGCGTAGTCGAAGAGCGGCGGATCGCTGGGCTGAAGCCCCACGGAGGTCGTATTGACCACCAGCCGGATTTCGGGCACTTCGGAAACCTTCCAGCCAAGATGCAAGGGCTGGGCCGTGACCTGACAGTCCGGATAGTGCGCGGCCACGAGCGTGGCCAGACGATTCGCCCGCCCGAGGCTGCGATTCACGAGAACGAGGCGGCGGGCGCCGGCCCTGGCCAGGCTCATCGCCACGGCTCGGGCGGCCCCGCCCGCCCCCAGGATCGCCGCGCTGAGACCCTGCGGATCACACCCCAGCTCCTCGCGCAGGGCGGCGAGAAACCCGGCGCCGTCGGTGTTGTCTCCCACGAGCCTGCCGTCCCGGGGCACGACCGTGTTGACAGCCCCCACCGCCTCGGCCTCGGGGGTGAGGTCGTCGAGGAGGGGAAGGATGGCCTCCTTGTGGGGGATGGTCACGTTGGCGCCGAGCAGGTTCTCCATGGCGCGCAGTCCCTGGATGGCCGCGGCCAAACGCTCCGGCGGGACGGCCCACGGCAGGTAAACGGCGTTCAGCCCGGCGGCCGCAAAGGCCGCCTGGTGCAGGAGCGGGGACAGGCTGTGGCCCACGGGGTGGCCCAGGACGAAGGCCAGCTTGGTGTGGCCGTCAATGCGCACGGCCCCTCCGGAGAAATGGCACTCGGGCAGCCGGGCACTCAGACAATCTGCGCATCGAAAAGCCAGGGGATCCTGGTTGCCGGCGTGCCCAGTCGCCAGATTGCCAGGGCGGATTAGGCGATCCCTTCGGCGATGGCGCGGGTGAGGGTCTCGCGGATCGCCTCCATCCGGGGACCCTCGGCCACCTTGCTCCCGTCCTTCTCGGTGACGTAGAAGACGTCCATGGCCTGATCCACCTCCGTGGCGATCTTGGCCAGGGTCACGTCCAGGTCCATCTCCGAGAGCGTGCTGGTGATCACGTACAGCAGCCCCAGGCGGTCCTGGGCGCGGACGTCAATCACCGTGTAGCGGTCCGAAACGACGTTGTCGAACTCGACCCGCGTGTGGAGCTCGCCGCCCCGGGGGATCGGCTTGGCCAGGAGGTCGCGCCGGCGATCCTTGATCAGCGCTCGCACATTCACCTGGTCCAGGATGACCTGCTTCAGATCCCGCGCGAAGCGGTGCCACACCGTCTCATCCTCCAGGGCGGCGCCCCGGCCGTCGCTCACCTGGAAGGTGCGGATGAAGACCCCGTCGGCCCGGCTGAAGAGCTGCGCCGAGAGGATGTTGATCCCGTTGGCGGTGAGGGTCCCGACGACCTTGGCGAAGCGCCCGGGGGCCCCCGGCGCGCACACCGCCACCTCGGAGTATCCCGCCATGGGGTACGCGGTCCAGCGGACCGCCACCGGCTCGCCGCGGCGGACCTGCTCGATGAGCTCCAGGTGCTGCGCCACCCTGGTGCTGCTGGTGGTCAGGACATAGCGGAGGGGCATGAGGTCCAGGTGCTGGCGCACCAGCCCGGCGCCGAACTCCGGACCCAGCTCCGCCACCAGGGCCGCGCCCCGGGCGGCGGCCTTGCGCTGCTCCTCCTCCCCCTCGGGGACGCCGCGGGTGAGGATGGTATGGGTCTTGATGAACAGCTCCCAGAGCAGGGTCCCCTTCCAGTCGGTCCACACCTGGGGGCCCACGGCGTTGATGTCCAGGTAGGTGAGCAGGTACAGCATCTTCAGCAGGTCCTCGTCCCCCACCAGGCGCGCGAACTCGATGATGAGCCGCTCGTCATCCAGGTCCCGGCGTTCGGCGATGTGCGCCATGCTGAGGTGCTGGGCCACCAGGAACTTCACGTCGGCGATGTCCGCCTCGGCCAGGCCCATGCGGGCGAGCGCCTGCTCGGCGAGCGAGACGCCGCGCTCCACGTGGCCGTGCCCCTCCCCCTTGCCGATGTCGTGGAGGAGGATGGCCAGCTTCAGGATCTCCGGCTTCTTCAGCTCGCCGGCGATGCGCCGGAACTCCTGCAAGCGGGGATCCACGGTGTCGGCCAGCCCTTCCAGGTGATCCAGCAGGACGAAGGTGTGCTCGTCCACCGTGTAGCGGTGGTAGTGATCGAACTGCACCAGGCAGGAGATCCGGGCGAACTCGGGGAGGTAGGCCGGGAGCACGCCCAACTGGTGCATCTGGCGCAGGGTGTCGGCCACGCCGCGCGGCGCCTTGAGGATGGCCAGGAAGAATCCCAGGGCCCGGTTCGAGCGCCGGAACTCGTCGTCGATCAGGGCCAGGCTGCTCCGGATGGCCCCCTTGGCCTCCGGGGAGAGTTCGTAGCCCATCTGTAGACGGTACCAGAAGATCTTCAGGAGCCGGATCGGATCCTCCTGGAAGCAGTGGCGCTGCGTCGGGAGGATGTGGATCTGGCGGTTCAGCTCGGTGAAGTCGTCCCCGATGTCCCGGGCCCGCAGCTTCTTCATCACGGCCTCCACGTGGGAGCCGGGGCGGGCCGCGCAGTGCTCGATGAGGCGGCCGGAGAGCTGGTGCAGCGCCCCCGCCCGGAGGTAGTACTGCTGCATGAACCGTTCGACCCCGAAGGTCGCCTCATCCCGGAAGCCCAGGTTGGCGGCCACCGGGACCTGCACGGACAGGCTCAGGACGTCGCTCTTGCCGCCGTGCAGATAGTGCAGCTCGCTCCGCACGCGCAGCAGGAAGTCCAGCGCCTGCAGGCACTGCGCCAGCTCCACGGGGCTGAGCAGGCCCAGGGCCGGCAGGGCGTGGAGGTCGTCCAGCCGGTGCCGGGCGCGCGCCACCCAGAGGGCCGTGTGGAAGTCCCGCAACCCGCCGGGACCCTCCTTGACGTTGGGCTCCTGCAGATAGACGGAGCCCCCGTACTTCTCGTGACGCCGGAGCTGCTCCTGGAGCTTGGCCTGGATGTACTGCTCCGCCCGCCGTCCCTGCAGCGCCCGCCACATCCGCTCCTGGAAGTCGGCGAAGACCCCGGGATGCCCGGCCAGGAAGCGCGCCTCCAGCATGGAGGTGCGCGCCGTGAGGTCCGCCTCCATCATCTGGAGGGCGTCGTTCAGGGAGCGGCAGCTATGGCCCACGTCGAAGCCCAGGTCCCACAGGAAGTACAGGACGTGGTTCAGGATCGCTTTGACGTAGCCGTCCAGCCGCCGCGGGTACAGGAACATCACATCCACGTCCGAGCCCGGATTCAGCTCCCGCCGCCCGTAGCCGCCCAGGGCCGCCACGGCGCAGCCCTCGCTCTCCGCCCTGAGCGGCGCGGCCACGGACCCGTGGGCCAGGCGGAAGAGCTGGCCGATGAGCGCATCCACCAGGTCCGCGTGCCGGGCCACCACCTCGAGGCCGCTCGAGCCGTCCCGGTGGGCCGCCTCGATCCGGGCCCGCTCCTCGCCGATGAACGCCTTCACGGCCGGCAGCAGCGCGGCCCGCAGCGCCTCGCCGTCCCCCGGGGGCACGGCCGGGACCCTGGCCTCCAGCAGGCCCTGGAGGCGGAGGGCCACCTCCGAGTCCGGGCCGTAGGAGATTCCCGGGGCCTCCCGCCTGGTCGGGGCGGGGGTGCCCCAGCGGAAGAGGCGTGTCAATGCACGGAGCGGATCGGCCATGACTTCTCCGGATCGTGCGCGGCGGGCGGCCCGCGCGAGACCAAGGGCACTATACCGGGGGACAGGGCCCGGGTCAAGGCAAGCGGCGCGCTCGCGGCGGTGCCCGCGGCGCCCGAACCCGGGCAGAAGAGGGGAAGAACGGGTCGCGTGGCCGCGGGGAGGGCCGAGGCGGTCGCGGGCCGACGGACCGGAGGTTCGGGGGGAGAGCCGGGACCTCCGTGGCGGGGGCGGGGGGTCTCAGGGCTTGGGCAGGGTCAATCCGGCGCCGAATCCCGTGGTGCCCGCCATGCCGAGGGCGTAGGCGCTCTCGTTGTGCTGGCTGAGATCGAGGCCGGCGATCTCGTGCTCCTCCTCCACCCGCAGGCCCATCACCACGTCCACGATCTTGAGGAGGATCAGGGCGCCGATGAAGGCGAAGATCCAGGTGGCCAGGACGCCGAGGACCTGGATGCCCAGGAGGCCCGGGTTGCCGAAGAGCAGGCCATCGTTTCCCGCCTCGTTCACCGCCTTGCTGGCGAACAGCCCGGTGGCGATGGCCCCCCACGTTCCGCCGACGCCGTGCACGCCGACGACGTCCAGGGAGTCGTCGTAGCCCATCCTGGTCTTCAGGTTACAGGCGTTGTAGCAAAGGTAGCCGGCGACGCCTCCGATCAGGATGGAGGACAGGGGTCCCACGAAGCCGGACGCGGGCGTGATGGCCACGAGGCCCGCCACGGCGCCCGAGGCGGCGCCCAGCACGGTGGGCTTGCCCCGGGCGAGCCATTCGGTGAGCATCCAGGACAGCGTGGCCGCGGCGGTGGCGATGTGGGTGGCGACGAAGGCGCTGGTGGCCAGGGCACCCGAGCTCAAGGCGCTCCCCGCGTTGAAGCCGAACCAGCCCACCCAGAGCATGGCGGCCCCGGTGATGGTGAGGGGCAGATTGTGCGGCGGCATGGGCTCGCTGCCGAAGCCCCGCCGCTTCCCCACCAGGAGGGCGGCAGCCAGGGCGGAGACGCCTGAGCTCACGTGCACCACCGTCCCGCCGGCGAAATCCAGGGCGCCCAGGTTGCGCAGCCAGCCGCCCGTTCCCCAGACCCAGTGGGCCAGCGGATCGTAGATGAAGGTCGCCCAGAGCAGCGTGAAGACCAGGAAGGCGCCGAACTTCATCCGCTCGGCGAAGGCGCCCGTGATGAGGGCCGGGGTGATGATGGCGAACATGAGCTGGTAGATCATGAAGGCCTGGTGGGGGATCGTGGCGGCGTACTCCGGGTTGGGGGAGAGCCCGACCCCCTTGAGCCCCGCCCACGACAGGTTGCCGAACAGCCCGCCCACGTCTGGCCCGAAGGCCACGCTGTAGCCCCACAGAACCCACTGGATGCTGATCAGGGCCATGATGATGAAGCTCTGCATGATGGTGCCGAGCACGTTGTGGCGCCGGACCATGCCCCCGTAGAAGAGGGCCAGGCCCGGCGCCGTCATCATCAGGACCAGGGCGGCCGAGGTCAGCATCCAGGCCGTGTCGCCGCTGTCAATTTTCGGGGACGGGGGAGCGGGCGCGGCCGGGGGCGTCGGGACGGCCGGCGCCTGCTGCCCGCCCGCAGGAGGGGCCAGCATCCCGACGGTTGCCAGCATCAGGATCGCTCCGACCAGTACGACGCCACGCCGGGACCGCATGGGCCTGTCCTCCTCGAGGGCGGCTTGTTCTCTGCAAGGGTCAGCAGGACGCGCGGCCGGCCGGAAGGCGCCCCGGCCGGTCCCGCTCACTCTCAGCATCCGGCGTGCCTGCCCTCCGCGGGGGATGATCGGCGCTTGGCTGGGGGGTCGAACCGCTGGATTTTGCAGGCGGGGAGCAGGGGCGCGGCCGGCGGGGCGGGGCCGGTCCCGGGCCGCCCATCCTGCCTTCGGGATGGGCAACGGGTTCAGGCGCTGCCTATCCTTTGGGCGGGCTAGTGTCGCAAGAGGCGCGCTTCGGCGCGTTGGGCCAGGAGGGAGAGCGGATAGCTCAGGCAGAAGTAGATGGCCGCGGCGAGCAGGTAGATCTCGAAGGAGCGGAAGGTGCGCTCGATGGTCTCCTGGGCGGCCCGCGTGAGCTCGAAGACCCCGATGATGGCGGCCAGCGATGTATCCTTGACCAGGATCGTGCACAGGCCGACGAAGGGGGGGATCATGCGGCGGACGGCCTGGGGGAAGAGGACGTAGCGCATGGTCTGCCCCCAGCCGAGTCCCGTGGACCGCGCCGCCTCCGTCTGCCCCCGGGGGATGGACTGGATCCCGCCCCGGACCACCTCGGCCGTGTTCGCCATCATCCAGAGCGACATGGCCAGCACGGCCGCGGGGTAGGTGGAGATCCTGAGGCCGATGGCCGGCAGGCCGAAGAAGATGAAAAAGATCTGGAGGAGCAGGGGCACGGCGCGGACGAACTCGACGCTCCAGGCCACGGCGGTTCGAACGGGCGCCCAGGGGACGAAGCGCAGCAGCCCCGCCAGGAGCCCCGCCGCGGTGCCGAGGAGGATGACGGCGGCCGCGATCTGCACCGTGCTCAGGGTCCCCCGCAGCAGGTAGGGGAGGCTCTCGGCGATGACGGACAGATCCATGGGCGCGCTACCTGCCCCGGTGCAGGAGCCGGTTCTCCGTGCTGACCAGGATCCGCGTCAGGACCATGACCAGGATCACGTACAGCACGGCCGTGGCCCCGTAGATCTCGAAGGACCGGAAGTTGTTGAACGAGATGTCGTTGGCCACGAACATCAGCTCGACCATGCCGATGGTCGAGACCAGCGACGTGTTCTTCACCAGCGACACCAGGTTGTTGCCCAGGGCCGGGAAGGAGATCCGGATCGCCTGGGGGATGATGACGTAGAGCGCCTCCTGGAGCGGGGACAGGCCGGTGGAGCGCGCCGCCTCGTGCTGGCCCCTGGGCACGGCCTCGAGGCCGGCGCGAAAGATCTCGGTGTTGTAGGCCGCGGTGTACAGGGTGAGGGCCGTGAGGCCCGAGAGGAAGGCCGACAGCCTGAGGCCGAGCTGGGGCAGGCCGAAGTACACAATGAAGAGCTGGATGAGCAGGGGGGTGTTGCGAAAGATCTCGACGTAGGCCCGGACGAGGCCGCGCAGCGGTCGCCACGGGAGCTGGGAGAGCAGGGCCACGGCCATCCCCACGAGCAGCGCCAGGAGCATGGCCGCGGCCGAGATGAGGATGGTCAGCCCGGCCCCCTGCAGCAGGTAGGGGAGTCCCTCCCAGATGGCCAGCCACGAGAACGACATATGAGTCCCGGCACTCAGGCACTCGGGCACTCAGGCACTGAGGGAGGCGGCCAGAGTGCCAGAGCGCCGGGTACCCCCTGGGTGCGTCTGATCGCCATGCGCCTCAGGGTTTGACCAGGAAGGCCTCGACCTCGCCGAAGTACTTCTTCCAGAGCCGGTCGTAGGTCCCGTCCTTCCGCATCTGGGCCAGCGCCCCGTTCACCCACTTGATGAACTCCAGATCGCCCTTCCGCACGGCGATGCCGTAGGGGCGCGGGATGAAGGGCTTCCCCACCGCCTTCATGTCCGGATTTTCCTTGGCCAGCGTCAGGATGAGGATGTCGTCCTGGGCGAAGGCATCCGCCCGACCGCCCTTGACGGCGAGGACGGCCTCGGAGACCTTCCCGTACTTCACCCGGTTGGCCTTGGGGGCCAGTTGCTCGATGTCCTTGTCCTGGATGGCCCCCTGGATGACGGCCACGGTCTTGCCCGCCAGATCCTCGACACCCCGGATGGGGCTATTCTTGGGGACGAGGAGAAGCGAGCCCGAGAGGAAGTAGGGGTCCGAGAACTCCACCACCTGCCGGCGCTCGTCGGTGACGGTGACCGTGGCGATGATGATGTCGATCTTCCCGCTCTGCAGGAAGGGGATGCGGTTGCCCGAGGTGACCGCCACCAGCTCCACCCTGTTCTCGTCGCCGAACAGGGCCTTGGCGAAGTAGTGGGCCACGTCCACGTCGTACCCCAGGTTCTTGCCGCTGCTGTCCACGTAGCCGAAGGGCGGGAAGTCGGTCTTGACCCCCGCGATGAGCTTGCCGCGCTGCTTGACCGCCTCCAGGGTGCTGCCGGCGGCGGCCTGGCCCGCCAGGGCCAGGACCAGGAGAGCGGCAAGCAGGCTCAGCCCAATGCCCGCTGTGGGAAGTGATGGCCTTCGCATGGTCTCCCTCCCTCTGTGTGGGTTGTCATGGCGGGTCGTGGCAGGCGGCGGGGCGGCCCCTGCCGCCGCGCCGTCTGCCGTCGGCAATCGGCAGTTACAGATCGTCACTCCCCGGTCGGCTAGTGGACCAGGATCTTGCTCAGGAAGGTCCGGGTCCGCTCTTCCTTGGGGTTGGCGAAGAACTCGTGGGGCCCGCCCTCCTCGACGATCCGCCCCTCATCCATGAAGAGGATGCGGTGGGCCACCTTCTTGGCGAAGCCCATCTCGTGGGTCACCACGATCATGGTCATCCCCTCCCGGGCCAGATTGACCATCACGTCCAGCACCTCGTTGATCATCTCGGGATCCAGGGCCGAGGTCGGCTCGTCGAACAGCATGATCTTGGGCTGCATGGCCAGGGCCCGGGCGATGGCCACCCGCTGCTGCTGGCCGCCCGAGAGCTGGGCCGGATAGTTGTCCGCCTTCTCGGGGATGCCGACCTTGGCCAGCAGGTCCCGGGCGATCCGCTCCGCCTCTTCCCGGGACTGCCGGCGCACCTTGAGGGGGGCGAGGGTGATGTTCTCAAGCGCGGTCATGTGCGGGTAGAGGTTGAACTGCTGGAAGACCATCCCGACCTCGGCCCGCAGCCTGGTGATGTCGGTGCTGGGATCGTTGAGCGACATGCCGTCCACCACGATCTCGCCCTGCTGGATCGGCTCCAGCTTGTTGATGCAGCGGATCAAGGTGCTCTTGCCGGAGCCGCTGGGGCCGCAGACCACCACGACCTCGCCCGCCCGGACAACCAGGCTGATGTCCTTGAGGACGTGCAGGGGGCCGAACCACTTGTTGACGCCGCGGAACTCGATCACGCGATGCACTCCCGCCCAATGGACGACTGACGATGGGCGATTGAAAACGGGGCATGGCCTGATTTCAGTGGTCCGTGGTCGGTTGTCGGGTTGCGATTTTGCATTGCGTGAGGGGTCAGCCCCGATCCTTATAGCAGCGCTGGCTGGGCGCGGCATGCGGCCGATCCGGATCCAGGGCGCGGCGGACGGCCGCCTGGGCCAGGATCCACGTCGGATCGATGACAGGGACGGCGAGCTCCCCCTCCGGGAGGATCAGGGGGATCTCGGTGCAGCCGGCGATGATGGCCTCGGCCCCGCGCTGCCGGAGATGCTCGGCCGCCTCGCGGATCAAACGGCAGGGCCGCTCCAGCGGCTCCCCGTGTTTGACCGCGTAGATCGCCTCCATGACCGCGGCGGCCTGGAGCGAGGGATCCGGGGTGAGCAGCGTGAAGCCCCGGGGCTCGAGATAGGGTTCGAACAGGCGGCCCTCCAGAGTCCCGGTGGTGGCCAGCAGGCCCAGGCGGCGGAGGCCCGGGTACTGACTCAGCACGGCCGTCACCGTTTCGCCGATCAGGTGCAGGATGGGGACGCTCACGGCCCGCTGCAGGGCCGCGTAGTAGTAATGGGCGGTGACGCAGGGGATGGCGATGAGGTCGGCGCCGCCCTGGACCAGGACCTCGGCGCTCGCCACCAGGACCGGCAGGGGGTCGGGTCCCTCGCCCCGGATGGCCGCCGTCCGATCCGGGACCTGGGGATTGCTGAAGATGAGGACCTTGAGGTGGTCCTGGTCCGTCTTGGCTGGGGTGGCCCGAATGATCTTCTGGTAGAAATCGGCCGTGGCCGCCGGGCCCATCCCGCCCAGGACACCGATCATTTTCGACATGGCTCACCACGCGCGCGGAAGCCCGGTACCATCCTCTTCTATCATCGCGACCTGCCCCTGTCAAGGAAGACGGCCGACCGCGAGAGGGGCGAGGCTGCCCGATCGGATCGGGAGATGGGAGCCGCAGGGGAGAGCCGCAGGGCCCGGCGCGGGGGTCAGAACCTCCGGACAGCTCACGGCCGCCAGCCTGGGCTTGACCCGCTGCGGCCCTCCGCGATATGTATGCCGCGAGGCTCGGGACCCCTCCGGTGATCCGGAGGCAGTACGCCCACGGGGCCTGCGGAGACGCGGCATGCTGAACACAGCCCTCCTGTTTTTCTCGGGGCTCGCCATCGGCGCCCTGGGGACCCTCATCGGGGCCGGGGGAGGATGGATGATCGTCCCGCTCCTGCTCTTGGGCTTTTCCTTCACGCCGCCGCAGGCCGTGGGCACCTCCCTGGCGGTGGTCTTCTTCAACGCGCTGTCGGGCAGCATCGCCTACATGCTGCAGGGCCGCGTCCTGTATACCATGGGGATCCTGTTCGCCGCGGCCACGATCCCCGGGGCCCTCCTCGGGGCGCGGCTGGTGCAGCATCTCAGCTCGCGGTGGTTCAGCGTGCTGTTCGGCGGGATCCTGCTGGGGGTGGCGGTCCTGCTCCATCGGGGGGACCGGCTGCTCGCCCCGGGAGGCACGCGGGGCGAGGCGACGGGGGCGGCGCTGCAATCGCCCGGCTCCCCCGCCATGCGCCTGGGGATCCTGATCAGCTTCCTGGTCGGCGTCCTGTCCAGCCTGTTCGGGGTCGGGGGCGGGATCATCCACGTGCCGTTCCTGATCGTGGTGCTGGGGCTGCCCGTGCACGCGGCCACCGCCACGTCGCATTTCGTCCTGGCCATCACCAGTCTGACCGGGGCGCTGATCTTCCTGCGGCAGGGCGAGGTGCAGCTGGCGGTCGCGGCGAGCATGGGGCTCGGGGTGCTGCTGGGGGCACAGCTCGGGGCATTTGTCTCGACACGGATGCGGGGCGAGCCGATCCGCCGCCTCCTGGCCGTGGCGGTGGCGATCTTCGCCCTCCGGCTGGTCCTGCGCGCCGTGTGGTGAGGCCGCGCGGGCGTGTGGGGCGGAGCACGGAGGGGGCGGGGGGAGGCACGGGACGATGACCACTCATCTGTTCGATCTGACCGGCAAGGTCGCCCTTGTAACCGGCTCGTACCAGGGGCTCGGGCTTGCCATCGCGCGGGGCCTGGGACAGGCGGGCGCGGCCCTCGTCCTGAACGGGCGCAACGAGGCCAAGCTTGCCGAGGCGGTCTCGCGGCTTCAGGCCGAAGGCCTTCGGGTCACCGGGTGCCGCTTCGACGTGTCCAGGGCCGCCGAGGTCCAGGAGAGGATCCCGGCCCTGGAGCGGGAGGTCGGCCAGATTGACATCCTGGTGAACAATGCCGGAATCCAGCGGCGCAGCCCGCTGGAGCAGTTCGAGGAGAGCCTCTGGCGCGAGGTGCTGGATATCAACCTCACCGGGGTCTTCCTGGTGACACGGCAGGTCGTCCGGGGCATGATCGCCCGGAAGGCCGGCAAGATCGTCAACATCTGCTCCTTGATGTGCGAGATGGGGCGGCCCACCGTCGGCGCCTACACCGCGGCCAAGGGCGGGGTGAAGATGCTGACCAAGGCCATGGCCGTCGAGTGGGGGAAGCACAACATCCAGGTGAACGGCATCGGGCCGGGATACTTTGCCACGGAGATGAATCGGCCGCTCAAGGAGAATCGGGAGTTCGACGCCTGGATTCGATCGCGGACGCCGGCCGGACGCTGGGGGAACCCGAGGAGCTCGTCGGGGGCGGCCGTCTTCCTCGCGTCCCGGGCCTCGGATTTCGTGAACGGTCAGATCATTTACGTGGACGGGGGCATCCTCGCCGCCCTGTAAGCCCTTCAGTCAGGCCGCTTGGCCTGTCTGGCGCGATGCGCCACTTCGGTCGGATTCCCGACTCATCCTTTCCAGGAATCCGAGTGGGGGAAATCAAACAGAGAAAGCAGACAAGGATTGAGGCATATCCCGCACAGCTCTGCGGTGCGGGGTCAAAAATGTCCCGGATGATCCGGAAGCCCCATCTCCCCAACAGGTCGATCCAACTATGTAACTGGTTGACACGAAAGGGCAATCCACGAATCTGGTCTCCGGAGTGAATCCTGGCAAGTCCACAGTTCCAAGAAACATCCCTCATGGTATGCGGTTTGCTCTTTCCTTCTCCGGGGTGCGCCTAAGGTCTAATTTGTCCCAAAAATCCGAGCAGGAGGCGAGTCCATGAAGCTCACACGTGGTGGTGAGTACGGCATCCGCGGGGTCCTCTACCTTGCTCAGCAGGAGGACGGGAAGGTCAGCATGCTGTCCGCCATTGCCAAGGCCCAGGATGTCCCCCCCCGGTTTCTGGCCAAGATCTTCCAGGCGCTGGCCAAGGCCGGTGTGGTCAAGTCACATCGGGGCGCGAAGGGCGGCTTCTCGCTGGCACGGCCGGCGAGCGAGATCACGGTGAAGGATGTGATCGAGGCCATCGAGGGGCCGATCTGTCTGAACGTCTGTCTGATCGGCGAGGGGGAGTGCAGCCGCGACAAGATCTGCCCTATCCACCCCATCTGGGAAGAGGCGCAGGAGAAAATGATGGGCGTCCTGGGTCGGGCCAACTTCGCCGACCTGGCCAAGGCGGAGCGCGAGGCGCGCGCAGGTACGGCGTAACACTGTTTGTCGGTCCGAATCCGCCAGAGCTTGCCAGAGGCACGGCGGCTCCCCGGGAGGGGCGCCGGAGGGAGCCGGGCAGGAGCAGCCCGACCTCGCCAAAGGCCCTGGCTTCCCCGCCCCGGGTCCCGATTCGAGGCCAGGGCGTTCGGGCTCCCTCGGTCTCCCTCTCCAGGACGGCAGCGTCGCGCCCTCGCCTCGATCCATGCAGGCCATGGCGACCTCCGGGGCTAAAGTGGCCTGGCCCTCGCTCCTGAATCCGCCCTTCGCCGAATCTCCGGCCACGTCTGGGCGCCCCCTCTCGGGCATGAACCTCGGGGGTGCAAGACCTCAGGCGTGCGCACGCGCTTCGCCGGGGATCACGGCCTTCCCGGTTGCATTCCGGGGCCCCGTGGGATATGATGCCCACCCAAGAGGAGCGGATTATGCCAGGGCCCCTGGCCTCGTATAGATCGGCCTTCCAGGAACACCTCCTGCCTTTCGTCAGCAAGCCTTCCCGTTACATCGCCGGGGAGTGGAACGCTGTCACCAAGGATCCGGCGGCAGCCGAGGTGCGGGTGGCCCTGGCGTTTCCCGACGCCTATGAAATCGGGATGTCCCACCTCGGTCTCAAGATCCTGTACCAGCTCCTGAACGCACGGCCGGAGATCCTGGCGGAGCGCGTATACGCCCCCTGGCTGGATGCGGAGGCGCTGCTCCGGCAGCACCGGCTCCCCCTGTGCAGCCACGAGTCGAGCCTGCCCCTGGCCAGCTTCGATATCGTGGGGTTCACCCTGCAGTACGAGCTGTCCTTCGCCACGATCCTCACCATGCTGGAGCTGGCCGGTATCCCCTTGCGGGCGTCGGAGCGGGATGCCCGCCACCCGCTGATCGTGGCCGGCGGCCCCGTGGCCTTCGCGCCGGAGCCGCTGGCGGACTTCATGGATGCCTTCCTCATCGGCGACGGCGAGGAGGCGACGCTGGAGCTGTGCGAGGTCGTCCGGGCCTGGAAGGGGGCGGGCGGATCGCGGGAGGATCTCCTGCGCGCGGTGAAGGGAATCGCCGGGATGTACGTTCCCGCCCTGCACCGGCCGGGCGAGGTGGTGCGCAAGCGGACCGCCCTGAAGCTCGACGTGGTGGATTACGGGCGGTTCCCCGTCCCCTACCTGGAGATCGTCCACGACCGGGCCAACATCGAGGTGATGCGGGGCTGCGCGCAGGGGTGCCGCTTCTGCCAGGCGGGCTACATCTACCGTCCGATCCGAGAGCATTCGGCCGAAAAGATCCGGGCCATGGTGGAGGGGGCGCGGGTGGGGACCGGCTACGAGGAGGTGTCCCTGTCCTCCCTGTCCATCGCTGACCTCACGTGTCTGCGCGACCTGGTGCCGCCCCTCATGGCCGGCCTGATCCCGGACAGGACGTCCCTCAGCCTCCCGTCGCTCCGGGTGGAGGCGCTGAACCGGAACCGGGAGATCGCCGAGGAGATCGGCAAAGTGCGCAAGACCGGGTTCACCATCGCCCCCGAGGCGGGCTCGGCGCGCTTGCGGAAGGTGATCAACAAGGAAGGCTTCGACGAGGAGCAGATCTTCACCGCCGTTCAGAACGCGGCGCGGGCCGGCTGGGAGTCGGTGAAGTTCTACTTCATGATCGGCCTGCCCACCGAGACCCAGGAGGATCTGGACGAGCTGGTGCGCGTGGCCAAGGAATCGGCCCGGATCGCCCGGCGGGAGAGCCCGCGGGGCTTCGGCCTGACGGTCAGCGTGAGCTCCTTCGTCCCCAAGCCGCACACCCCCTTCCAGTGGTTCCCGCAGGAGCCGATGCCGCTCCTCAGGGAGAAGCAGGCCTATCTCAAGAGACGGCTGCGCGAGGCGCGGATCGATTTCAAGTGGCATCATGTGGAGTCTTCCTTCCTGGAGGCGGTGTTTACCCTGGGCGGCCGGGAGGTGGGTGCCGCCATCGCCCTGGGCCAGCAGCGGGGATGCCGCTTCGACGGGTGGACCGAGCAGCTCAAGTTCGACACCTGGATGGAGGCGCTTCAGGATGCGGGCGTGGATCCGTACGCCATCGCCAACCGGCCGCGCGGCCTGGAGGATCCTCTGCCCTGGGACCACATTGACTGCGGTGTCTCCAAGGCGTTCCTCACGCGCGAGTACAGGAAGGCGCTGCAGGCCAAGGGGACGCCCGACTGTCACGCGGGGCCGTGCAGCAACTGCGGCGAGGTCTGCGTCCCCAACTGGCGGACATGGGCGGAGAAGGTGGGCATCATCGAAATATCGCCGCCAGCCGGGTCCCGGGCACCCTCAGGGTGCGACAGCGTGGGTGGCCGCGCGCCGCGCCTGGAGCGCGGCGGGCCGGGCGCTGCGGGGGAAGGCCATCAGGCAGTCGGGGGGTCCGGCACTCAGGAAAAACCCGAGTGCCCGGGACCCATTGCCGCCCGAACGGGCGATACGCAATGGGTGCCCCGAGTGCCGCCCCGGCCCGAGCCCGCGCCGCCGCCGGTCCAGAAGATCCGATTCGAATTCCGGAAGGTGGGGGAGCTGCGCTACCTCTCCCACCTCGAACTGATGCGGGCGTTGCGGCGCGCGCTGCGGCGCGCCGGCGTGCCGCTGGCATACACCCAGGGCTTCAACCCCCAACCGAAGGTCTCGGTGGCCCAGGCGCTGGCCGTGGGCGTGGAGGGCCTGCGGGAACTCGGGGAGGTGGAGCTCACTCTGCGGATGGAGCCGGCGGACCTCCTGGCGCGCTGGAACGCGCAGCTCCCGCCCGAACTCAAGATTCTCCGGACCTGGGAAGCGCCCCTGACCGGGCCGTCGCTTTCCGCCGGGGTACGAGGTGCCGCGTACCAGATTCGGTTGCCGCCGAACGGCTGGGATCCTGCCATCCTGGCCGCCCTCGGGCACGCCGGGGCCTGCGCCCAGTTTCTGGCGCAGGGTCCCATTCCCGTCGAGGTGTCCAAGAAGGGGGAGAAGGTGACCCTCGACGCCCAGCCCTTTGTCCAGGAGTTCACCGCCACCCGAGAGGACGGGCGGCCCCGGTGGGACCTCGTCCTGCGGGCCGGCCTGGGCGGCAGCGTCAAGCCGCAGGCGGTCATGCGGACCTTCCTGGCACGGTGGGCCCCTCCCGGCCAACTGGATCGGCTGGTCTCGTCCCTGCGGATCACGCGGACGGCCCTCGCCCTCGAGGGCCAGGGGTAGGCCTCCCGGGCTTCCCGTCGCCGACCCCACGGTCCGGCCGTGGGGCCCCGGCGGACGGGGGAACGAGGTCTGCCCGATGAAACGCGAGATCATCGTCAACTCCTCCCTGGTCGAGACCCGGGTGGCCGTCATGGAGGACGGCACCCTGGTCGAGCTCCTCATTGACAACGCCCACTCCCAGAGCCTGGCCGGCAACATCTACAAGGGCCGGATCCTGAAGATCCTGCCGGGGATGCAGGCCGCCTTCGTGGACATCGGCCTCGCCCGGGACGCCTTCCTCTACGTCCGGGACATCTACGAGGAGGTGGAGGAGTACGAGGAGCTGCTCGCCCTGGACGGCGAGGACAGGCAGGGCGAGGCGCCCGACCTGGAGGCGCCGCCCCCGCGCCGCGGGGAGCGGCGCCGCCGCCCGCGGCGGCCCTCCCACGCCTCCATCGAGGAGCTGGTCCAGGAAGGGCAGGAGGTCCTGGTGCAGGTGGCGCGGGAGCCCCTGGGCACCAAGGGGGCCCGCATCACCTCCCACGTGACCCTGCCGGGGCGCTACCTGGTGTACATGCCCACGGAGTCGCACGTGGGCGTCTCGCGCAAGATCGAGGACGAGGCGGAGCGGTCGCGCCTCAAGCAGATCATCGAGGAGATCAACGTCCCGCGCGAGGGGGTCATCGTCCGGACCGCGGGCGTCGGGCGCTCCCGGGCGGAGATCCAGGCCGACTTCGAGTTCCTGCGCTCGACCTGGCGCCAGATCCGGGCCAGGGCCGAGGCCCTCAAGGCCCCGGCCCTGGTGCAGAAGGACCTGGATCTCATCTTCCGCATCTTCCGCGACCTGATCACCCAGGAGGTCACGCGGCTGGTGGTGGACTCGGCCGTCGAGTACGAGCGCTGCCTGGAGTACACCGAGTCGCTGTTCCCCGAACTCCGCCAGCTCCTGTTCCTGTACACCGAGGACGAGCCCATCTTCAAGAGCTTCGGCATCGAGAAGGAGATCGAGAAGGCCCTGCGGAGCAAGGTGTGGCTCAAGTCCGGCGGCTACCTCGTCATCGAGCAGACCGAGGCGCTGGTCTCCGTGGACATCAACACGGGCAAGTACGTGGGCAAGCACGACTTCGAGGAGACCATCCTCAAGACGAACCGGGAGGCCGCCAGGGAGATCGCCCGGCAGGTCCGCCTGCGGGATCTCGGCGGGATCATCATCATTGACTTCATTGACATGGCCCGCCAGGAGAACCGGGACAAGGTGATGGCCGACCTCAAGGAGGCGCTCAAGGCCGATCGCTCCCCCACCAACGTGTCCTTGCTGTCGGAGCTGGGGCTGGTCGAGATGACGCGCAAGCGCGTGCGGCAGGGCCTGAACCAGGCCCTCAGTCAGACCTGCGCGGCCTGCGGGGGGCTGGGGTGGGTGCGCTCCACCGCCTCCATCGCCCACCAGGCGCTACGCGAGGTGGAATGGCGCATGGCGCGCAAGGGGCTGCCTCGGGTCAAGATCCGGGCCGCCCCCGACCTCACCGAGTGGATGAAGGCCGAGGAGGCCGAGATCATTGAGCGGCTGCAGCAGAGCCTGGGCGGGGAGATCGAGCTGCTCCCCGAGGAGACCTACCCGCCCGGGAAGTACTCGCTGCTGGAGGGGTAAGCGTCGTCGAGCGGTCAACCGGTCGAGTCGTGGGCTCTGTCATACCCAGGGCGGCGGATGCAGCGCGGACTGGAGAAAATTCAGGAGGGTCTACAGGCGAGCGCCAAGAATCCGTGACGGGAAGGTGGATGTTGCTGGAAGGGGGCGGCTTCGCGCAGAGATGGTCGGGCGGGAGCGCGAAGATCACGATCAACGTGGATGCCGACAGCTTGGCCACGCCGAAGGAATTGTCCGCAGACAGCGGCGTCCCGGTTCAGTGCCTCCTCCACCGCATCCGGAAAGCGCGCCCATCCCGGGCGGAGACCGTTCACCGGCACCTGGATCGGCTCGAGGCGGGACTGGCACGCTCCGATCCTTTGTACACTTGGGCTTCCACCTGAAAAGTCTCGGGTCGCATCAATGAACACGGCTACTTAGCCCATCTCCGGTACCAGGTACCGAGGCGAAAAACGGGAGGGGGCGATCTGCCCCTGCGGGCGGTCAGGCTGCCGGAAATGCTTGACAGTATGGGGCCCCCGTGCTATAGAAAACTCCCCGTCTCGACGAGAGGCGGGCTCGTTTTTTCAGGGGGCTGGAAAACTACCTCGGATTGCGGAGCTTCGGGGAGTTCAGCCCCGAGAGCGGCTGTCGCCTCGGAAGGAAGGAGTGGCCGTGTACGCCATCATCGAGTCAGGGGGGAAACAGTACCGGGTCGAGCCGGGGGCCGTCGTGGCGCTGGAGCGGATCCCGGGCGAGGTGGGCAGCCGGGTCGAGCTGGACCGGGTCCTCCTGGTCTCGGACGGCGCCACGGTGAAGGTGGGAACGCCCACCCTTTCGGGCGCCAAGGTGCTCTCGGAGATCGTGGCCCAGACCCGGGGCGAAAAGATCGACGTCTTCAAGTTCAAGCGGCGGAAGAAGTACCGCCGGAAGACCGGCCACCGTCAGGAGTTGACCAGGGTCCGGATCGCGGAAATCGTGGCATAGGACGCGACGGCGCGCAACGCCGAAAAAAGAGGACGGTATGGCACACAAGAAGGGCGTGGGCAGTTCGCGGAACGGGCGGGACAGCGCGGGGCGCCGCCTGGGAATGAAGGCCTTCGCCGGGCAGGTCGTGACGGGCGGCAGCATCCTGGTCCGGCAGCGCGGGACGCGGTTCAAGCCCGGCAGGAACGTGGGGATCGGCGGCGACGACACGCTGTTCGCCAAGGTGGCCGGCACCGTTGTGATCGAGCAACGGGGCGGCGACCGCTTCGTCTCCATCAGCCCCGCCAACTGACCGGATTCTCGATTGCGGAATGTCGATTGTGGATTTGACCGGCGAGGTTCCGTCAATCGGCAATCGTCAATCCCACATCGACAATGTTTGTTGATACCGCCCGCATCGTGGTCCGGGCCGGAGACGGCGGTCGCGGCTGTGTCAGCTTCCGGCGCGAGAAGTTCGTGCCGCGCGGCGGACCCAACGGGGGGGACGGGGGGGACGGGGGGAGCATCTACATCGAGGCCAGCCGATCCTACCAGACCCTGATTGACCAGAAGTACCAGCAGCTCTATCGCGCCGAGCGCGGGGAGCACGGGCGGGGCAAGGACCAGCACGGCGCGGCCGGGGCCGACCTCATCGTCAAGGTTCCCCTGGGCACCGTCGTTCGGGACGCCGACACCGGCGAGATCCTGGCCGATCTGGTGGAGGAGGGCCAGCGGGCCCTGGTGGCCCGGGGCGGCAAGGGCGGCCGCGGCAACGCCCGGTTCGCCACGCCGACCCGGCAGGCCCCCCGCTTCGCCGAGCCCGGCACGCCGGGCGAAGTCCGGACCATCCTTCTCGAACTCAAGCTCATTGCCGACGTCGGCCTGGTGGGCCTCCCCAACGCGGGCAAGTCGTCACTCCTGGCCGCCTTCTCGGCCGCGCGCCCCAAGATCGCGGCCTACCCCTTCACGACCCTCACCCCGAACCTGGGCGTGGTGCACGTCCCGCCGTTCGGTGGCTTTGTCGTCGCCGACATCCCCGGCCTGATCGAGGGGGCAGCCGGCGGGGCGGGGCTGGGCACCCGCTTCCTGCGCCACATCGAGCGGACGCGTCTCCTGGTCCACGTGGTGGACGTGTCGGATGGGGGCGGCGATTCGGCGGCGGCGCTGCCGACGGTCGAGGCCGAGCTCGGCGCGTACAACCCGGCCCTCCTCGCCCGGCCGCGGCTCGTCGCCGGGAACAAGATTGATCTGCCCCACGCCGAGGGGCTGGCCCGGCTCCGGGCCCTGTGCGCCGCACGGGGGATTCGCCTGGTCCCCATCTCGGCGCTCACGGGGGAGGGGGTCCCGGCCCTGGTGGAGGAGATGGCCGCCATGCTCCGGGCGGCACAGCAGCGCACCCATGACCTCGCGCAAAGCGCCACCTCCCGCTGATCGCCAGCCGTGGCTGACCCACGTGAAGCGCGTGGTCGTCAAAGTGGGCTCGGGGGTCCTCTCCCGCGGGGGCGCCGGCCTGCACCGGCCGACCGTCGCGGCCCTGGCCTCGGCGCTGGCCGGCCTCCGGGCGCGGGGGATCGAGGTCATCCTGGTCTCCTCGGGGGCCATCCTGGCCGGGATGGAGGCCTTGGGGCTGGCGGCCCGACCCCGCGACCTGCCGGTGAAGCAGGCCGCCGCCGCCGTCGGCCAGAGCCACCTCATGCGCGCCTACGAGGAGGCGTTCCAGCCCTGCGGGCTGCGCGTGGCCCAGATCCTGCTGACGCGCGAGGACCTCCGCTCGCGCGGCCGGTATCTGAACGCGCGGAACACGCTCTTCACGCTCCTCAGGCTCGCCGTCGTCCCCGTCGTGAACGAGAACGATACCGTGGCCGTCCAGGAGATCCAGTTCGGCGACAACGACACGCTCTCGGCGCTGGTGGCCAACCTGGCCGAGGCGGACCTCTTGGTGATCCTGACCGACACCGAGGGGCTGTTCACCGCCGATCCGCGGCGGAGCCCGACCGCGCGACTCATCCCCCTGGTCCGGCCGCAGGACGCGGTGAGTTCCTTCTGCGCCGAGGAAGCCGGCAGTCCCGCCAGCATCGGCGGCATGAGTTCGAAGGTCCTGGCGGCCCGGCGGGCGGCCATGGCCGGGATCCCCACGGTGGTGGCGAGCGGCCTGCGCCCGGATGTCCTGGAGGCCATCCTGCGGGGCGAGGAGGCGGGCACCTTCTTCGTGCCTTCCCGCAGCCGGATGCAGAGCCGCAAGCGCTGGCTCGCCTTCGCCAGCCAGCCGCGCGGCGGGATCGTGGTGGACGCGGGGGCCAAGCAGGCCCTGGTGGCCGGGGGCAAGAGCCTGCTCCCCTCGGGCATCCGCACGACCCGGCGGAGCTTTCGCGCCGGCGACGTGGTGAGCCTGGTGGATCCCGACGACCGGGAGTTCGCCCGGGGCCTCAGCAACTACAGCCGGGACGAGGTGGAGAAGATCAAGGGCCTGAAGTCCCAGCAGATCGCCGCCGTCCTCGGCAGCAAACCCTACGACGAGGTGGTCCACCGGGACAACCTGGTGATCCTGGGGGCAGAAGGACCAGTGACCGACTCCCGGTGACGAACGGGCAAGGGATCGGATGGGCCTGAGGGGTTGCGGGGATCGGGGACGGGGTTTTCGGGGGTGGCGGGATGAGCGAGTTCGACATCCGGGCGATGGCCGAGGCCGCGCGGGCGGCGAGTCGCACCCTGGCGGGTGCCACCGGCGAGACGAAGAACGCGGCGCTCCGCGCCATGGCCGCCGGGCTCCTGGAGTGCCGCCAGCGGATCCTGGCGGCCAACGCGGAGGATGTGGCGGCGGCCCGGGCCGAGGCCCATCCGCCGGCCTTCCTGGACCGGCTGACCCTGACGCCCGCGCGGATCGAGGGGATGGCCCGGGGCCTCCGCCAGATCGCGGAGCTGCCCGATCCCGTGGGCGAGATCACGGGCATGTGGCGGCGGCCCAACGGCCTCATCGTGGGACGGATGCGGGTCCCCCTGGGGGTGATCGGGATCATCTACGAGTCGCGGCCGAACGTGACCGCCGATGCCGCCGGCCTCTGCCTGAAGTCGGGCAACGCCGTGATCCTCCGGGGCGGGCGGGAGGCCCTGCGGACCAACCGGGCCATCGCCGACATCCTGGCGGCCTCGGTCGCCTCGGCGGGCCTGCCCCCGGCCGCCCTGGCCATCGTGCCCACGCCCGAGCGGGCCGCGGTGAAGGCCATGCTCCAGCTGCACGGTCTGATTGATCTCGTCATCCCGCGGGGCGGGGAGGAGCTGATCCGCGCCGTCCGCGAGGAGTCGCGCATCCCGGTGATCGCCCACGAGAAGGGGCTGTGCCATACCTACGTGGACGCGACGGCCGATCTCGGCATGGCGGCCGAGATCGCCTACAACGCCAAGGTGGAGCGCCCCGGGGTCTGCAACGCCATGGAGACCCTGCTGGTCCATGCGGGGGTGGCGGCGGCCTTCCTGCCGGGCCTCATCGCGCGCCTCAGCGCGGCCGGGGTCGAGGTGCGGGGCTGCCCGAGGACCTGCGCCCTCGTCCCGGGGATCCGGCCCGCCACGGAGGAGGACTGGGACACGGAGTACCTCGACCTGATCCTCTCCATCCGAGTGGTGGAGTCCTTCGACGAGGCCCTCCAGCACATCGCCCGGCACGGCTCGGGGCTGGCCGAGGCCATTGTGACGGCCGACCATGGGCGGGCCATGCGCTTCCTGCGCGAGGTGGATGCCGGCGCCGTCTTCGTGAACGCCTCGACCCGCTTCACCGACGGCTCCGAGTTCGGCATGGGCGCCGAGATGGGCATCAGCACCCAGAAGCTGCACGCCCGGGGTCCCATGGGGCTGACCGAGCTGACCTGCCAGAAGTTCATCGTGCTCGGCGAGGGTCAGGTGCGGGATTCCCGGGCGTAGCCCCGGCCCGCTGCGCGGAGCGACCATGCGTCTCGGCATCATGGGCGGGACCTTCGATCCGATCCACCTGGGGCATCTGCGGGCGGCCGAGGAGATCTACTGGGCCTTCGGCCTGGATCGGATCATCTTCGTCCCGGCGGCCCGCCCGCCCCACAAGGACGAGGTGGTGGTGGCCTCGGCGCTGCACCGGTACGAGATGGTCTCGCTGGCCACGGTCTTCACGCCCTACTTCACCGTGTCCTCCATCGAGCTGACGCGGCCGGGCAAGTCCTACTCCGTGGAGACGGTGCGGGAATTCCAGAAGCTGTCCGGGCCGGACGCCCGCCTCTACTTCGTGGTAGGGGTGGACGCCTTCCTGGGCATGTCCGCCTGGCGGCAGGCCCGCGAGCTGGTCGGGCTGGCCCGGGTCATCGTGACGGCCCGGCCGGGCTGGCGACTGGACGAGGTGGAGCGGCTGCTCACCCCCGAGCAGCGGCGGATCCTGGGCAATCCGACCTTCCGCTACCTGAAGATCGCCGATATTGATCCCGAGCGGGTGGAGCGGGAGTTCGAGCCCCGGCAGGTCCTCCTGGTAGAGGTGGTGTCGCTGGATATCGCCTCGCGGGAGATCCGGCAACTGGTGGAGCAGGGGCGCAGCATCCGCCACCTGGTGCCGGACACCGTGGCGGCCTACATGGCCAAGAACCGGCTGTACCAGGCCACCGGCTCCGGAGGCTCGCGGACGCAGAAACGGTCCTAGCCCCGCCCGGCGGCGGAGGGGACGCCGTGCCCGGCGCGGGCAGACAGCCTGGAGGGACGACCATAGACGCCATCGAGGTGGTCAAGCTTGCGGCCGATGCGGCGGCGACGGTCAAGCCCAGCTATCTGGCCATCCTGGACCTGCGGGGCCTGTGCACCTTCACCGATCTCTTCCTCATCGCCAGTGCCGGCTCGGCCCGGCAGGTGCGGGCCATCGCGGAGAAGATCGAGGAGCAGTTGGCGCGGGCGCGGGTACGGATGTCACATCGGGAGGGGACGGGCGAGGCGCAATGGATTTTGCTTGACTACCATGATGTCGTGATTCATATTTTCGCCGACCAAGCCCGCGAGTTCTACGATCTCGAGCGCCTCTGGGCGGATGCGCCGAAGCAGCAGTTGCTCGGCTGACTCGCCCCGGGGGGCGGACGGGGCGGGTGGATGCAACCCGGCGTGGGGGGGCCGCGGCCCCTCACGTGACCGGCGGAGACATCGCGGGTACCGACACCGGCCTCGCGGAGGCGTGCGCACCGCAGAGCTTCCGCGAGGATTCGTATTTCCGGGAGCGCGAGGCGCCTCCCCCTCCCCGCGAGGGGCCAGGGCGCCGGCACCAGGACCGCCAACCGTCGCGGGGGTTCCTTGCCCGAACCACCCTGCCGCGAGAGGAAACCAGGATGTCGCTCAAGGGACCCAAGCTGGAGAAGTTCAAGCAGCGCCTGCTGGCCAAGCGGAAGGAATTGATCAGCGAGGTCCGCGGCAGCAACGTGGGCAGCCTCGAAACCAGCACGGATGGGATCCAGGACATCGCCGACCAGGCGAGTAGCGCCTACACCAAGGAGTTCCTGCTCTCCATCGGCGATGCCGAGCGCCGCATGCTCCGGCAGGTGGACGAGGCGCTGGAGAAGATCCGGCAGGAGACCTACGGCCTCTGCGAATCCTGCGGCGAGATGATCAGCGAGCGCCGGCTGGAGGCGCTGCCCTTCGCCAAGCTGTGCATCTCCTGCCAGGAGGCGGAGGAGCGGGCGAAGGCCGCGAGGTGACCCCGCGCGCCGCTGGCCGCCCATCGCCGGAGGCACGGCGGAGGCCCCGGCTGAGGGCCGCGCCGGCTCTCGGGGGTCCGGGATGCTCGGATCGAAAGGCTGGCACGCGCGCGACCCCGTAGCCGCCACTCGCATCTCGCCCGCCGCACCGCCTCCCTCTGCAGCCGGGCCAGGCCCCGTGAAAGACATCCCGCATCCCGCCCGTCCCCCCGCGCGCCGAGGCAGCCCACACACGGCTCCCCGTTCGGCGGTGGTCGCGCTGCTGGGCGGGCCGCTCGTCACCCCGGGACCGG
>JBBIQE010000007.1:0-47810 GCA_037442485.1 Methylomirabilis sp. (SeqCode)
CCGCGGCCGGGCGGGCTGGGCGGCGCCGGACGAAGGTCCGGGTGAGGACGCGCCGGACGTTGGTGTCGAGCGCGGGCGCCGGCTCGCCAAAGGCGAAGCTCGCCACCGCGCCCGCGGTGTACCGGCCGACCCCCGGCAGCGCCTGCAACGCTTGCACCTGCCGCGGAAACCGCCCCCCATGTTCGCGCACGATCAGGCGCGCGGCCGCGTGCAGGTGGCGCGCCCGCGCGTAGTAGCCGAGGCCATCCCAGGATTCCCGCACCCGCGCCGGGCGCGCCGCCGCCAGATCCCGGACGGTCGGATACTCCCGCAGGAACCGCCCGTAGTACTCCCGAACCCGCTCGACCTGCGTCTGCTGGAGCATCAGTTCCGAGACCAGGATCCTGTAGGGGTCCCGGGTGCGCCGCCAGGGCAGGTCCCGGCCGTGCGACTGGAACCATCCGAGCAGCCGGTCCTGAAACGCCTTGAGCTTCTCGGGGTCGAGGCGGGGACGGTACTTCCGGCCCTTGTCCATGCTTACCTGATCTCGCCCCTGACCATCCGGGCGATCAGCCGGCGATCCGCCTCGAGGAAGTCGTAGCACGAAAGGTCGGTCATCTTCACCCACTCGATCCGCGCGAAGGCGCGATTCGTCAGCCTTCCGGTGTATCCGGAAATCCGGAAGAACAGCAGGCGGACGGCGAGGCCGTCGGCGTAGCGGTGCTCCGTCCGGTACACCTCCTGCCCCACCTCCGCCTGGATGGCCAGCTCTTCCCTGAGCTCGCGGCGCAGGCACGCCTCGGGCGACTCGCCCGGCTCCACCTTGCCGCCTGGCAACTCCCACTTCAGGGGGAACCGCGCCGTGGCGGGGCGCTGGCAAACCAGGACCCGGTCCCCCTCGGTCAGAAGGCCGGCCGTGACCGTGATCATCTGCCCGCCCGATGGAATCGCGCCCAGGCCAGCGTCACCCCGGCCACCGCCAGCCCGACGATTTCCAGGCCCGCCCTGGGGAAGACGAGCAGCACCGCCGCCGCCATCAGGAGCGCCCGCTGCGCGCGACTCAAGGGGTGCACGAAGAACCCGATGAGCCCCGCGGCCAGGCACACGACCCCGAGCGCCGTGAGGCCGAAGGCCCGGGCCACCGCCGGCCAACTCCCCTGCAGGAGCAGGGCCGGCTGGTACACGAAGGCGAAGGGGACCAGGAAGCCGGCGATGCCCAGCCGAAAGGCCTCGATCCCCGTGGCCATCATCTCCGAGCCAGCCAGGTTGGCCGCGGCAAAGGCCGTGATGGCGTCCGGCGGCGTGAGGTCCGAGAGCACGGCGTAGTAGAAAACGAACAGGTGCGCCGCCAGCACCGCGACCCCCAGCTTCCCCATGGCGGCGGCGCCGATCGTCACCGCGATGACATAGGCCGCCGTCGTCGGGATCCCGGTGCCGAGCACGCTCACCACCAGAAAGATCAGGATCATGGTGAGGACCAGGCTCTGCCCGGAGACGTCCAGGATCATCCCGCTGAAGGCCAGGGCCGCCCCCGTCCGGGTGAGGGTCGCCACGATCATCCCCGACCCCGCCAGGGCTGCCGCGATCAGGGCCGCGCTCACCGCGGACTCGAACAGGGCCTCGCGGATCTTCTCCCAGCCCATGCGGGTCTTGCCGTCCAGGAAGCTCAGGCCGAAGGTGATGACGATCACGAAGAAGGCCGCCTTGGTGGGCGAGTAGCCCTGGGCCAGGAAGTGCAGGACGAGCAGGAACGGGGCGAAGTAGTAGGCTCGGCGCAGCATGGGACGCCAGGAGGGCAGCTCCGCCCTCGGCGTCGGCGGCATCCCCGAACTGAGCGCGATGAAGTGCACCATGCTGAAGACGCCGATGTAATAGAGGATGGCCGGGATGGCCGCGGCCTTGATGATCTGGAAGTAGGGGACGCCCGTCACCTCGGCCATGATGAAGGCCCCGGCCCCCATGATGGGCGGCATGATCTGCCCGCCCGTCCCGGCGATGGCCTCGATGGCCGCGGCCTGCTTGGGCGTGAAGCCGCGTCGCTTCATCAGCGGGATGGTGAAGGAGCCCGTGGCGTACACGTTGGCCACGGTGCTGCCGCTCACGGTCCCGTAGAGGGCGCTGGCCAGGACAGCGATCTTGGCCGCGCCGCCCCGCGCCCAGCCCGCGGCCCAGACGGCGAAGTCCATCAGGAAATCGCCCACCCCCGCCTTCATCATCACGCCCGCGAACAGGATGTAGATGAAGAGGATGGTGGCCGAGATGCCCGTGAGGAACCCGAACATCCCCTCATCCCCGGCGAGGTACATGATCTCGACCATGCGGGGAAACGAGTAGCCCTTGAACTGGAGGATCCCCGGCATGTAGGGGGCGGCCGCCAGGTAGGCCAGGAAGAGGAGGATGGTCGCCGCCATCCAGCGCGAGAGCGAGCGCCGGCAGGCCTCGATCACCAGGCCGGCGAGGAGGCTGCCCAGCAGCACCTCGACGGGCAGGACGTCATCCACCCCCTGGAAGCGGAAGTTCAGGCGCTCCGCGTTCCAGACGGTATAGCCGCAGGCCGCGGCCGCCGTGGCGGCGAAGAGGGCGTCCGGGAGGCTGGGGCGGTCCCGGGGAGAGCGTCGCGTGGCCGGGTAGAGGAGGAAGATCAGCGGCAGCAGCAGGAGCAGGTGCAGGCCCCGCATCAGCCGCGGCTCCAGCGAGCCGTAGCCGGCGGTGTAGAAGTGGAAGAGCGAGGCGGCGCAGCCATACAGGGTGACCGCCCCCTTGAGCGCCCCCGACAGCCTCCGCATCAGTCGCCTCGCCCCGCCCTGTTCATGCCAGACATCTCAGCACCGGGCCCCCCGGACGCTCGCTCTGGCGTGTTCCGGAGCCGCTGCGTCCTATCAGGGAAGCCCTCGCGGGCTCTGAACGCCAGGGGGCCGGGTGTCTTGGTGCTCGGGATCCGGATCCCGCTGCATGCGAAAACGCCCGCCTCGGGTCCCGCCTGCGGCGGGATCCCAGGGGCGGGCGCCCCGGCCCTTCCTCCCCTGCCCGGCCTTCGCTTACTTCAGGTAGCCCTTCTCCCGATAGTACTTCTCGGCCCCGGGATGGAGCGGGATCCCGGTGGCCGTGGGGCCGTAGCTCGGCTGGTAGGGCTGGAGGCTGGCGTGCAGCTTCCGGAGCCGATCCAGATTCTCGTTGATCGCCTTGGCCAGCGTGTAGGCCACCTCGTCAGGCACGTTCTTGTTGGCCACGATGACGCTGCCCATGGTGGCCGAGGTGATCTCTTCGTCCGCGTTGGCGGCCTTGGGATACGTCCCCCTGGGGATCTTGCCGCTGCCCAGGCCGAACTTGGCCAGATACTCCAGGAGGCCCGGCGGGAAGTTCAGCAGGCGCAGCGGCCGGCCGAGGGAGGCCTCGGTCACCGCGGCGCCCGGCAGGGCCAGGAAAGTGAAGGTGGCGTCCACGTTCCGATCCTTGAAGTTGGCCGCCTGCTCCGAATAGGAGCCCCGGAAGAACTTGAACCCGGCCGCCTCCAGCTCCTTGTAGTCGGTCCCGTAATAGGCCATGACCTTCCGGAACACCCACTCGTCCGACGTCCCCGTCGGCGAGATGGCAATCCGGATGGCCTTCTTCTGCTTGAAGATCTCGTCCATGGTCTTGAACGGGGTCTCGGCCCCCACGTAGAAGTGGAAGGTGTTCACGCTCATCCCGCCCGCGATGGCCCGCAGGTTCTGCATCTTGCGTCCGCCCTGCGGCGGCTTGTCGTAGGGGTCCTCCCCGTTCCAGGCGGCGTTCAGGACCGGGGGCAGTCCCCACCCCAGCTCGGCATCGCCCTTGTCAATCAGCGGGGGATTTTGCGTCCCGCCGCCCGGGATCACCTTGACGTTGATCCCGGTGCTCTCCCGGATCAGCTCTGCGATGCCCCCGGCCATGATGTACCAGCCGCCGCCCACCGGCCCTGCGGTCCAGGTGAGTGCGACCGGCTTCGCCTGGGCCGCGACCCCGGACACACTCGAGACGATCCCCAGGCCCATGGCGACGAGTACGACCCCCCAGGTTCGATGCCGCCTCATGACTCCCTCCTCCGTGTTCGGGCTCGGCCGCTTCTGCCCTCACGAATCCGCGCCACACGGTAATCAAAGGAGCACACCCGGTCAAGGGATTTTTCCGCCAGCCGAACGGCCGCGTGGTGGTTCGGTCGGGCGAGCGCCAAAATGCTTGCGCGCCGACCTTTCCCCCTGTAAACATAGGGGGCCTTCGGCGGCCAGCCCCCCGGCCTGGGGGCCGGCCTGCTGACCGCCGACGGTTCCCACCGGCACGGAGGGCTCATGACCGAACCTGGACGGGCGCGAGGATCGTCCGCGGAGGGGACGCACCGGGTGGGGTCGGGCTGGATCGCCCGGGCCATGCTCCTCGCCGCCCTGATCGCCACGGCGGCTTCCACTGGAGCCGGGACCGCCTCCGGCGGGATGGGCATGGCCCGCGTCGGAAGCCCTGCGCCGGATTTCACCTTGCGGCTGCTCGACGGAAAGAGCGTCACGCTCTCCAGCTTCCGGGGCAAACCCGTTCTCGTCAACTTCTGGCACTCGGGGTGACCGCACTGCCAACGGGAGGCTCCCGTTCTGGAGCAGTTGTACCGGAAGTATCGCGGCAAGGGTTTGGTCTTCCTCAGCGTCAACGTCGCATGGGACAAGGAGGCTCCTGCGAGGAAATTCGTGGAGGACTACCGCCTGTCCCTCCCGGTGGGGCGCGACGCGGACGGGAAGATCGGCGACCTCTATGGCATCGACGCCACGCCGATCACCCTTTTCATCGGAAAGGACGGCAAGCTCCTGGATCGCCTGGAGGGCGCCCCGGAGGACGTGAAGGCCGTCGAGGCCGGGCTCGAGCAGCGGATCAACTGGCTGCTGGCAGGCTGAGGCCCGGCGGCCGGGCGGAGAGGCTCTGGGGCGCGAAAGGACGGCCATGGGAAAGCGCCGGTTGGCCAAGGCACCCTCGGCAAGGGAGAAGCGACAGGAGAAGTCCCGGCGAACCTTCTGGATCGTGGGCATCGGGCTGGCGGTGGTGATCGGCGGGCTGATCGGGCTGCTGATCTACCAGAGCCAGCAGCCGCCCGGGGCCCTGGCCGGAAGGCCTGCGCCGGACTTCACCCTCAGGCTGCTCGACGGGCAGAGCGTCGCGCTCTCCAGCCTGAGGGGCAAGCCGGTGGTGGTGAACTTCTGGGCCTCCACCTGCCCGCACTGCCAACGGGAGGCTCCCGTTCTGGCGCAGGTGTACGAGAAGTACAAGGACCAGGGCCTGGCGTTTCTCAGCGTCAACGTCGCCTGGGACACCGAGGGCGGAGCGAAGAAATTCGTGGAGGCCTACCACCTGCCCTTCCCCGTGGGGCGCGACGCCGGCGGGAGGATCGCCGGCCTGTACGCCGTGGACGCCACGCCGACCACCTTCTTCATCGGGAAGGACGGAAAGGTCGTGTCCCGGGTGGACGGGGCCCCGGAAGAGGTCGCGGCGATCAGGGCCGGCCTGGAGCAGCGGATCGAAAAGCTCCTGGCGGGCTGACCTCGCGCAGCCCGCCCCGCCTCGGTGGGAGAGCTTGCAAGTCCAGGCCGCCTTCCCCGGTTTGCGGGCGGCCGCACCCTCTCGTGCAGTCGGTGTGGGGGGTGGCTCGGTCTTTCCGGCAACCGGGAACCCTCCCGTGTTCCCCTCGGGACCGCTACCAGAAGATCACCCTGAGCGCCAGGCGCTGGCCGATCCCGGCGAAGCCTCCCCGGTTGCCGGTGATCCGCCTGGCCCCGGCCTCCCTGGCAGACAGGGCGATCAGGGTGTCGCCTGCCAGGTCCCTCGGCGTGCCGGGATCGCACCCCTTCCTCGCCCCGAAGCGGGGAAGGACCTCTCTCCCGGACATTCTCCCCTTGCGCCTTGACGCGGGGGACATCCGATCCGTAGGATGCGGCCTGGGAGGGGCGTCGAATCGTTGGCGCGGCGTATTCGGCCCGTCAGCGGGGCGCCCGGGACCGGGCGGCTCGCTGTCGGGCCATCCCGTACCCAGTGAGGCCGCCCATGCTCGCGCTCGCCAGGGACATCCGGGAGATCGGCAGGACCTTCGGCAACGACCCCACCCGTCTGCTGGACATCCTCCGGGCCGTTCAAGCCAAGTACGGCTGCGTCTCCAGTCGGGCCCTCGACCTCATCGCCAAGACCGTGCAGGTCCCGCGGGTCGAGGTGGAGGGCGTCGTCTCGTTCTACGCCTTCCTCTCCGTGCAGCCCAAAGGCCAGGTGGTGATCCGCCTCTGCAACGACGTGATTGACGAGATGTTCGGCGCCGAGAAGGTGGCCCAGGCCTTCATGGAGGAGCTGGGCATCGGCCTCGGCGAGACCACGCCGGACGGCAAGATCACGCTGGAGACGACCCCCTGCATCGGGATGTGCGACCAGGCGCCGGCCGCCCTGGTGAACGACGTGGTCGTGACGTCCCTGTGGAGCGACAAGGCCCGCGAGATCGTCCGGCTGCTCCGGGAGACCGGCGATCCCCGGCGGCTGGTGCGGCGCCTCGGCGATGGCAACAACGCCCACCCCCTGGTCCGCGCCATGGTCCACAACAACATCCGGCGCGAGGGACCGGTGGTGCTGGCCCCCCTGACCCCCGGGGGGCCGCTCCGCAAGGCCCTGGCCATGAGTCCGGTCGAGGTCATCAACGACATCAAGACCTCGCGCCTGCGCGGCCGGGGCGGGGCGGGCTTCCCCACCGGGATGAAGTGGGAGTTCACCCGGGCCGCCGAGGGCGGAAGGAAGTGCGTCATCTGCAACGCGGACGAGGGCGAGCCGGGCACGTTCAAGGACCGGGTGATCCTGACGGAGAATCCGGACCTCGTCTTCGAGGGCATGACCATCGCGGGCTATGCCATCGGCGCGGACCTCGGCATCCTCTACCTCCGGGCCGAGTACGCCTACCTGCGGGCCTTCCTGGAGCAGGTGCTGCAGGCGCGGCGCGACCAGCATCTGCTGGGCCAGGACATCCTGGGCAAGCGGGGCTTCCACTTCGATATCCGCATCCAGATGGGGGCGGGCGCTTACGTCTGCGGCGAAGAGACGGCCCTGATCAGCTCCTGCGAGGGGCAGCGCGGGGACCCGAAGAACCGGCCCCCCTTCCCGGCGCAGCGGGGCTACCTGGGCATGCCCACCACCGTCAACAACGTGGAGACCTTCTGCTGTGCCGCCCGCATCCTGGACAACGGCCCCGGCTGGTTCGCCGCCATCGGCTCGCGCGGGAGCACCGGGACCAAGCTGCTGAGCGTCTCGGGCGACTGCTCCGGCCCCGGCGTGTACGAGGTGCCCTTCGGGATCCCGCTGCGGGAGCTTTTGACCCTCGTCGGCGCCGAGGATGCCCAGGCCGTCCAGGTGGGCGGTCCCTCGGGCCGGATGGTGGGGCCCAGGGACTTCGACCGGACCATCTGCTACGACGACCTGGCCACGGGGGGGGCGGTGATGGTCTTCGGCCCGAACCGCAACCTCCTCAAGGTCGTGCTGAAGTTCCTGGACTTCTTCGTCGAGGAGAGCTGCGGCTACTGCACCCCCTGCCGCGTGGGCACGCGCCTGATGCAGCAGAGGCTGGAGGCCCTCCTGGAGGGCCGGGGCGAGGTCGGCGACCTGGAGTATTTGCAGGAGCTCGGCGCCACCCTGAAGCTCGCCAGCCGCTGCGGCCTGGGGCAGAGCGCGGCCAACCCGGTGCTCAGCAGCATCCAGGCCTTCCGCCCCGCCTACGAGGCCCGGCTCCAGGCGCGGCCGCGGGAGATGGGCCGCCCCTCCTTCGACATCCGGGCGGCCCTGCAGGAGGCCGAGCAGCTCACGGGCCGGCCGTCCGAACTCTTCGCAGGGTGAGCCGGGGGACGAGAACATGGGCGACAGCTTCCTCTTCAGCATCGACGGGATCCAGCTCGCGGGGACCCCGGGGCAGACGATCCTCCAGGCGGCCGACCAGGCCGGCATCTACATCCCGCGCCTCTGCGCCCACAAGGACCTCGTGCCCTTCGGCGCCTGCCGGGTCTGCACCGTGATGGTCAATGGCCGCCCCCAGGCGGCCTGCACCACCCCCGCCGCGGCCGGCATGGTGGTGGAGAACGACACCGAGCCGCTCACGAGGCACCGCATGAGCCTGGTGGAGATGCTGTTCGTGGAAGGGAACCACTTCTGCATGTTCTGCGAGAAGAGCGGCCACTGCGAGCTGCAGGCCCTGGCCTACCGGTTCGGCATCCTGGCCCCGCGCCACCCGTACCAGTTCCCGCGGCGGGACCTCGACGCCAGCCACCCCGACGTCCTGATCGACCGCAACCGCTGCATCCTCTGCGCCCGCTGCGTCCGGGCCTCGCGCGACCTGGACGGCAAGCACGTCTTCCAGTTCGTGGGCCGCGGTGCGCACAAGAAGATCTGGGTGAATGCCGAGGCGCGTCTCGCCGACACGGACCTCACCCGCGCCGACCGGGCCGTGGACATCTGCCCGGTGGGCGCCATCCTGCGCAAGCGGATCGGCTACCGGGTGCCGGTGGGCCAGCGCCCCTACGACGTGAAACCCATCGGCTCGGACATCCAGGCCAGGCGACCGGCCGCGCCGGGCCGGTAGCGGAGAGGAAGGCCGCCATGGCGAAACCCCGGGTGGCAACGGCATCGCTGGCGGGCTGCTTCGGCTGCCACATGTCGCTGCTCGACATCGACGAGCGGATCCTGGAGCTCTTCGAGCTGGTGGAGCTGGACCGGTCCCCCCTGAACGACCTCAAGCACTTCACCGGCCGGTGCGCCATCGGCCTCGTCGAGGGGGGCTGCTGTAACGAGGAGAACGTGCGCGTCCTGCGCGAGTTCCGCGCCCACTGCGACCTCCTGGTGTCGGTGGGGGAGTGCGCCATCGGCGGCGGCATCCCCGCCATGCGAAACGGTCTGCCCCTGCGGGAGTGCCTGGACGAGGCCTACCGGAAGGGGCCCACGGTGTTCAACCCCTCGGGGGAGTACCCCAGCCACCCGGACCTCCCCCTGCTCCTGGACAAGGTCTACCCCTGCCACGAGGTCGTCCAGGTGGATCACTTCATCCAGGGTTGTCCGCCGCCGGCCGACGCCATCTGGGCGACCCTCACGGCGCTGCTCCGGCAGCAGCCCGTGCGGCTCCCCTACCCGCTCGTGAAATACGATTGAGCGCGGAGACATGCTATGGCACCCGTTGCCGGAAGCCCCCGGAAGATCGTCATCCAGCCCCTCACCCGTGTGGAGGGACACGGCAAGGTCACCATCCTGCTGGACGAGGAGGGGAGGGTGGAGCAGGCGCGGCTCCACATCGTGGAGTTCCGCGGCTTCGAGCGCTTCATCCAGGGCCGGCCCTTCTGGGAGGTCCCGGTCCTGGTGCAGCGGCTGTGCGGCATCTGCCCCGTCAGCCACCACCTGGCGGCGGCCAAGGCCATGGACCGGATCGTGGGCGGGGAGCAGCTCACCGCTACGGCCGAGAAGGTGCGCCGGCTCATGCACTACGGCCAGATCCTCCAGTCGCACGCGCTGCACTTCTTCCACCTGGCCTCGCCGGACCTGCTCTTCGGCTTCGAGGCCGACCCCGGCCTCCGCAACGTGATCGGCGTGGCCCGGAAATACCCGGATCTCGCCCTCCAGGGGGTGAGGCTGCGCCAGTACGGGCAGGAGATCATCCGGGCCACCGCGGGCAAGAAGATCCACGGGACGGGCGCCATCCCCGGCGGCGTGAACAAGAACCTCTCCATCGCCGAGCGGGACGGCTTCCTCACGGACATCGGGCAGATCCTGGACTGGTGCCGGGGCGCCCTCGCCCTCGCCCGTGACTACACCTCGGAGCATCTGAAGGAGCTGGCCGATTTCGGCTCCTTCGATTCGAACCACCTGTCGCTGGTCCGATCCGACGGCGCCCTGGATCTTTACCACGGCAACCTCCGCGCCATTGACGCGGCGGGCGGGAAGATCTTCGACCAGGTGGACTACCAGCACTACCTCGACTACATCGCCGAGGAGGTCAAGCCCTGGTCCTACATGAAGTTTCCCTTCCTCAGGTCGCTCGGCCCCGAGCGGGGCTTCTACCGCGTCGGCCCGCTGGCCCGCCTGAACGCCTGCGACTTCATCGACACCCCCGAGGCCGAGGCCGCCCGCAGGGAGTTCCGGGCCCTCACGGGCGGCCGGCCCAACCAGATCACCATGGCCTACCACTGGGCCCGCATGATCGAGCTCCTGCACGCGGCCGAGAAGATCCAGGCGCTGCTTCACGACCCGGATCTGCAGGGCAGCGACCTCGTGGTGGCGGGGGGGGCGCGGCGGGAGGAGGCCGTGGGCCTCATCGAGGCCCCGCGCGGGACGCTGTTCCACCACTACCGGGTAGACCGAAACGACCAGGTCGTCCGCTGCAACCTGATCGTCTCCACCACCAGCAACAACATGCCCATGAACCTGGCCGTGGAGCGCGTGGCGCGCGAGTACCTGTCGGGGGCGGAACTCACGGAGGGGCTGCTCAACCGGATCGAGGTGGCCATCCGGGCCTACGACCCGTGCCTGTCCTGTGCCACCCACGCCCTGGGCCAGATGCCGCTCCTGGTCGAGCTGCGGGACGCCGCGGGGCGGCTGCTGGACCGGAAGGTGCGGGGAGAGCCGGGCCATGGCGGATAGCGTCCTGCTGATCGGGTACGGCAACCCGGGGCGCCGGGACGACGGCCTGGGGCCGGCGCTGGCCGAGGCGGTGGAGCGGCTGCGGCTCCCCGGGGTCACGGTGGAGAGCGACTACCAGCTCACGGTCGAGGCTGCGGCCGCCGTGGCGGCCCACCGCTACGTCATCTTCGCCGACGCCGCCCTGCGCGGCCCGGCGCCCTTCGCCTTCCGGGCGGTCCGCCCGACGGAGCACGCCGGCTTCAGCACCCACACGCTGGGGCCGGAGGCCGTCCTGGCCCTGGCCCGCGACCTCTTCCGGGCGGACACGCAGGGCTACGCCCTCGGGATCCGGGGCTACCGCTTCCACGAGTTCGGCGAGACCCTCTCCGACCGGGCCCGGGAGAACCTGGCGGCGGCCCTCCGCTTCCTGGTGCCCGTGCTGACCCATCGCGCCTTTGCCGACGCGGCGGCGACGGGCGGAAGGACTGAGGCGCCCGCCCACTCGAGGAGCCGCCCATGAGAAACGGAAAGCACGTCATTCTCTGCATCGATGACGACCCGGATTTCCTGGATACCATCCGCCTGGTCCTGGAAACGAGCGGCTACCTCATGGAGGAGGCAGACTCGGCGGAGGCGGGACTCCGGAAGTACAGGGAGACCCGGCCGGATCTCATCATCGTGGACCTCATGATGGAGGAGATTGACTCGGGCACGAACTTCGTCAAGGAGCTCAGACTCCTGGGCAATACCGCCCCGGTGTACCTGCTGAGCTCGGCCGGAGACCAGTTCTTCATGGCCATCGACTACACCCAGCTCGGACTGGCCGGCGTCTTCCAGAAGCCGATTCAACCGGACATCCTGCTGTCCACGCTGCGGGAGAAGCTGAAGTGACCCCCGCGTCCGGCCGGACCGCCCCGGCCCGCCGCGTGCCCCAGGGGGATGCCAGCCGTGCCGCCTGAAGCCATCCGGGAGGGGGCCCATGCCCGAGCAGCCGGTGGAGGTTGAGCCAACGCGGCCAGGCCCGACGCCCGAGGCGGCCGCCTTCCGCCTCCCCCTGGAAGCCGAACTCGTCGCCCGGGTCGCCTGGCTCATCCTGTGGCGCTGGGTGGCGGGGGCCGCGGTCATCCTCCTCAGCCTGATCGCGGCGCAGCTCTTCTCCCTGTCCATTCCCTGGGTCAAGCTCTGCCTCATCGGGGTCGCCATCCTGGCCTACAACGGCCTCTTCACCTGGCGCCTCGCCGTCCTGCGCCGCACCGGGACCGCCTCCGTCCGGACCTTCAGCCACTTCGCCGCCCTTCAGATCGTCCTGGACTGGCTGGCGCTCACCCTGGTCGTCCACTACACCGGCGGGATCGAGAGCCCCGCCCTGCCCTACTTCGTCTTCAACGCCATCGTGGCCAGCATCCTGCTGCCCGCCCGGACGGCCTTCCTCCTGGCGGCCTTCGGCGTCGCCCTGGTGGCGGGGCTGGCCTGGCTGGAGTACGGGGGCAGCCTCCCCCACCTGCCCATCCCGGAGCTCAGCGACCCGGGACGGCAGGGCCCGGTGTTCCTGGCGACGGGGCTCGGCTTCTTCGTCAGCGCCATCCTGGTCACCATCTACCTGACCAGCTCCATCACCCGGCAGTTCGTCCGCCGCACCCGCGAGCTGGCCGAGCTGAAGCAGCACCTGGAGGACGCGTACCAGAAGATGCGGACCCTGTACGAGACCTCCCGCGCGGTCAGTTCGTCCCTCAACCTCACCCAGGTGCTCTCCACCATCGTCCGCCAGGCCACCGAGGTCATGGGGGTCAAGGCCAGCTCCATCCGCCTGCTGGACGAGGAGCGCCGCTTCCTCGAGGTGAGCGCGGCCTACGGGCTGAGCGAGGCGTACCTCACCAAGGGCAAGGTGGACCCGCAGCGGGGGGAGATGGATCGGCTGGCCCTCCAGGGCCAGCCCGTGGCCCTCCTGGATGCCACCGTGGACCCCCGCTTCCAGTACCCCGAGGAGGCGCGCAAGGAGGGCATCCGCTCCGTCCTGAGCGTCCCCATGCTGCTGTTGGATCAGGCCATCGGCGTTCTGCGCGTCTACACCAGCGAGATTCGCCGCTTCACGCCCGAGGAGACCGAGTACCTCATGGCCCTGGCCAGCCAGGGCGCCGCGGCCATCCAGAACGCCCGCGCCTACCGGCGGCTCCAGGAGCTGGAAGAGGCCAAGTCCCGCTTCGTCTTCGCCGTCACCCACGAGCTGAAGGCCCCGGTGGCCGCCCTGCAGTCGCAACTCGCCGTGCTCCAGAAGGGCTTCGCCGGCGCACTGACCCCGCGGCAGCAGGAGCTCATCGATCGCGCCGCCCGGCGCCTGCACCGGCTGCAGGAGCTGCTCCGGGACCTGCTGGCCCTGGGGGCCCTGAAGGACCGGCTGCCCCTCCACAAGAAGACCGAGGTGAATCTGGCCGAGGTGGCGCGCCGGGTGGGGGAGAGCGTGCAGCCCGAGGCGGAGGCGCGCGGCCTCGCCCTCAGCCTGGATCTGCCGGAGACACCGGTCCTCCTCCTCGGCACCGAGGAGGACATGCACCGGCTGGTGGGCAACCTCCTGGAGAACGCCGTGAAATACACCCCCGCGGGCGGCAAGGTCTCCCTCACCCTTCGGGCGGGGACTTCCGCGATCACCCTCGAGGTCTCGGACACCGGGATCGGCATCCCGCCGGAGGCCATGCCGCACATCTTCGAGGAGTTTTACCGGGGCCCCAACGCCAAGGCCGTGGACAAGGAGGGCACCGGCCTGGGGCTGTCCCTGGTCAAGCGCATCGTGGAGCTGTACCAGGGCCAGGTCCGCGTGGACAGCCAGCCCGGGCGGGGAACCACCTTCAGCGTGAGCCTCCCCCGCGACACGGGGGCCGGCCTCGAGAGCCTCCGCCAGGGCCCGACCCCCTGATCCCGACGATCGGCATCCGGGGCGCCACCCCTGCGGCGCGTCCGGGCCTGCCCGCCCATCCTCCTCTGCCCCAGAGTTTTCCGGCCTTTTCCTTGACAGGCCCTCCGCCCAGGGCTAGACTCCAGTGATTTTGCCGCGGCCTCGTCAACCGCGCAGCCCTGGGGAGGGGAGCGACCGTGAAGCGATTGATTGACGTGGATCCCGAGATCGCACAGGTCATCCGCCTGGAGACGGAGCGCCAGGCCTCCAAGCTCGAGCTGATCGCCTCGGAGAACTTCGTGAGCGAGGCCGTGCTGGAGGCGATGGGATCGCCCCTGACCAACAAGTATGCCGAAGGGTACCCGGGCAAACGCTACTACGGGGGCTGCGAGTTCGTGGATGTGGCCGAGACGCTGGCCATCCAGCGGGCCAAGCAGCTCTTCGGGGCCGAGCACGTGAACGTGCAACCGCACTCCGGCGCGCAGGCCAACATGGCGGCCTACTTCTCGGTGCTGGAGCACGGCGACACCTTTCTCGGATTGAACCTGGCCCATGGAGGGCATCTCACCCACGGCAGCCCGGTCAACTTCTCCGGCCGCTTCTTCAACGTGGTCGCCTACGGGGTGGATCGGACCACCGAGCGCATTGACATGGCCGAGGTCCGACGACTGGCCAAGGCGCACCGCCCCAAGCTCATCGTCACGGGGGGAAGTGCCTACCCTCGCAGGCTTGATTTCGCCGCGTTCAAGGAGGTGGCGGAGGAGGTGGGCGCGCTCCTCATGGCGGACATCGCCCACCCGGCCGGGATCATCGCCGCCGGGCTCCACCCCTCGCCCATCCCCCACTGCGACCTGGTGACGACGACCACCCACAAGACGCTCCGGGGACCGCGCGGCGGCATGATCATGTGCAAGGCCGCCCTGGCGGCGGCCGTCAACAAGACCATGTTTCCGGGCATGCAGGGGGGCCCCCTGATGCACGTCATCGCGGCCAAGGCGGTGGCCTTCAAAGAGGCCCTCAGCCCGGAGTTCCGAGAGTACCAGCGCCAGATCGTGGCCAACGCGGCCGCACTGGCCGAGGCGCTCATGGCCCGGGGCTTCCGGCTGGTCTCGGGCGGGACGGATACCCACGTGATGCTGGTGGATCTGGCGCCCCAGGGCCTCACGGGCAAGGCGGCCGAGACGGCGCTGGATCGGGCCGGCATCACCGTCAACAAGAACGCCATCCCCTTCGACGTGAGGCCCCCGACGGTCACCTCGGGCATCCGCCTCGGCACACCGGCCCTCACCACGCGGGGGATGCGCGAGGCCGAGATGCGGCTGGTGGCCGGCCTGATCGCGGACGTCCTGGCGGACGTCGAGGACACCGCCCGGCAGGCCAGGGTGGCGGGCCAGGTGCGGGAGCTTTGCGCTGCCTTCCCCCTGTACCGGGAGCGGCTGCTGCCCTGACCGGCGGCCGGGCGCGGCCGATCCGCTGCGGAGCCATTGCGGTGCGCTGTCCCTACTGCGGTCACCTCTCCGAGAAGGTGGTGGACTCGCGCGAGGGCAAGGACGGCGAGGTCATCCGCCGCCGCCGGGAGTGCCTGCAGTGCCACCGCCGCTTCACCACCTACGAGCGGATCGAGGAGATCCACTTCATGGTGGTGAAGAAGGACGGGCGCCGCGAGCCCTTCGACCGGCACAAGCTGCTGAGCGGCCTGCTCAAGGCCACCCAGAAGCGGCCGGTAAGCGTGGCCCAGCTCGAGGCCATCGTGGACGACATCGAGGCCCGCCTGGCGGAGAAGCCGGACCGCGAGATCCAGAGCAGCGAGGTGGGCGAGCTGATCATGAAGCGCCTGCACGACCTGGACGAGGTGGCCTACGTCCGGTTCGCGTCCGTCTACCGCCAGTTCAAGGACGTCCACCAGTTCGTGGAAGAGGTCAAGGGCCTCCTCGACTCGGGCAAGAAGGCCAAGGAGTAGGCCACAGGGTGTTGCGCGCCCGGGGCGCAAGGACCGGACCTGCGGGACCAGGAACTTCCTGCACAGGGCCTCCGACCACTCTTCCCCAGGGAATCCGTTCGGTTGTTGCGCCCCAGCGCAAGAACCAGGATGCCTCGCCCATCCCGCGCCATGCGGAAGCTGTATCCGATGATGGTGGATCTGACCGGAAAGCGCTGCCTGATCGCGGGCGGCGGGACGGTGGCGGAGCGCAAGGTGGCCCGGCTCGTGGAGTGCGGCGCCGAGGTCGTGGTCGTGAGCCCCCGGGTCACGGCGCGCCTGCGGGCCCTGGCCGCGGCGGGACGGATCACGCTGCGGCGCCGGCCCGTTCGCCCCGCGGATCTCGCCCGGGCCTTCCTGGTGGTGGCGGCAACGGATGATCCGGAGGTCAACCGCGCGGTCGCCGCCGGGGCCCGGCGCGCCGGCAGCCTGGTCAACGTGGCGGACGACCCCGCGGCCTGTAGCTTCCTCGTCCCCTCGGTGCTCCGGCGCGGGGACCTCACCGTCGCCATCTCTACCGGCGGCGGCAGCCCGGCCCTGGCCAAGAAGCTGCGGGAGCGGCTGGAGCAGACCGTCGGCCCCGAGTACGCGGCCTTCCTCGCCGCCCTGGGCCGGCTGCGCCGGCGGGCGCGCGAGGTCATCGCGGATCCGGAGGCGCGGCGGGCCATCTACCGGCGGGCCGTGGAGTCGGACCTGTTCGAGGCCGCGGCCCGGGGCGATGCGGCCAGGGTGGCGGCGCGGATCGAGGCGCTCCTCGCCCGGGCCGGGGGCGCGGGCCGGGATGGGATGGGGCGGACTGACGGCCATGGACACTGACTACATCCTCTTCTACCTGGCCCTCCTGGGGTATCTGCTGGGGACGCTCCACTACCTGCTCTACATCGCCAGCCAGCGGCCGAGTCTCGGCCGGGTGGCGACCTACACCACCCTGGCCGGCTTTGCCGCCCACTCCCTGTCCCTGGCCTTCCGGGTCTACACCCTGGGCCGGCCGCCCCTGGGAAGCCTCTACGAGAGCTTCTCCGTCCTCGCCTGGGCCATCGTCCTGATCTACCTCGTCACCGAGTTCCGCTACGGCAACCGGGTCATCGGGGCCTTCGTCCTGCCCCTGGTCCTCCTGGCGGGATCGGTGGCCGCGGCCCTGCCCCGCCGCCTGGCGGAGCTGGGGCCCCACCTGCAGGGCGTGGGACTGTGGGTGCACGTGGCCCTGGCCATTCTGGGCAACGCCGCCTTCGCCCTCACCTTCTGCGCGGGCCTCATGTACATCCTGCAGGAGCGGCAGCTCAAGTCCCGGCACCCGGGCCGGATGCACTTTCGCCTCCCCTCGCTGGAGCTGCTGGATGACGTCAGCGTGAAGTCGCTCCTCTTCGGGTTCCCGCTGCTCACCCTGGCGCTCATCACCGGGTCCATCTGGGCCGGGCACGCGCGGGGCTCCTTCCTGCCCCTGTATGGCCGCGAGACCTGGTCCATCCTGAGCTGGCTGATCTACGGCGGGCTGCTGTACGCCCGCCTGTCCGCGGGCTGGCGGGGACGCAAGGCCGCCATCCTGGCGATCATCGGGTTCTGCCTGGTCCTGTTCACGCTGATCGGCGTGAGTCTGCTGCGCACCGGGCGGGTGCTGTAGGGCGCTTGCGGACGGCGACGCATGGAAATTCTGGTCGTCGGATTGAGCCACAAGACGGCGCCGATTGAACTGCGCGAGCGGCTCAACGTCCCCGAGTCGGAGCTGTCCAAGCCCCTGGAGCTGATGGGGGAGGTGCCCGAGCTCGTGGAGCGCATGCTCCTGTCCACCTGCAATCGGGTGGAGGTGTATGCGGTCGCGGAGGGCGAGGTCGAGAAGGCGGCCGAGGCCATCGCCGACTGCCTGGCCGCCTACCGCAACGTGGAGAGGGCCGCCTTCGCGGACAGGCTGTACACCTTCGTGGCCGCCGAGGCCGTGCGGCACATCTTCCGCGTCGCCTCCAGCCTGGATTCCATGGTGGTGGGCGAGCCGCAGATCCTGGGCCAGGTCAAGGCTGCCTATGCCGTGGCCCAGGCCCGCGAGGCCACCGGCATCATCCTGAACAACCTGCTGGAGCAGGCGTTCCACGTGGCCAAGCGGGTGCGGAGCGAGACCGGCATCGCCGCCTCGGCCGTGTCCGTCTCCTCGGCCGCGGTGGAGCTGGCCCGGAAGATCTTCGGGGACCTGACCGGCCGCTCCGTGCTCATCCTCGGCGCCGGCGAGATGGCCGAGCTGGCGCTGCGGCACCTGGTGGAGGACGGCGTCCGCTCGGTCCTGGTCGCCAACCGGAGCTATGACCGAGCGGTGACGCTGGCGCGACAGTTCTGCGGCCGCGCCGTGACCTACGAGGCCTTCCGCCAGGAGATGGTGGGGGCCGACATCGTGATCAGCGCCACTAGCGCGCCCCACGTGATCCTCAAGAAGGAGGACATGCAGGCCATCATCCAGCAGCGCCGCCACCGTCCCATCTTCCTCATCGACATCGCCGACCCGCGCGACATTGACCCGGCGTGCAACGAGGTGGACAACGTCTACCTCTACAACATCGACGACCTGCAGTCGGTGGTGGAGGCCAACCTGAAGGAGCGCAAGCGCGAGGCCGAGCGGGCCGAGGCCATCATCGAGCGCGAGGTGGGGGTGTACATGAACTGGCTGCGCTCGCTGGACGTGGTGCCGACCATCGTCTCCCTCCGGCGGCGGGTGGAGCAGATCCGGGACGCCGAGCTGACCAAGGCCCTGGGGCGGATGGGCGATCTCACCCCCGAACAGCGGGCGGCCATCACGGCCATGAGCCATGCCATGGTGAACAAGATCCTCCACCAGCCCATGACGGAGCTGAAGCGGCGCGCCGCCCACCAGGACGGCCACGTGTACACCAGCGTGCTGCGGCGGCTGTTCGGGCTGGAGGACAAGGGCCCGTGAGGCGGGGGCCGGGAGCCGGCGGAGTCAAATGGACGACTGGTCGAGTCGTTGATTGGTCTGTCCAAATTGACCGATCGACGAATTGAGGAATGCACATACCTCGAACCGTGAACCCCGAACCTCGAACCGTGGTGATTGGCACGCGGGGGTCCCAGCTCGCCCTGTGGCAGGCGAACCATGTGGCGGACCGGCTCCGCGCGGCCTTCCCGGACCTCGGCATCCGCCTGGAGACCATCCGGACGACCGGCGACAAGATCGGGGACGTGCCGCTGGCCCGGGTCGGGGGCAAGGCCCTCTTCGTCAAGGAGATCGAGGAGGCCCTGCTGGATCACCGGGTGGATCTGGCCGTGCACAGCATGAAGGACGTCCCCACCGACCTGCCGGCCGGCCTCGTCATCGCGGCCGTGACCGCGCGCGAGGATCCCCGCGACGTCCTGGTCTCGCGGACGGGCGCCCGGTTCGCGGATCTCCCCCGGGGCGCGCGGGTGGGCACCAGCAGCCTGCGGCGCCAGGCCCAGCTCCTCCACCATCGGCCCGATCTCACCATCCTCCCCCTGCGCGGGAACCTGGATACGCGCCTGCGCAAGCTCGCGGAGGAGGGGCTGGATGCCGTCGTGCTGGCGGCGGCCGGGCTCAGGCGCCTCGGGTGGATGGACCGGATCACCGAGTTTCTCCCGCCCGAGGTCTGCCTGCCCGCCATCGGGCAGGGGGCGCTGGGAATTGAGATCCGGGTACCCTCTGGGTGGGCCGATCCGGGTCCCCCTGGGGCGGCGACAGCGAGGGTGAAGATCCTCGACGATCCGCAGACGCATGCGGCCGTCCTGGCGGAGCGGGCCTTTCTGCGACGCCTGGAGGGCGGCTGTCAGGTGCCCTTCGCCGCCCACGCCGTGATCAGGGACGGCGAGCTCCGGCTCCAGGGCCTGGTGGCCAGCCCGGACGGGGCCCAGCTGATCCGGGGCGAGCGGCACGGCCGGCAGGAGGATGCCGAGGCGGTGGGAACCCTCCTGGCCGAAGAGCTGCTGTCCCGGGGGGCGGGCGAGATCATCCGGGCCCTGGTGGGGGCACACTGACGGGAAAGGCGATGGCCAAGCCCTGCGTGGCACACATACGATGAGGTCTTCCCCCGTTCGTGGCGAGCCGGTCGAACCACGAACGTTCGTACCTCGACAGGCCTGTCCTGAGCCCCGTCGAAGGGCTCAGCGCGAACGGCGGTTGGCAGGCAATACGTCGCCGTAATTATGACCCAGCGCAGGAAGGGACTCGGCAAGGTCTATCTCGTCGGCGCGGGCCCGGGAGACGTGGGCCTCTTCACCCTCAAGGGGAAACGCTGCCTGGAAGAGGCGGACGTGGTGGTGTACGACTACCTGGTCAACCCCCGCCTCCTCCGCTTCGCCAGGCCCGGCGCCGAGCTCACCTACGTGGGCAAGCAGGCGGGGCGGCATACCCTGCCCCAGGAGGAGATCGGCCGGCTGCTCGTCGCCCGGGCCAGGGAGGGGAAGGTGGTCGCCCGCCTCAAGGGGGGCGATCCCTTCATCTTCGGCCGCGGGGGCGAGGAGGCCGAGGATCTCGCAGCCGCCGGCATCCCCTTCGAGGTGGTGCCGGGTGTCAGCGCGGCCGTGGCGGCCCCCGCCTACGCCGGCATCCCCCTCACCCACCGCGATTTCACCTCCACGGTGGCCTTCGTGACGGGCCACGAGGACCCGACCAAGGAGGAGACCGGCATCGCCTGGGAAAAGATCGCCACCGGCATCGGGACCCTCGTCTTCTTCATGGGGGTGGGCCAGCTCCCCGCCATCGTGGCGAACCTCACGCGCCATGGCCGCTCGCCGACCACCCCGGCCGCCGTCATCCGCTGGGGGACGCGGGCCGAGCAGGAGGTGGTGACGGGGACCCTGGCCGACCTGCCCGAGAAGTGCCGCGGGATGAAGCCGCCGGCCCTCATCGTCGTGGGCGAGGTGGTGGCGCTGCGGCAGAAGCTCGCCTGGTTCGAGGCGCTCCCCCTGTCGGGCAAGCGGATCCTGATCACGCGGGCGCGGGAGCAGGCCAGCAGCTTCGCCCAGCTCCTCGAGGCGGCCGGGGCCGAGGTCGTCGAGTTTCCCACCATCGCCATCGCACCGCCGGAGAGCTTCGCCCCCCTGGATGCGGCCATCGGCCGGCTGCGCGAGTACCGCTGGGTGATCTTCACCAGCGGCAACGGCGTCCGCTTCTTCTGGGAGCGGCTGGCGGAGGCCGGCCGGGATGCCCGCGACTTTGCCGGCATCCGGGTCTGCGCCATCGGCCCGGCCACGGCCGCCGCCCTTCGGTCGCAGGGGATCCGGCCCGACATCGTCCCGGCCGAATTCAGGGCTGAGGCCCTGGTCGAGGCCATCGCCGCCGTCGCCGGCGAAGACGATCTCCGCGGGGCGCGGATCCTGCTGGCCCGGGCCGCCGAGGCGCGCGAGGTCATCCCCGAGGAGTTCACGCGGCGGGGCGCCCGGGTGGATGTCGTCCCCGCGTATCGCACGGTGAAGAGCGCCCCGGACGTGGAGGGGCTTCGCGAGATGCTCCGCGAGGGGAAGATCCACGCCGTCACCTTCACCAGCTCCTCGACGGTGCGCCACTTCCTCGATCTGCTCGGCGAGGAGGCAAAGCGCCTGCTGCCAGGGGTCGTCATCGCCAGCATCGGCCCCATCACCGCCGAAACGGCGGCCCGTCACGGGATCGTGAGCCATATCGTGCCCGAAAACTACACCATCCCGGCCCTGGGCGAGGCGCTCATAAGACACTTCCAGGATCGCCGCAGTTGACCGGCCGTTTCCGGCGCGGATTCTCCCCGGCCTTTTCCCTTGACAAGTGCTGATTTTTGCAAATATTTGTGAGCCCGTAACCTCTCTGTGTCGGTGCTTCGGTCCGCCCCAGTGCCGGCTTCCGTTTCTGGAACGGAACCTGCAGTTGCTCGCAAGTTTGCACGTCGGTCCGAAAAGGATGCATCCGTGGCGGTCCCGGTCCTCGACCTGAAGGCGCAGTACCGACGCATCCGGGAGGCGGTTGACGCCGCCGTCCGGGGCGTCCTGGAGAGCGGGCAGTTCGTCCTCGGGCCCAACGTTCGCGCCCTGGAGGAGGAGCTGGCCGCCTTCCTCGGCGTGGCGCGGGCCGTCACGCTCGCCTCCGGCACGGATGCCCTGCATCTCGCGCTCCGCGCCCTGGACATCGGCCCGGGGGATATCGTCCTCACCAGCCCCTTCACCTTCGTGGCCACCGGGACAGCCATCTCCTACACGGGGGCCCGCCCCGTCTTCGCGGACATCCATCCCGGGACGTTCGCCCTCGATCCTGACCGGGCGGCGGACTATCTCGCCGGCAAGGGTCCCGGGCCCCGCCCCGGCGGGCGCGTGAAGGCCATCCTGCCGGTGCACCTGTACGGTCTGCCGGCGGACCTGGACCCCCTGCTCCGCCTGGCCCGGGAGAACGGGCTGCGCCTCGTCGAGGACGCGGCCCAGGCCATCGGCGCGGAGTACCGCGGGCGCCGGGTGGGCGGCCTGGGCGACGTCGGCTGCTTCAGCTTCTACCCGACCAAGAACCTCGGCGCCCTCGGGGACGGGGGCCTCGCCACGACAGAGGATCCGGCCCTCGGCGATCGCCTCCTGCGCCTTCGGGTCTACGGCGGGCGCGAACGGTACCTGCACGAGGAGCTGGGATTCAACAGCCGGCTGGACGAGATCCAGGCGGCCGTCCTGCGCGTCAAGCTCCGCCACCTCGCCGAATGGAACGCGAGGCGCCGCGCCATCGCCGCCCGGTACCGGGAGGCTCTGGCGGGCCTGGGCATCGGATTGCCGGCCGAGCCCCCCGGGTGCCTGCACGTCTACCACCAGTTCACGATCCGCGTCCCGGATCGGGACACAATCCAGCGGCGCCTGGCCGATCTGGGCGTGCGGACGACGGTCTATTACCCCCTCCCCCTGCACTTGCAGCCGATGTTCCGCGACCTGGGGTACCGGGCGGGCGACTTTCCCGAGGCCGAGCGGGCCTGCCGCGAGGTCCTGTCCCTCCCCATCTATCCGGAGCTCACGGATGCCCAGGTGGACGAGGTGGTCGAGGCGTGCAAACGATCCCTCTGAAGGCCAAGATCCGACAGGGACGGGGACAGCGACAGGGCAGGAGAGAGCCGTGAGCGAGTTGACGGGGACGATCCTGGTCACGGGCGGCATGGGCTTCATCGGGTCGAACTTCATCCGCCACCTCCTGACCGCCCACCCCGCGGTCCGCAAGGTCGTGAACCTGGACAAGCTGACCTACGCCGGGAATCCGAGAAACCTGGCCGACCTCGCCCACGAGGCGCGCTACGCCTTCGTCCGCGGCGATATCTGCGACGAGAAGGTCGTGGCCGACACCCTGGAGGCCCACCGGGTGGAGGCCATCGTCCACTTCGCGGCCGAAAGCCACGTGGACCGATCCATCCAGCAGGCGGAGGATTTCGTCCGGACGAACGTGCAGGGGACGCGGGTCCTCCTGGAGGCGGCCCGGACGTTCGGGGTCGGCCGGTTCCTCCACATCTCGACGGACGAGGTGTACGGGAGCCTTCCCCCCTCGGGCGCCTTCACCGAGGAGTCTCCCCTCCTTCCCAACAGCCCCTATGCCGCCAGCAAGGCCGGCGCGGACGTTCTCGCCCGGGCCTACCACGTGACGTACAATCTTCCGGTCATCATTACCCGGACCTGCAACAACTACGGCCCCTACCAGTTCCCCGAGAAGTTCATCCCCCTCATGATCGTGAACGCCATCCGGGAAGAGCCGCTCCCCATCTACGGCGACGGCCTGTACGTGCGGGAGTGGCTGCACGTGGAGGATCACTGCCGCGCCCTCGCGCGGATCCTGGCGGCCGGCCGGGTGGGCGAGGTCTACAACATCGGGAGCGGCGCCGAGAAGGTGAACCTGGACGTGGCCCGGGAGATCCTCCACCTCACCGGTCGGCCCGAGAGCCTGCTGCGCCACGTGCAGGATCGGCTCGGGCACGACCGGCGCTATGCCCTGGAGTGGAGCAAGATCCGCACCGAGCTAGGCTGGTCGCCGGCCATCCCCTTCGCCGAGGGGCTGCGCCGGACGGTGGCCTGGTACCAGCGCCATGTGGAGTGGTGGCGGGAGATTCTCTCCGGCCAGTACCAGAGCTACTATCGCCGCCAGTACGGCGAGGACAGGCAGGGGACGCCCAGGGGGTACCCGGGATGAGCGCGTCGGACGCGCTGGCTTTGCACGGCGGCCGGCCGGTGCGGGAGCGGATGCTCCCCTACGCGCGCCACCAGGTGGAGGAGGCCGACATCCAGGCCGTGGTCGAGGTCCTGCGGGGGGACTGGCTCACCAACGGGCCCACCGTGGCCCGGTTTGAGCGGGCCTTTGCCGAGGTCGTGGGCGCCCGCTTCGCCGTGGCCATGAGCTCGGGGACCGCCGCGCTCCACGCCGCCGCCCATGCGGCCGGGATCGGACCCGGGGACGAGGTCATCACCACGCCGCTCACCTTCCTCGCCTCGGCGAACTCCATCCTGTACTGCGGGGCGACGCCCGTCTTCGCCGACGTGGATCGCGAGACGCTGAACCTCGACCCCGCGGCGGTCGAGGCAGCCCTCACGGATCGAACCCGGGCCATCCTGCCCGTCCACTTCGCCGGGCTGCCCTGCGACCTGGAGGCCATCCACGCCATTGCGGGCGCCCGCAACCTCACCGTCATCGAGGATGCCGCCCACGCCCTGGGGGCCGAGATCGCCGGCCGGCGGATCGGCGGGCTGAGCGCGCTCACCACGTTCAGCTTCCACCCCGTGAAGCACATCACCACGGCCGAGGGCGGCATGGTGACGACCAACGCGGAGGCGCTGGCCGATCGGCTCCGCCGGTTCCGGAACCACGGCATCGAGCGGGAGGTTCGGCAGCGACAGGCGACCACGCCTGAGGCGTGGCGCCAGGACATGGTGGCCTTCGGCTTCAACTATCGCCTGAGCGACCTGGGGAGCGCCTTGGGCCTCTCCCAGCTCCGCCGCCTGGATGCTTCGTTGAAGCGCCGGGAGGAGATCGCCGGCCGCTACCACCAGGCCTTCGCGGAACTGCGGGAGGTGAGCGCGGCTCCCACGCGCCCCGGCACGCGGCACGCCTGGCACATCTATCCCCTCCGGCTCAACCGGGAGCGGCTGCGGGCGGACCGCGAGACGGTCTTCCAGGCCCTCCGGGCCGAGAACATCGGGGTGAGCGTCCACTACCGGCCGGTGCACCTGCACCCGTACTACCGCGAGCGGCTCCAGACGGGACCCGGCCTCTGCCCCGTTGCCGAGGCCGCCTTCGAGCGCCTGCTCACGCTGCCCCTCTTCCCGGCCATGACCGACGGCGATGTCGCGGACGTGATCACGGCCGTGCAGAAGGTGATCCGTTGGGCCCGGAAGTGAGTTGGCGGGGTTTCGGGGCGGACGCCACGGGAGCGCCGGGGGGCGGCGGGGCCGGTGTGCGGCAAGCCCACGTCCCCACGGTTCGGATCCGACCCAGCCGCGGCTTCGTCCCGCTCCGGCTGCACGAGGTGTGGGAGTACCGGGAGCTCCTGTATTTCCTCTGCTGGCGGACGATCAAGGTCCGGTACAAGCAGACGGTCCTGGGGGGTACCTGGGCAATCATCCAGCCCTTCGTCACGATGGTGGTCTTCAGTGTCATCTTCGGCCGCCTGGTCGGGGTCCCCTCCGACGGCATGCCGTACCCGATCTTCGCCTACGCCGGCCTGCTCCCGTGGCAACTGTTCGCGCAGTCCCTCGCGGAGTCCGGCAACAGCATCGTGAACAACGAGCGCCTGGTAACCCGGGTCTACTTCCCCCGGCTGGTGATCCCCCTTTCGACGGTCCTCGTCAGCCTCCTGGACTTCGCCGTGGCCGGACTCATCCTGGCAGGCATGATGGCTTATTACCGGATCGTGCCCGTGCTGGGGGTCTGGGCCCTCCCGCTCCTGGTGATCCAGGCGGTCGGCGCGGCCTTGGGGGTCGGGCTGTGGCTGTCGGCACTCAACGTCTGGTACAGAGATATCCGGCATGTGATCCCGTTTCTCACGCAGTGCTGGCTTTTTGTGACGCCGATTGCCTATCCCGCCAGCCTCGTACCCAGCCGATGGCGGATGCTCCTGGGGCTCAATCCCATGACCGGGGTGGTGGAGGGATTCCGCTGGGCACTCCTCGGCGCGAGGACACAGGTAGGAGGGCTGCTGGCGATCTCCGGTCTCATCACATTGGGCTTGCTGGTATCGGGCGCAATCTACTTCCGGCGGATGGAGCGGACATTCGCCGATGTCCTGTAGCCATGGGCGAGGTCGCGGTCCGCGTCGAGGGCCTGAGCAAGCGGTACCGGCTCGGCACCGCTCCAGTCGGCGGGACGGCCTACGACGCCATCACGGCCGCCATACGTGCACCGTTCCGCCGCCTCGGCCAACGGCCATCGGGTCACATCTGGGCCCTCAAGGATGTGAGTTTTGACCTCCATCGTGGCGAGGTCCTCGGGATCATCGGCCGGAACGGCGCGGGCAAGACTACCCTCCTCAAAATCCTGTCCCGGATCACCGAGCCCACCGAGGGGGCGGTGGACCTGTACGGACGGGTGAGTTCTCTCCTGGAGGTGGGCACGGGATTCCATCCGGAGCTGACGGGCCGGGAGAACATCTTCCTGAACGGCGCCATCCTGGGCATGCGTCGGGCAGAGATCGCGCGCAGGTTCGACGAGATCGTGGCCTTTGCGGAAGTCGAGCCTTTCCTCGATACTCCCGTGAAGCACTATTCCAGCGGCATGTACCTCAGGCTGGCCTTCGCGGTGGCCGCCCATCTGGAGCCGGAGATCCTCCTGGTGGACGAGGTCCTGGCGGTGGGCGACGCGGCGTTTCAGCGGAAGTGCCTGGGCAAGATGGGCGATGTGGTTAGGGGCGGGCGAACCATTGTCTTCGTCAGCCACAATATTGCCGCCGTGAGCACCTTGTGCCAGAAGGTGGCTCTGCTGCGGGCCGGGCGGATGGAGAGGATCGGGCCGCCGGCCGAAGTGATCAGGGCATATGTCGAGGAGCACGCGGACGACGCGTCATCCGCAACCCGGGCTGTTCCGGATGACGAGGGGCATGGATATACCCTGGTGAACGCCCATGAGCGCGTCCGTGTCTGCTGCGGCGACCCCATCAGCCTGAGCTTCGAAGTCGTCTGCCCTCAGGAATTCGCCAACGCCACCGCCGGGGTCGTGATCTACGATCTGCTGGACAGCCCGGTTATCGGAGCGAGCAGCAAGTTTCAAGGCGTGGCTGGTGCTGGCTCCGCCCGTCGCTGGTACATTACCTGTGAGCTGGGGCAGGTTCCGCTAAACGCCGGTCGGTATTATGGTTCGCTGTGGTTCGGGAACGAGCATCGAGACTATGCCCGATTCAGGGCTGTCGTCCAACTGGAGGTGACCCCAGCGGATCCTTTCGGATGGGGCGATCGAATTCCCGAGTCCTGGGGGCATCTGTACTGGAGCCCGGCCTGGCGGATAGTACCGTCGCAACGGGGGGCCGCCGATCCCTCTTGAGGTCGCCCGTATACCACCCGACGCCGGATGCGGCGCGTGGGCGATGCCCCCGTGTCCGAGCCGCCGCGGCGATCGTCGCTCGCAGGACATGCGGCAGGCGGTCTGATCCCTTCGGCCCGGATCCGGAAGGCGGGTGGTCGCATCTGGCGGCGAGTTCGGCAGGCGGCCGTGGGGACATGGAAAGCCGACCCCCGGGGAGATGGGGGGAGCCCGCCGGGCCGGGATTACGCGCCGCTCTATGATCCCACCATGGCGCCGTCTTGTATCTGGTGCCGGCCGCGGTGTCCGGCCTTCGCCGCCGGCCCCTGACACAGGAGGAACCGATCCGCCTCGGGATCCATTTCTCGGACGGTCGGTTCGGGCATTCGATCTCGCTTATGCGTCCGGGATGGATCATCCATCCGCGCTACGTGAGGAGCGCAGCCCCAGCCGGCATGCACGGCGTACCTCCCCCGGAGGATCCTCGGGCGGAGGCCAGGCTGCTCTCGAAGCGGTCCGCCCCCGGCGCAATCGCCCACATTGCCGACCTCTTCAGCCTGATGTTTCGGGAGGGGGCAAGGCCGTGATTGCCAGTGGCCATCACCTCAGCGAGGCCGAGATCGCCCAGGCCTACGATGACATATCCCACGAGATCGTGATGCCAGCCTACTTCTATCCCGAGGTGGTTCAATTCGTGGGAGAGATCGCGGGTCAGCGTGTTCTGGATTGCGGATGCGGCAACGGTGCTCTCCTGCACCTGCTGGCCGCCCGGCAGCCCGCCGAACTGTACGGCCTGGAGATATCTCCGGCGCTCTGCGCCTTGGCAAAGAGCAGGTTGGCGGGGCGGGCTCGGATCTATCGGGGGAGCCTCCAGGCGACCTGGCCCTTCCCGGACGGGAGGCTCGACCTCGTGATCATGACCGAGGTGATCGAGCACCTGGCAAATCCCGGGAGGGCGTTGGCCGAGGCCCGTCGCGTGGTGGCGCCCTCCGGCCGGATGGTCATTACATTCCCCAATGCCACCGCTTACGAGCCCTTCCTGGCGGCCGCCCACCGGCGCAACGGGCAGGGCCGCTGGTGGGCCTTTCTCCCTTGGGAACACCCTCGAAAGACCCGGCAGCCCATCGACACCGTTTACGGCTACGAGGAGATCAGGAGGATTCTCGCGGAAAGCCGGCTCGTTGTGACCCGAATCCACGGGCGGGAAGCGCTGCCATACCTGTGGGACTGGGCCTCGATCGAGCGCTGCCGGCCCCTCCGGGCAGCCGTACGGTCCCTCGAGCGGATGCGTCCGCTGGCCGATCGGCTGCTGAACCAACTCCAGCGCCCCCGGTGGTGCTATCGGCTGTTCGTGGAGTGCCGTCCAGGCAGGTTGGAGGGGCCGGCCGGGCCCGAGGTCCGATGAAGCTCCGCCTACTGGTCCTGACAAACCTCTATCCCCCCCACTATCTCGGCGGCTACGAGCTCGGCTGCCGTGCGGTGGTCGAGCAGTTGCGCCAACGCGGCCACGAGGTCACCGTGCTCACCAGCATCTACGGGGCCGGGCGGCCCCGCGTGGATGGGAGCGTCCACCGCTGTCTCTGCTATCATCCCGAGGCTCCCGTCGGCTCCCGCACCACCATGCTCCTGCGGGAATGGCACGACCACAGATCGCTTTCCCGTCTGATGGCCGAGCGGCGGCCGGATCTCCTTTACGTGTTCAGCCTGTACGGCATCTCCCAGGCGCTGCCGCTCACCGCCCAGCGCGCCGGCCTTCCTGCGGTCTACGCCCTTTCCGCGGAGTGGTTGGAGCCGGGGTTTCGGGGAGACCCCTGGACGAGCCTTTCAACGCACCCCCCGCGGACCGGGACGAGGCGGGTGGCGAAACAAATCCTCATGGGGCTGCTGGATCCCTGGCTCCCCACCAGCCGGGAACAGCTTGACCTGCGCCACGCCTACTTCACCAGCGCCGCCCTCAAGGACCGCTACCTGTCCAAAGGCTTTGCCGTGGAATCCGCCCCGGTGATCCACTGGGGTGTGGATACGGAGCGGTTTCGTCCCCGTCCTCGCCCGGAGGTGGCGATGCCTCCCAGGCTCCTGTTCGCCGGCCGGATCGCCCGGGAGAAAGGGTTGCACACGGTGGTGGAGGCGCTCCGCCTCCTCCGGGAGGGAGATAATCTACCGGGGGTCAGCCTGGACATCGTGGGGCCGGTCCAGGACCGCGAGTACATGCGCGCCGTCGAGCATGGGATCGCGCAGGGCGAACTCGGCTCCAGCGTCCGCTTCCGGGGCCCGATTCCCTCGGAAGCCATGCCCGAACTCTACGGGCAGCACGATATCTATGTGTTTCCGTCGATCTGGGAGGAGCCATTTTCCATTGGACTCCTGGAGGCTATGGCCTGCGGGCTGGCGGTGGTCGGCACTACAACCGGCGGCAGCCGGGAAGTGCTGGAGGATGAGGTCAATTGCCTGACCTTCCCCCCGGGGGATGCCCAGTCCCTGGCCCGGCAACTGATGCGGCTGCTCGATCCCCAACTCGCTCAGCGCCTCGGCGTCCAGGCCCGCAGGACGGTGGAGCGGCGCTTCGGCTTGAAGCGGATGATGGACAGGGTCGAGACTTTCCTTCGGCAAGCGCTCGCGCGTCAACCCGTGTGGTCCGCCGACACCCAAGGGGAGTCGGAGCTGGACCGATGAACCGCGAGCGGCAGGTGCTGCTGGTGGTCCAACACGTGGCGCACCATGGGCAGGCCTCGGGGTACCAGCGGCTGGCAGAGTTCCTCGTGGCGGAAGGGAGCGCGTCGGTAATCGCCCACGGATTCCCGCGTCGGGGAACTTGGCGCCTGGCCCAACCCTTCGCCCGCCGCGCTGGCCTGGCCTGGTACGGCGCGGAGGCCTTTCTCACCGAGGTCTGGGCAGCCGGCGTGGCGGCCTACCGGAATGGGCTCCTCCATTTTCTCCAGGGAGAGAGCAGCTACCGGTATGCTGCGAGGATTCCGGGTGGCCGCCGCCGGCGCCTGGTGGCTACCTTTCACCTGCCGCCGTCGGTGTTCCGCGACCACGTTGGCCCCACCCGCCACCTGGAGCGGCTGGACGCCCTGATCCTCGTCGCCCGGAACCAGCTGGACCTCCTGAATTGGCTGACCCGTCGGCCCGCTTGCCACGTGGTGGCCCACGGGGTGGATGTGGACTTCTTCCGGCCCGGCCCGGCCCCGGTCCGCGAGGAACACTGCCTATTCGTGGGACAGTGGCTGAGGGATTTCTCCACGCTGCGGGCCGTGGTGGAGGGTGTGCGACGCAAGGCGCCTCGGGTACGCTTCACGCTGGTGATCCCGGCGCACCTGGCGGCGGCGTGGCAGGGACAGCCGGGGGTGGAGGTGCGGTCGGAGCTCGACGATGCTTCCCTGCTCCGCTGCTACCAGCAGGCGACCCTCCTCCTCATGCCCCTCCGCGACTGCACCGCGAATAATGCGCTCCTCGAGGGGATGGCCTGCGGGCTGCCGATCGTGGCCACGGACGTGGGGGGAATCCGGGACTACGTGAGCGAGGACTGCGCCCGACTGGTCCCGCCGCACGATCCCGCCGCCATGGCCGAAGCGGTCCTCGAGCTCGTGCAGGAGTCGGGTGTCCGGGAAGCCTTGGCTCGCGCGGCGCGGGCCCGGGCCGAAACCTTTGCCTGGCCCAGGATCGCAAAGCAGGTCCTGGACGTCTACGCAAGCCTGCGATGACGCCGACGCTCGCAAGCGTGCAGACCACACCCGGAGGCCCCCGGCAACGGGAGGGGTCCTTGCGGGTCTGTCTGGCGACGGGATTGTTCCCACCCGCCGTGGGGGGGGAGGAGCACCATGCCGCTCTCCTCGCTGAAGGTCTGGGGCGGAGGGGTCACCGCGTCACGGTGGTCACGCAACGGCTTCCGGGCACCCCCCGCCGCGAGACCCGGAACGGCTTTCGGGTCGAGCGAGCGGTCCGGACCATCCGGAGGGGACCCATGTTCGGCCCCAGCTACCTGGCCTCCCTCGGCCGGTTCCTCCTCCGACATCGCGGGGCCTTCGACCTGGTACAGGCTACCTATCTCTACTGGGATGCCGTGGCCGCCGCCCTGCTGAAGCCGCTCCTGGGATCGCGGCTCGTCGTACGGATGGTCATCGCAGGCCCCGGGGGAGACCTCGATCGCTTCCAGGGCATGCGGCTATGGCCCCTGACAGCCCGGTACGACCGCCCCACACTGGATCGCCTGGTGGCGGCCGTGCTCCGCCGCGCGGATGCCTTCATCACCCTTTCGGTCCGCGGGCAACTGGAGCTGGAGCGCCTGGGAGTCCCGGCAGCGCGCCGCCATCTGGTGCCCAACGGGATCGAAGTGGCGCGCTTCGCAGCCATCTCGCCCGCGCCGCCCCCCGGTGGCCCCCTCTGCCTTCTCTCTGTGGCGCGCCTGGCAGAGCAGAAAGGGTTGGATGTGCTCCTGCGAGCCCTCCCGGCGGTGCGAGCGGTCATCGGGCCGGTGACGCTCACCCTGCTGGGCGAGGGGCCGGAACGATCCCGCCTGGGAACCCTGGCCGCCGAACTGGGACTTGCGGAGGTGGTGTCATTTCAGGGGGTGGTCCGGGACGTCCGTCCCTTTTTGGCGGCCGCGCACGCCTTCGTCCTTCCCTCCCGCTACGAGGGCATCCCCCTGGCGCTCCTGGAGGCCATGGCCGCCGGTCTCCCGGTGGTGGCCACGGCCGTGGACGGCAACACCGATCTCATCCGGGACGGCGTGGACGGGCTCCTCGTCCCCCGGGATGATCCTGTCGCCCTGGCCCAGGCGCTAGTGCGCATCCTGCGAGATCCCGACCTGGCGAAGCGGCTGGGAGAAGAGGCCCGCCGGCGGGCCAGGGCCGGCTACACTGCCGAGGCGATGGTGGAGCGGACGCTCCGGGTCTACCGCGAGGCCCTGGCGATGCCGGTGCGCGAACGGGAGACCCCATGAAGATCCCCAGCACCAGCTCCCACAATCTCCCGACGCCGGGGGGATCGGCCGGACAGGCGAACCATCCACGGCCACGGGTCTTGGCGACTCCCGGCGGGAGACGGATGCGAATTCTCCTCTGTATCGCCCAGTATCACCCGATCGTCGGTGGGGCGGAAAGGCAGGCCCACGCCCTGGCTCGCGGGCTGATCCAGCGTGGCCACGAGGTCGTCGTCCTGACCCGATGGCACAAGGGCTGGCCGCGACGCGAGACGGTCGACGGCGTCCCTGTCCGACGGGGGATTCGGACCGTCAATTTCGGCCCGCTGTACACCCTCACGTACACCTCTGGTGTCGCACGCGCCCTCCTGGAATACCGGGGCTGGGCGGACGTGATCCACATCACCAACATCTACCTGGAGGCCCTCGTGGCCGTCGCAACGCGCCGGTGGCACAGACTCCCCGTCGTTCTCCGACCTGCCTGTGCAGGCTACTACGGCGACCTCGCTCGCCTGGAGCGCTTTCGCGTCTGGCCCGTCTACCCCGGTCCCGCCAAGATCTCCGTACGGAAATTCGTCCGCCTGATCACGCGCGGGGACGCCTTCGTGGTTAGCAGCCGGGAACTGCGGGCAGAGTTGATGGGAGCCGGTTTCCCGGCAGATCGCATCCTCCACATTCCCAACGGCGTCGATCCCGATCGCTTTCGGCCTGCGTCCGACGCGGCGGGTGAGCGGGCCGCCCTGAACCTGCCCGCCGGCCCTCTCGTGATCTTCGCCGGCCGGCTGGATCCGCAGAAAGGGCTGGACACACTCATAACGGCCGTAGAGCCGCTCCTCCGGGCGACACCCGAGCTCCGGGTCCTGCTGCTCGGTGACGGTCCCTTGCGAGGCGACCTCGAAGCCCGGATCCGACATGCTGATCTCGCTGACCGCATCCTCCTCCATGGGATCGTCGCGGACGTCGCCGCCTACCTTCGATCGGCCGACGTGTTCGTCCTTCCGTCCGTCGGTGAGGGCATGCCCAACGCCCTCCTGGAGGCGATGGCCACGGGCCTGCCCTGTGTCGCTTCCGCGATCGGTGGGTGTCGCGACGTGATCGATGATGGCCAAACGGGCCTGCTGGTCCCGCCGGGCGATGCGGGGGCATTGCGGGCAACGTTGGAACACCTGCTCCGGTCTCCAGCCCTGCGGCATCGGCTGGGGACGGCGGCCCGGGAAGAAGTTGTGGCTCGATTCGGACTGGAGCGGATGGTGGACCGGTACGAGGCCTGCTACCGTGCGGTCATCGCTGGGCGTCCCCTTGCCGAGTCGGCCGGGCTGGACGGCTCGGGTGCTCGGCTGTGAACCCCGCTTCGGGCTGGCCGAATCCCGGACCAGTAAGGCGGAAGGGATCACTCGTGCAGGGTCAAGACGGGAGGGGATCGACAGGGCTTCGGCTCGTCGTTGCGGCCGCATTGCTGTTGAGCGGGCTTATCGCATTCCGGTCCGATCTTGCCTTCCTGTTCGCGCCGGATCCACAGCTCGCCTTCAGGCTGTTCGAGGATCCCTACAACGGGGTAATCTCGCCTCGGGGCCGTGTCGCTTTGGAGGGTGTCGTCCCCGGCCCGTACGGGTTCTATGTGCCCCCCGGAGGGCGGGGGCGCGTGCGGTACGAGACCTCCTGGACGTCGCCCTCCACACCCTGGATGCGCCTGGAGCTTTCCGCCCTGCTCGATCAGACCTCCCCCCGCGGGCGGGTGAGCCTCTCGGTAGACGGGGGTCGGACCTGGATCCCCCTGGCGGAAAATCGCTCGCTCCGGTTGGAATCCTTGGACGTCGGATCGCTCCTCCGGGGTCGGCAGCAGATGATCCTGCTTTATGAGGGAACCAACACCGAGAACACGCCGCTTCTGCTCATGGCCAAGATCAGCCTGCTCGCGTATGCGGAACCACCCTCTCCTGCTCCCCCTCTCGGGCGCGCCATGGCGGCCATCCTCTGGTTCGGCCTGGGCCTTGGCCTCCTTTCGCCGTCCTGGCCTCGTCAGCTTCCCCTCCTGGCTATCCTGGCGGTGGGATTCGCCGGGCGATACTCGAACTTTCTCCGTGTCCTGTATGGCAGGCCCGATCCGGATGCCGAGTACTACCGTATCCTTGCCGAGAAGCTGGTTCCCTTTGGCTCCACGGGGTTCTACTCGGGAAGTTTCGACATCCGCGAGCCCTTCTTCCTCCTGGTGGCCAAGGCCGCTTTCGTCCTGCTCGGCTCCAGCGACACCCACTTGCGTTTCGTGTCGCTGGCGGCCTCGCTGCTGGCAATCGTGCTCGCCTGGCGGCTTGGCGGACGCCTCCTGGGCGCGGGATGGGCATGGCTGCCGGCCGCGGGGCTTGCCTTCAGCGTCCCCCTGGTCGTTGAGAGCGGTCGGGGCCTTCGATTGGAAGTCGAGATGGTGCTCCTGCTGCTCTTCGCCGATGTGCTGTTCGTGGCGCCCAGGCTGCGGCAGATCTCCCGGTTCGTTCTGGCCGGGCTCGTCGGGGGACTCCTCGTGCTGACGCGATCCAGCCATATGCCAGGCTTGATCGTCCTGCTCGTCCTCGGAGCCGGCCGTTGGGCGGCGCGTCCTCGACGCCGGCTGCTCCTGGCAGGGGTGGCCGGAGGGCTGATAGCCGGGCTCTACGCGCCGCATGCCGCAGCCCTGTATCGGATCCACGGGGACGCGTTCTACGATCAGGCAAGGCATTCGCGCTGGTTCGCCAACAAGGAGTTTGCGGGCCAGCCTGGATTCCCATCCAAAGACGAGGTGGCGCGTGATGCGTACACCGGTCCCCGAATCACCTTTTGGGAGTATGTGTTCAAGCGGCACACACCGGGCCAGGTCGTCTTGAGTTACTTCCGGGGATACGGGAAGATGCTGTATCACATGGACCTGATCGGCTGGGTGGACGCGGTGCAGCGGTTCACCGGACTCCGCCTGGACTGGGTGGATTGGGTGGTGCGACTCCTTGGATGGGCAGGGATGCTGCTCGCGCTCCGAAGCCGGCAGGCCTGGCTTTCCATCGCGATTCTCGCCCTCCTCTTTCCGGTCGCCTTTCCCTATGATCGGGGTGTGACCGAGCGGTATCGCCTGACCCTGATGGTCTTCCCCTTTTTCCTCTGCGGGATCGGACTCCTGTGCACCCGCATGGCAGCGGCGCTCCATGCCGTGCGGGTGGCTCGCGTATCGGAGTGCAGCCGTGCCTGAAAGCCGCCGTGCGTTCCGCAGGCTGTCCATCCTGATGCCCTCGTACAACGAGGCCCGGACCATCCAGGAAATCCTGGAGCAGGTGGATGCGGCCGACGCCGCCGGGTTGGAGAAGGAACTGATCATCGTGGACGACGGCTCCACGGATGGAACCCGTGAGGTGTTGGAGCGGCTGGACGGGCTCAAGACCCCCGTCCGCGTGCTGTTCCACGCGCAGAACATGGGGAAGGGCGCCGCCCTGCGGACCGCGCTCACGTATGCCACCGGCGATGTCATCCTCATCCAGGACGCAGACCTGGAGTACGATCCCCAGGAGTATACGGAGTTGCTGCTCCCCATCCTGGCCGGACGGGCGGATGTGGTGTACGGATCGCGCCTGCGCGGCGGGAAGCCGGTGCGGGATTTCAGCCTCCTCTATCTTTGGGGAAACAAGTTCGTGACCTTCCTGGCCAACGTGCTCTACGGGGGGGCGCTGACCGATATGGAGACCTGCTACAAGGTCTTCCGGGCCGACGTCATCAAGAACATCCAGATCCGGGCCAACCGCTTCGACTTCGAGCCCGAGGTGACCGCCAAGATCCTGAAGCGCCGGCACAAGATCGTGGAACTCCCCATCTCCTACTACGGGCGGGACAGGGCCGAGGGGAAAAAGCTCAGTTGGCGGGACGGGGTGGGCACGCTGTGGGCCCTCTTGAAGTATCGCTTCCTCGACTAACGGCTGAAGTGCCGAACGACGCCAGGGGTTCGTGGGACGGATCGCGCGTCGCGTCCCGTGCCTGGACCGCTGGCGTCCTGGCCTGGCTCCTCCTGGTCTCGGTGTACCTGTTCCTCCTCGGAAGCTCCCGATACCTGAATCTCGGCATGGGAGTTCGCGATCTCGGCTTCTTTGCCCAGTCCCTCTGGAACAGCCTGCATGGCTCCTTCCTCGCCATCAGCTTCTATCCGCACGCCACGCACCTATGGGGTGGACATTTCTACCTGTCCCACGTGCTGCTGATCCCGCTTTACGCGTTGTGGCCCAACCCTCTTCTCCTACTGGCCATCCAGTCGGTCGCCGTGAGCCTGACCGGCTGGTCTCTCTTTCTCCTGGGGCGGCTGTGGCTGTCTCGGCCATGGATGGCAGCCGTCCCTGTCCTGGCCTACACCCTCCACCCGGGGGTCCACAGGGCTGCTCTGGGCGCGGGAATCTATGGGGGCTACCAGCCGGACCACCTGATCCCCCCTCTTTTCATCCTCGCCGTGTACCACCTGGCGCGCCATCGCCGGAAGGCCGCCCTGGCCTGTTGGCTCTTCGGGTTGACCGTGACGGAGCAGTACGCCCTTCTCTGGGCAGGACTGGGGCTCTTCTGCGCCCTGCGGCCCCGCACGCGTTCCCTCGGGCTCATCATGGCTGGCATTTCGATGGGGTGGCTGGCCCTGGCCACCCTTGTTGTCATCCCCCACTTTGCCTCGGGCAAGTGGCCATTCTACTTTTCGGGATTCCAGGGTCTCCGGTCGCTGGCCCAACCTGCCGGAAACGGAGGAGAGGTCTGGCCGCGCCTCATCTCCAACGTGCTATCCATGGCCCGCCCCTTCGGATACCTGCCGCTGCTGGATCCCTTCACCCTGATCACCCTCCCGGCCTATGTGGCCTATGCCGCGGCGTGGAAGGCGGGGTACTTCGTTCCGCTCATTGGCAACTCCTGGCACAACTCCGCCATCATCCCCGTCATGGCCGTATCGCTCCTCCGGACGCTGGGCGGCATGTCCTGGCTGGGATCACGGGTCGCGCCGCACCTGCGGGAGCGGCTCCTCGTCGGCGCCGTCCTGGCCGCAGCCACCGCTCCGCTGCTGGTCACCCCCGGGCCGATGCTCCCGGTGCTGTTCGGCCAGACCCCCCGTGATTTCACGCCCCTTCCTCCGGCCCGCCGCGCCGCTCTCGACGAGATCCGCCGACGCATCCCGGAAGGCGCGGCGCTGGCGACCGACTTCTTCACCGGCTCGCAATTCCTGAACCGGCGGAGACTTCAACTCCTCATGGACGGAGGGTCGAATGCGGAGTACGTGTTGGTGGACAGGTGGCGTCCTGGCGGGGGGCTGTGGCCGTCTGAAGGCGCAGCCCTTCGAGCCGTGGAAGAGGAGCCCGGCACCGTTCGCCTCGTGGATCGCGAGGGATTTCTGCTGCTCCGCCGGCCCCTCAAGGGCTCGCCGGGCCGAGCGGGGAAATAATGACAATGTGCGGCATCGGCGGGAAGCTGTATTTTAATCCGGCGCGGTCGGTGGAGCGCGACGTACTGGAGCGCATGAACGCGGTCCAGGCCCATCGCGGTCCGGATGATTCCGGCATCTACTGCCAGGGGCCCGTGGGGCTGGCCCACCGGCGTCTCAGCATCATTGACCTCAGTCCGGCGGGGCATCAGCCCATGAGCAACGAGGCCTGTGCTGGGCGCCGCGGAAGCGACGGCCTCCTCTGGATCGTCTTCAACGGGGAGATTTACAACTTCCGGGCGCTGCGGCCGGCGCTCGAGCGCCGGGGCCATCGCTTCCGCTCCGGCACCGATACCGAGGTGATCCTCCACTTGTACGAGGAGCACGGGGTCTGCTGCCTGCATTTCCTCCGGGGCATGTTTGCCTTCGCCATCTGGGACGGCCCCCGCCGCCAGCTCTTCCTGGCCCGCGACCGGCTGGGTGTCAAGCCCCTCGTCTACCAGGAGGACGCAGAGGCCTTCCGCTTCGCTTCGGAGGCCAAGGCGATCCTCCAGGATCCGGCCGTCGAGGCGCGCCCGGATCCGTCGGCCATCTCCCGGTACCTCACCTACGGGTACGTGCCCAGCCCCGGTTCGGCCTTCCGGGGGATGCGGAAGCTTCCACCGGGCCACTATCTGCTCTGTCGCCTGCCCGCCGCAGGGCAGGCCGGGGGCGGGAAGGTGCAGATCGCCCGCTACTGGCGGCTGCGGCGCGACCAGAAAATCGTGCGGTCCGAGGCGGAATGGTGCCGGGAAATCCTGGCCCGCCTCGAAGAGGCGGTCCGCCTCCGGCTGGTGAGCGACGTCCCCCTGGGGGCGTTCCTGAGCGGCGGGATCGATTCCAGCGCCGTCGTGGCCATGATGAGCCGGGCCTCCGGTGCTCCCATCAAGACCTTCTCCATCGGCTTCGACGAGCCGGAGTACGACGAACTCGCCTACGCCCGCCTCGTGGCCGAGCGATTCGGGACGGAGCACCACGAGCTGGTGGTCCGACCGGATGCGGCGGCCGTCCTGCCCAAGCTCGCCTGGCACTACGACGAGCCCTTTGGCGACTCCTCGGCCGTGCCCACCTACTACGTGGCCCAGATGACCCGCCGGGATGTGACCGTGGCGCTGAACGGGGATGCGGGGGACGAGAACTTCGGCGGCTACGACCGCTACGTGGCGAATCTCCTGGCGGCCTCCTTCGATGGCTGGCCGGGATCCGCCGCTGTGCGGCGGCTCATCCAACACGGCTTGCGCTGGTGGAAACCAGCGGGTCGGCGCACCAGCCTTCTGTACCGCGCCCGTCGGTTTCTGGACGGGTTGACCGAGGCGCCGGAGCGCCGCTACGCCCGCTGGTTCTGTCACTTCTACGGCGACCGGAAGGACGAGCTGCTCGCCCCCGACTTTCGCGCCAGCCTGGACGGGGAGGACGCCCTGGAGATCCTCCTCGCGGCCTACCGGGAGAGCGACGCCCCCGACTTCCCGGATGCCACCCTGGGCGTGGACGTGGCCCTCTACCTGCCGGATGACCTCCTGGTCAAGGTGGATATCGCCAGCATGGCGCATTCCCTGGAGGCCCGCTCCCCCTTCCTGGACCACGAGTTCATGGAGTTCGCCGCCACCATCCCCTCCGACCTCAAGGTGCGCGGCCGGACCAAGAAGTACATCCTGAAGCGCGCCCTGGCCGACCTGCTGCCGGCCGAGATCCTCCACCGGCCGAAGATGGGATTCGGCGTCCCCATTGATCACTGGCTGCGCCAGGAGCTGCGGGAGATGGCCTACGACACCCTCCTCGCGCCGCGGTGTCTCGATCGCGGGTATTTTCGCCCCGAGACCCTGCGCCGCCTGCTGGACGAGCACACCCGGGGGCGGGCCAACTGGCACTACCTGCTCTGGACCCTCCTGATGCTGGAGCTGTGGCACCGGACGTACATTGACGCGGACGGGCCCCTGGCCGCCCAACGACGGGCGCCTCAGCCGTCTCCGCCCTCATTCCGGCGGAGGCCGGAATCCAGCAGGCTGGGGATCCTGGACCCCGGCTTTCGCCGGGGTGGCGACGGAGGATGAGGCCCGGGGCCGAGCGGTGGCAAATCCCTGCGGAGGTGGGACCATGCCTCGTTATCTGATCACGGGCGGGGCGGGCTTCATCGGCGCGAACCTGGCCCACGCCCTCGTGGCGCGGGGCGAGTCGGTGCGCATCCTGGACGATTTCTCGACGGGCCGGCCGCAGAACCTTCAGGGCATCCAGGACCGGATCGAGATCCTGCGGGGCGACATCCGCGACCCGGCCGTCGTGGCCCGGGCGGTCCAGGGAACCGAGGTCATCCTGCACCAGGCCGCCCTCAACAGCAACCCGCGCTCCATCCAAGAGCCGGGACCGACCAACGCCGTGAACGTGGGGGGGACCCTGCTCCTCCTGGAGGCCGCGCGGGCCGCGGGCGTCCGGCGGCTGGTGTACGCCTCCTCCTCCTCGGTGTACGGGGATACGCCGACGCTCCCCAAGACCGAGGAGATGGCCCTGGCGCCGAAAGCCCCCTACGGCGTCTCGAAGCTCGCGGCCGAGTTCTACTGCCGGGTCTTCACCCAGGTCTACGGCCTCGAGACGGTGAGCCTCCGCTACTTCAACGTCTTCGGCCCGCGCCAGCACCCGGACTCGGAGTACGCCGCCGTCATCCCCCGCTTCCTCCGGCGGATGCTGGCGGGGAAGCCGCCCGTCATCTACGGGGACGGGGAGCAGTCCCGGGACTTCACGGCCGTGGAGAACGTGGTGGCGGCGAACCTCCTGGCCGCCGAAGCCCCCCAGGGGGCCGGCGAGGTCTTCAACGTCGCCTGCGGACGGACGAGCACGCTGAACCAGCTGGTGGCCTGGCTCAATCAACTGCTGGGCACGGACCTGTCGCCGGTCTACGAGGCCCCCCGGCCGGCCGACATCCGGCACTCCTATGCCTCGATCCGGAAAGCCGAGGCCCTCCTCGGCTACCGGCCGACCCTGGGGGTCGAGGAGGGCCTGCGACGGACCGTGGAATGGTTCAGGCAGCACGAGTGCTGAGGCCTTCCGCCGCGGAGCAAGGCCTGGCGGCTTCCCCAGGGAATGCGCCGGGGAGGCCCCTCCCGCTGCTCTTCCTCGTGACGAACTTCGACCGGGGCGGCGCCGAGAAGATCCTCAGCCGCTACGCCGCCGGATTGCCACGGAACAAGTACGCCGTGCAGGCCGCCGCCCTCCAGGGCCGGTCGCGATCGGTGGCTGGCGAGTTGACGCGGGTGGGCATCCCTGTCCATGACCTGGGCATGGTCTGCAAGTGGGACCCCCGGGTCCTGCCCCGGCTGGCCCGGCTCCTCCGACGGGAGCGCATTCGGATCCTGTTCACCTTCCTGTTTCATCCCACGCTCCTGGGACGCGTCGTGGGGCGGCTATGTGACGTTCCCATCCGGATCTCTTCGGAGCGGGTCATGGAATGGGAAGGCCGCAGCCGACGACTGCTCAACCGATGGACCGTGCCCCTGGCGAGCCATGTGGTGGCCGTCTCGGACCGGGTGGCCTCCTACGCGGCCCGGGAGTTTCGCATCCCGCCGGATCGGCTGAGCACCATCGGGAACGGCGTCGACCTGGATCACTTCCGGCCGGCCTCCCGGACCCGCGGTGGGGACCGGCCCGTGATCGGTTGCACGGCGCGCCTGCACCGGAAGAACGACCATCCGACGCTGCTGCGGGCCTTCGCGCGCGTCTTCGCCCGCTGGCCCGAGGCCCAGTTGCTGCTCGTGGGTGGCGGGCGGGCCGCGGCCAGGCTTCGGGCGATGAGCCGGCGCCTCGGCATCTCGGCCCGGGTCCACTTCGCGGGGGAGCAGCCGGATGTGGCGCCGTATCTTTCCCAGATGGATGTGTACGTGCAGCCCTCGGTGGCCGAGGGGATGTCCAATTCCATCCTGGAGGCCATGGCGGCCGGCCTGCCCGTGGTGGCCACCGCGGTGGGAGGCACGCCGGAGATCGTGGTGGACGGGGAGACGGGCCTCCTGATCCCCCCCCGCGACCCCGCCGCCCTGGCGACGGCGATCCTGAGGCTCCTGGAGGATCCTCGACAGGCCGAGACCTTCGGCCGGGCGGGGCGGGCCCGCGTCGAGGCGCAGTTCGGAGAACGGTCGATGCTCCAGCGGCTCGAGGCGCTCCTAGACCGGTTGGTCGAGCGGCACCTGGGGTTGACCTTCCGGCCGCCCGAGGGATGGGTGGCATGCTGAGGGCGACCTCCCGGCCCGCCGCCGCAGGGGCGCGCGGGGGACAGGCCATCCGGATCGCGCGGGTGATCACCCGGTTGAATATCGGCGGACCGGCGCAGCAGGCCACCCTGCTCACGGCCGGGCTGGACCCGGCGCGCTTTCGGAGCACCCTCATCACGGGCAGCGTGGCACGGGGAGAGGGGGACTTCTCCCCGGCCGCCCGGGCCCGCGGGGTGGAGCCGGTCGTCATCCCCGCCCTCGGTCGGGCCATCCATCCCGCGCGCGACCTGGTGGCCCTCGCCAGGCTGGCCGGAAGCCTCCGGCGCCTCCGCCCCGACCTCGTCCACACCCACACGGCCAAGGCGGGAACGCTGGGCCGCCTGGCGGCGCTTCTCACCGGGGTGCCGGCGGTGGTTCACACCTTCCACGGGCACGTGCTGGAGGGATACTTCGGCCCCGCCCTCTCCCGGCTCTTCCTCAGGATCGAGCGGGCCATGGCCCGCATCACGGACCGGATCATCGTCCTGAGCCCCCGGCTGCGGGACCGTCTCCTGGCCATGGGAATCGGCCGGCCGGAACAGGTGGAGGTGATCCCGCTGGGTTTGGACCTGAGCCGCTTCCTCGGCATCCCGAGGCAGGGCAAGGATCTGCGGACGGCGCTCCGCATCCCGGACGGGGCGCCGCTGCTGGGGATCGTGGGACGCCTCGTCCCGATCAAGGATCATCCCACCCTGTTTCTCGCCCTGGCCTCCCTGACGGGCCCCGGGCGCGCGGCCCACCTGCTCGTCGTGGGAGACGGGGAAGAGCGCCAGCGATTGGAGCGGCTGGTCCGCCACCTGGGCCTCGGCCCGCGCGTCCACTTCCTGGGATGGCGGAACGATCTGGAGGCTATCCTGGGAGGGCTCGACGTGCTAATCTGTGCCTCGCAGAACGAGGGTACGCCCGTGGCCCTGATCGAGGCCATGGCCGCCGGGGTGCCGGTGCTCTCCACCGACGTCGGCGGGGTGGGCGACCTGGTGGCCCACGGCGAGACCGGCTGGCTCGTCCCCCCCGGTGATCCGCTGGCCCTGGCGCAGGGAATCCAGAGGCTGCTCGCGGACCCGGATCTGCGCCGTCACCTGGCGGCCGCGGCGCGGCCGGTGGTACTGGAGCGATACGACGCCAAAGGACTCATCCATCGGATGGAGGCACTGTACGAAGGCCTGATAGTTGAGAAAGGGGGTCGTGCGTGAGGGTCCTCGTCACCGGCGGCGCGGGCTACATCGGCTCGCATCTGGTAGACGCCCTGCTCAGGCGGGGCGACGAGGTGCTGGTCATTGACAACCTCTCCACGGGGAAGATCGGGAACATCCGCCACTGCCTGGGGCGCCCGGCCTTCCACTTCGTCAACGACTCCATCCTGAACGAACCGCTCCTGGAGCGCTTCATCCCCTCTATGGATCTGATCTTCCACCTCGCTGCCGCCGTGGGCGTCCGGCACATCCTCCAGGACCCCTTGGCGGCGATCAACACCAACGTCCGCGGGACCGAGGCGGTCCTGGGCCTGGCCTTCAAGTACTGGAAGCGGGTGGTCCTGGCCTCCACCTCGGAGATCTACGGCAAGGCGAGCCAGGTCCCCTACCGGGAGGACGACGACCGGGTCCTCGGCTCCACCGCGGTGGCCCGCTGGTCCTACTCCATGTCCAAGGCCATCGACGAGCACTTCGCCTTCGCCTACGCGAGCAAGGGCCTCCCGGTCTCGATCGTCCGCTACTTCAACTCCTACGGCCCGCGGCTGGACGAGCGGGGCTACGGCAGCGTGGTGGCGAACTTCACCCGGCAGGCCCTGCGGGGCGAGCCCCTCACCGTGCACGGGGACGGGCAGCAGAGCCGCTGCTTCACCTACATCGCGGACACGGTGGCCGGGACGCTCTTGGCCGGCGAGGTCCCGGCCGCCTGCGGCGAGGCCTTCAACATCGGCAATCCCCGCGAGACCCGCATCCTCGATCTGGCTAGACTGATCAAGCGGCTCACGCGCTCCCGGTCCCCGATCCAGTTCCAGCCCTACGAGGCCTACTACGGCGAGGGCTTCGAGGACCCGCGGCGCCGGGTGCCCAGCATCGAGAAGGCCAAGCGCCTCCTGGGCTTCGCGCCGAAGGTGGACCTGGAGACCGGCTTGAGGAAAACCATCGCCTGGTGCCGCGCCCACTACGCGCACTGAGGGGCATGAGACGTACGAGCGGACCTCAGTACGAAGGTACGGGGGGCCGAGAACGCAACCGAAGGGCGCTCCGAGGCGCACATTCGTCCACGCGTACAGTCGTATGCTCTTGAGAGACCAGGAACAGGAGGCCGGGTCATGAGCGATCCATCAGGCTTACTCGAGAAAATCCGGCGGAAGGACCTCACCGTCGCCGTCATCGGGCTGGGCTACGTGGGTCTGCCCCTGGCGGTGGCCTTCGCCGAGGCCGGCCTGCGGGTGCTGGGCATCGAGGTGAACGCGGCCCGGGTGGAGGCCATCAACCGGGGGGTGAGCCACATCCCGGATGTCCCGAGCGCCCAGCTCGCCCCCCTGGTCGGCTCCGGGCGGCTCCGGGCCACGACGGAGTACGCCGCCTGCGCCGCGGCCGGGGCGGCCGTCATCTGCGTCCCCACCCCCTTCACGAAGTGGAAGGCCCCGGACCTCTCCTACATCGAGGCCGCCTGCCGTTCCCTCGCCCCCCACGTCGGGCCCGGGCACCTGGTCATCCTCCAGTCCACCACCTATCCCGGGACCACCGAGGAGCTGGTGCGCCCCCTCCTGGAGGCCCCCGGGCGGCAGGCGGGGCGGGACTTCCTCCTCGCCTTCTCCCCCGAGCGGATCGATCCCGGCAACAAGGCCTTCGGCGCCCACAACACCCCCAAGGTGGTGGGGGGGATCGACGCCGCCTCCACCGAGGCCGCGGCCGCCCTCTTTACCCTCCTCGTCCCGCCGGAGAAGATCCACCGGGTCTCGGGCCCCAAGGTGGCGGAGATGTGTAAGCTCCTGGAGAACATCTTCCGCAGCGTGAACATCGCCCTGGTCAACGAGCTCGCCAAGCTCTGCGACCGGATGGGCATCGACATCTGGGAGGTCATCGACGCGGCCGCCACCAAGCCCTTCGGCTTTATGCCCTTCTACCCTGGCCCCGGCGTGGGGGGCCACTGCATCCCCGTGGACCCCTACTACCTCTCCTGGAAGGCCCGGGAGTACGACTTCTACACCAAGTTCATCGAGCTGGCCGCCGAGGTGAACTCCTCCATGCCCTTCTTCACCGTGAACCGCCTGGCCGAGGCCTTGAACCGGGAGGGCAAGCCCCTCCAGGGGGCGAGGATCCTCGTCCTCGGGGCCGCCTTCAAGAAGGACATCGACGATCCCCGGAACGCCCCCGCCCTGGAGGTGATGAAGGCGCTCCTCGCCCGGGGCGCCGAGGTGAGCTACCACGACCCCTTCGTGCCCGAGGTCTTCTTGGACAGCGCCCCCGGGGCCGTCCCGGGCCGCCGCCTCGCCTCGGTGCCGCTCACGGAAGAGACCCTGGCGGCCCAGGACTGCGTCTGCCTCGCCGTGGCCCACAGTGCCTTCGACCACGCCATGGCGTGGCTCCTCAAGCACAGCCGGCTGCTGCTGGATGCCACCGGGGCGACGCGCCGCTTCCCCCAGGAAGGCGGCAGGGTGATCCGCCTCTAGGCCATGGGCTACCTCGCGCCCCTTCTCATCCCCTTCCTGGTGGCGTGCGGATCGGCCGCCATCCTCACGCCGCTCTGCCGGCGCGTGGCCCTCCGCCTGGGCATCCTGGACCAGCCGGGCGGCAAGAAAATCCACCAGGAGCCGACCCCGCTCCTCGGCGGACCGGCCATCGCCCTCGCTCACGCGGCCGGCGTCCTGGCCAGCGGGCCGGTGGACCCGCTGCTCCTCAGCGTCTTGGTGGCCGCGGGGTTGATCCTGCTTCTGGGCGTCTACGATGACCTCGACCCCCACGCCGAGGGTGTGCGCTGGTGGCTTCGCCTGCTCTTCCAGGCGTTCCTGGCGGCCTACGTCATTCACACCGGGGTGAGCATCAGCTTCCTGCGCACCCCCTGGTTCGGCATCCCCGTCACGCTGCTTTGGATCGTGGGTATCACCAACGCCTTCAACCTCCTGGACAACATGAACGGCCTGTCGGCGGGCGTGGCGGCTGTCGCGGGGTTGACCTTCGCCGCCCTGGCGGCGCGCTACATCGAGCTGGGCCCCGAGCAGGTGCCCACGGTCCGGGCGGCGGCCGCCCTGGCCGGGGCGTGCCTGGGGTTCCTCCCCAGCAACTTTCGAGGCCGGATCTTCATGGGCGATGCGGGGAGCCTGTTCGTGGGCTTCACCCTGGCCTGCGTGGCGGCCCTGGGCAGTTGGCGGAGCCCCACGGTGCCCACCTCGGTCATCATCCCGCTGCTGGTCCTGGCCTATCCCATCTTCGACACCAGCCTGGTGGTGATCCTGCGGCTGCGACGCGGGCAGTCCCCCGTGGTGGGCGGGCGGGACCATTCCTCGCACCGGCTGGTGAACCTAGGGCTGGGCCGGGTGGAGGCGGTGCTGCTCATCTATCTCTTCTCCCTGTCGCATTCCCTCACGGCGCTTCTGGTCTCCTCGGTGACCTTGCGCCTCTCCCTGCTGGCCCTGGCTGGCAGTGCCAGCGTGCTCTTCATCTTCGGCATGGTCTTGCGCAAGGCGCCCGTCTGGAAGGGCGGGCCCGTGGAGGAGGGGCCGACCGGTGGCCAAGAAGCTGGATAGCGTGATCGTGCTCCTGGTGATCGTGATCCTGGGGGCCCTGATCGGCAGCGTGATCGGCGAGGTCATCGGCACCCTGGCGCCCGGGGGGATTCTGGAGAAGGTCTTCTCCAAGGGTGTAAACCCCGGCATCACGCCGCCGGCCGTTCTGGATCTCAAGGTCATCACGCTGACCTTCGGCCTCAGCATGAAGATCAACCTGGCGAGCCTGCTCGGCATCGTGCTCGCCCTGCTCATCTACCGGAAGCTCTGAACGCATGGTCGGGCATCTGGTCAGGGAGTCGTCAGAAAATTTCGAATGACGAACAGCCGAATTGCGAATTTCCAACGAGAGAGGTCGCGGCGTCCCCTTTCATTCCCTGTTCGCCCTTCGCTGTTTTCCATCCGATATTCGAACTGTCGCAATCGAAATTCCGCCGTGGCCAACCCGTGGTCCATCCTCGCCCACACATGATCAGGCCCGAGATCATCCTGGCCTCGGCCTCCCCCCGCCGGGCGGCGCTCTTGGCGCAGATCGGCCTGCGCTTCCGCGTCGTCCCCAGCGCCCTGGACGAGAACGGCGGCGCACCGCTCGCCGGCGAGCCGCCGGAGACGCGGGCGGGCCGGTTGGCCCAGGCCAAGGCGGAGGATGTGGCCGAGCGGCTCGGGCGGGGCCTCGTCATCGGGGCGGACACCATCGTCGCGTGTGGTGGCGTGGCCTTCGGCAAGCCGCGCGATGCGGAGGAGGCGCGGAGGACTTTGCTACATCTGGCCGGCCGGAGCCACCAGGTCGTGACGGGAGTCGCCGTGGTGGAGGCAGGGACGGGACGGACCGAGGTGGCCGTGGCCGTGACGCGGGTCCGGATGCGCGCCTTCGATGCGGCCGAGGCGGACGCCTACGTCGCCACCGGCGAGCCGCTGGACAAGGCGGGGGCCTACGGGATCCAGGGCCGGGGGGCGCTCCTGGTCGAGGGGATCGAGGGCGATTACTCCAACGTGGTCGGCCTCCCCCTGCCCACGCTGGCCATGCTCCTCCGGCGCTTCGGTGTGAATGTATGGGAGCCCGCCGTGTGACTGTGCCCGGTCGCGGCCAACGGACCCATCCCGGCAGATTCCGATCCAGGTCGCCTCACGACGATCCCGTCCATCCCCCTGGCCAGCGCCCGCGCCGCGACGGCTCCGACGGACCCGCGGGGCTGAAGCGTCATCGAGCCGTTCGGCCGAGGCCCGCGCCAAGCCCTCGGGCGAGACGCTCGCGGCGAAGCCCTGTCCAGGATCGCCCGATCCCCGATCGGGTGATCCTCCCGCTGGGGCCGAGGGGCCAGGCTGTCCCGCCCGGCATGCCGCTCCCCCCGGACCCGGACGGGACCCCGAAATTCCGCTTGACCCGCCACTGCCCTGGTAGTAGCGTCCTCGTCAACCTCGGCCTGCGGGTGTGTGCTGTCCCCGGTCGGGCGTCCAGGCCGCCAGGAATTCTCCCCGGGTGACCGCTGCCGGCCGGCCCCGTTTTCGACGGTCCTAGAGCGTCGCTGTGACACGCCGAGGGGATTTCCGGAAGACAGGAACACACAAGGAGGGAGCCATGAGGCGAGGAGTGTGCGGAATCGTCCC
>JBBIQE010000008.1:0-46273 GCA_037442485.1 Methylomirabilis sp. (SeqCode)
AGTTGCAGCAGAAACATAATTTAGCGGCAATGGAGCTTATTGCCGATTTGAAGGCTCATCTGATCGAGGTAATGAGAACACGGCCGGAGTGCGAGCCAGGTGCTAGCGGTTTGGGAAATGCTGCGATAGAACGCTACGCGGGGCTGGCGCTCCACCTCGACAGGCAAGACCACTGGGTCTGTTGGTCTATCCTGAAAGTTCTCCAGCGTGAAGGCAAGGTCCAGGCCGTCGGTCATCCCGCCCGCTGTCGGACGACTTCTTGGCTGGCCTGACATGGAGCCCACCCTCTTTGCCGTACGTGTGCGAGAGATTCTTGAACAGGAGGAGATCATCATCGCCCCGGGGCATATGTTTCTCGTCGGAACGCACCCAGAGCACGAACCGGCAGTGGAGCTGTCCCGGTGTGGTTGGAGATCGATCGCAGATACGGCGGATGGCACCCGAAGGGCGGCAGGGATCCGATCAGGAAACGATGTGAAGGTCGAATCGCAGGTACCGGCGGAGGAGTTGGAAATCCCGGGCGTTGTTGGTCACCACCATAGCCCCCACCTGGCTGCCGCACAGGGCAATCAGCAGGTCATTCCACAGGGTCGGGATCTTGGACCCCAGGTGGGGCTCCTTCCGGCGGATGTCACCCAGGTGTTCGCCCGCGCGCTCCCATGAGCCGGCGTCGGGGGTCACGACCCGGCGCACCCTGTGGGCCCAGCGGATGAATTCGACGACCGCCCGCCGCGCAGTCCGATTCGTTGCGCCCGCCAGCAGTTCGGCGGCCACCACGGATGCGAGGTGGGTGCGCGGCAGCCTCTCCTGCAACATCCTGTAGGCAGGGCTGAAGACTCCACCCCGGATGGCGTCGATGTACACGCTGGTGTCGAAGACCACCGGCTTACCGGTCGTCATCCAGGGCCTCGATATGGCCATGTCCCTTCAGCACGAGGGTCCTCAAGGCGTTCGCCAGGGCCGCCTCGTCGGCGGCCAAGTCCAAGGCCCGATGGATCGTCTCGGTCTCGGTTCTGGTTCCCAGGGCCTCCCTGGCCCGGTTCAACTTGGTCACGTCAATGCGATAATTCTTCCGCTGCACCTTGCCAGCCATCGCCTATCCCTCTTCTCATTGAGCCGTGCGTACCTGATCGAACGCCATTCGACCGCTTGCCCCCTCACCCTTCCCCCCCGGGTGCGGGGAGAGGATCAAAAGTTCGAATGGAACACTGTACAGACTCATAGCACGAAATGGCTGTACAGTCAAACTTGAAGCCTCTTCGCCAGTAGACCCTCCAGGCGGTGTTTGACCTTGGGCCACTCGCTTTCGATGATGCTGTAGTACACCGTGTCCCGGATGAAGCCGTCCCAGAGCACCATGTGCTTGCGCAGGACGCCTTCCCGGACGGCGCCCAGCCGCTCGATGGCCCGCTGCGAGCGGACGTTCCGCAGGTCCGTGTTCAGTTGCACGCGCACCGCCCCGCGCCCTTCGAAAGCGTGGCGCAGCAGGAGGTACTTGCACTCCGTGTTCACCGCAGTGCGCTGGAAGGCGATGCCGATCCAGGTCCAGCCGATCTCCAGGCCGCGGTCGTTCCGGCGGATGTCCAGGTAGCGGGTCGAGCCGCCGGCCTTGCCGCTCGCCCGCTCGACGATCGCGAACGGGAGCTGGGTGCCAGTCGCCGCGATGTCCAGCGCCTGGTCAATCATGGTCTGCGCGTCCTGGACACTCTTCAAAGCCGGCCGCGGCGTGTAGGACCAGATCGTCTCGTCCTGTCCGACCTCGGAGAGGTCCTCGGCATGGCGACGCAGGAGCGGCTCCAACCGAACATACCGGCCTTCCAGCGTGACCGGCTGGGGGTCAAATCGCGCTCTCATGACTCATTCGGGGGTCCGATGACGATGCGGTCTCCCTGGAACGCCTGGATGCGCATGGGCGTCGCGACCCGTCCCGATGCCGTGACCACCGGAACGTGGAGGCCCCCGACCTTGGCAAGATCCTTGGAGATGACCTCGACCCTGTCCCCGACGCGCAGTCGCAGCCACACGGTGCCGGGGGCCGGCATCCTGACCAGAAGACCGGGCCCCTTCAGCCCCCGGAACTCCCCGCCGACGAACACGGCGAAGCGATGGTGTTCCGGCGCCACCCGGAGGGCGATCGCCGCCACGACGATGAGTATCACGGCGACAGCGAGCTCTGCCATATCACCCCTTGGTGTCTTTGTGCCTTGGTGGTGAGGAGATTTCGGACTGGGGTCAATAGCTCATCGCGTCGAGCTTCACCTTGCCCCGGAAGATGTAGTAGATGCTGCCGGTGTAGGCCAGGACCAGGGGGACACCGATGGCCGCGATGATGAGCATGATGGTGAGCGTCCTGGGCGATGAGGCGGCGTTGTAGATCGTTAGGCTCCACTCGGGATTCGGCCGGGAGAGCACCAGATTGGGGAAGATACCGATGCCGACGAGGGCCATCAGCCCCGCCATGGTGGCGCCGGAGGACAGGAAGGCCAGGAAATCACGACCGTGGTGGATCTCCCGGGGGATGTTGGCGACGGCCAGCATGGTGAGCACCGGCAGGACGAAGAGCACCGGGTGCTCCCGCATGTGCCGGCTCATGTGGGGGATGTAGAGCAGGGTCGCCATGGTGGTCAACCCGTAGCAGATGACGAAGAAGATGATGGTGTTGGTGATCCACCCTCGGGCGATGTCGTGCAGCTCCCCCTCCGTCTTGAGGACAACGTAGATCGCCCCGTGCATCATGAACAGGGCCGCCGTCGTGACGCCGACCAGGAGGGCGTACGGGTTGAGCAGGCCCAGGAACGACCCCACGAACTCCCGCTCGGCGTTGAGCGGCACCCCCCAGATGACGTTGCCGAAGGCCACCCCCAAGAGCAGGCTGCACCCGATGCTGGCAACCGAGAAGCTGACATCCCACACCTGCCGCCACCGCCGGCCGGGATGCTTGCTGCGGAACTCGATGGCCACGGCCCGGAAGATCAACATGCAGAGCAGCAGCATGAAGGCCGGGTAGAATCCCGAGAAGACCGTGGCGTACACCTCGGGGAACGCGGCGAAAAGCGCCCCCCCGCCCGTCACCAGCCACACCTCGTTGCCGTCCCACACGGGTCCGATGCTGTTGATCATCAGCCGGCGGTGCTCGTCCTTCCCCGTCAGCAGATGCAGCGTCCCCACCCCCAGGTCGAAGCCGTCCAGGACGGCATAGCCGGTCAGCAGGATGCCGATCAGGCCGAACCAGATCACATGGAGGTCGAGGGGCATGGTCATTTGCGGTGATAGGCCACTGCCAGGTCATCCGCCAGGGGGCCGTGTCGGATTTTCTGGTCCAGGAGGTAGATGAAGAGAACGAACAGCGCCAGGTAGATCAGGGTGAAGAGCAGCAGGGAGGCGACAACCTGCCCCGCTGTCACCGCGGGGGAGACGCCCTCCGCCGTCCGCATCAGGCCATACACGATCCAGGGTTGGCGGCCGACCTCGGCCGTGAACCAGCCGAGCTGGTTGGCCGCCTGGGGTCCCAGGACGGCAACGACATAGATCCGTAGCAGCCATCGGGTCTCGAAGAGTGTCCCCCGCCACCAGAGAAAGGCCCCCAACAGGCTCAGCCCGATCAGGACCACCCCGATGCCGACCATCGCATGAAACGCCTGGAAGACCGGCTGCACGGGGGGCCGATCCTGCGGGGAGAAAGCGGTGAGCCCGGTGACGGGCGCGGTCGTATCGCCGTGGACCAGGTAGCTCAGCATCCCCGGGATGCCGATCCCCGTGACGCGCTGCTCCGCCTCGTTCACCCACCCCAGCAGATACATCCCGGCCGGGGCGGAGGCCGGGAAATGCCCCTCCATGGCCGCCAGTTTGGCCGGCTGGTACCGGGCCACCACCCGGCCGCTCAGGTCACCGGTCACCAGGGATCCCAGCGAGGCCCCCACCGCCAGGATCAGGCCGATCTTCATCGAGGCCCGGGCGAACTCGACGTGCCGGCGCTTGAGCAGATAGAAGGCGCTCACGCTGAGCACCAGGAAGGCCGCCGCCTGCCACGCCCCCAGGACGGTATGCGCGAGGCGGACCATCGCCGACGGGTTGAAGACCACGGCCCAGAAGTCCACGATCTCGGCGCGGGACCGCAGCGCCGACCGGACGACGTGAAAGCCGGCCGGCGTCTGCATCCACGAATCCGCCACGATGATCCAGATGGCGCTGAAGTGGGCCCCCAGGGCCACCATGACCGTGGAGAGCATGTGCACGCGGGGGCTCACCCTGTCCCAGCCGAAGAGGAGGATGGCGAGGAAGCCCGACTCGAGGAAGAAGGCGAAGATCCCCTCGGCCGCCAGGGCGCTGCCGAAGACGTCGCCGACGAAGCGGGAATAGCTCGCCCAGTTGGTCCCGAACTCGAACTCCAGGACGACGCCGCTGGCCACCCCCAGGGCGAAGGTCAGGCCGAAGATCCGCACCCAGAACCGGGTCATCTGCTGGTAGAGCGGGTTCCGGCGCCTGAGGGAGAGGGCCTCCATGAGGACGAGGACGACGCCGAGGCCGATGCTGAGGGGCGGGTAGAGGTAGTGGAACGCGGCGGTCAGGCCGAACTGGAGACGGGAGAGCAGCACGGGATCCATGGCGTGTCGTCCTCGCGCGTCGCACCCTTCTATATCCCGACACCGCAGAAACGACAAGCCGGCCCCCGCAGTGGTCTGACACACCTGACATTTGCCACCCCTGGCCGGAAAAGTCCGCACCCCCGGAAGATTTTTCTTAACAGGTCGGCCAATTCTGGATTAATAGGTCCATAATTCCACAATGGGGGCGGCCGGTGCTCACCAGCAATGCTTCCGCCATGGCAATCCGCGCGACCCTGTTCCTGGCGCTGCAGCCCGCCGGCCGGCTCTGCCCCGTCCGCGAGATCGCCGAGCAGACCGGCCTGCCCGAACCCTACCTCGCCAAGATCATCCGCCAGTTGAGCGGCGCCGGGCTGGTGCGGGCCTTTCGGGGCCCGGGAGGCGGCATCACCCTGAGCCGGCCCCCGCGGGCCATTACCCTGTGGGACATCGTCCGCGCCATCGAGGGATCCCCCGAGACGGAGCTGTGCATGCTGGGCCTGCAGGGCTGCTCGGAACGGGCCCCCTGCCCGCTCCACCACCGCTTCGTTCCGATCCGTGCCAGGACGAAGCGCCTGCTGGAAAAAGCCACCCTGGCCTCGCTGACCGACAATCTGCGGGGGCATATCAACCTGGGCAAGCCTTCCTGGGCGCGCCTTCCGGACGAAAGGCTCCGGCGTCCGACCGCAAGAGGCCGCAGCGGGAAGACGAGATAGGCCACCGCGCCCGGACGCCGCAAGGAGGGGGTTCGCATGGCGTATGCCTTAAATGGACGTCACCGATCCGGCGCAAGGTCCGGTTTCTCCCTAGGGTGGGCTGCTGTCCTGCTTTTCTCACTGCCCGCTGCCGCCGGCGCGCAACAGGCCGCGGACTACTTCAGGCAGAACTGCGCCGGCTGCCATACCATCGGCGGAGGGCGCCTGGTCGGCCCGGACCTCAAGGACGTCACCCAGCGCAAGGACCGCGCCTGGCTGGCCAAATTCCTCCAGAACCCCAAGGCCGTGATTGACAGCGGGGACGCCTACGCGCGCCAAATCCTCCAGGAGGCTCGGGGCGTCATCATGCCCACCCTCCCGGGGATGACGGCGGGGAGGGCGGGCGAACTCCTCGACTACCTCGAGGCGGAATCGAAGGGGGGCGCGGCCCAGGCCGCCGCGCCAGCCATCAGTGACAGGCCCTTCACGCCGCAGGAGGTCGCCCTCGGTCGCGACCTCTTCCTGGGAACCCGCCCGCTCGGGAGCGGAGGCCCCGCCTGCGCGAGCTGCCACACCCTGGGGACGCTGGGCGGCCTCGGCGGGGGCCGGCTGGGACCGGATCTCACGCGCGTGTACGAGCGCCTGGGCGGCCGCCAGGCGGTGGGGGCCTGGCTCTCCGCGCCGGCCACGCCGACCATGCAGACGCTGTTCAAGAGCAGGCCGCTCCGGCCCGAGGAGATCGGGCCGCTCCTGGCGGCCTTCGAGGACGCCGCCTCGCAGGCGCCGGCGCCGGCAGGCCCCTCGGCCGGTTTCCTTCTGCTGGGATTCGGCGGCTTGGCGCTCGGCCTCGCCGGCCTGCAGCTCGGCTGGCGGAGGCGCTTCACCGCCGTGCGGCGCCCCCTGGTGGAGGGTCGCAAGCGAGGTGACGCATGAGACGCAAGGACGCCATCGCCTGGATCAAGGACGAGACGACGCCGCAGCTCCGGGGCTGGGAGGAGTTCTACCGGAACCGCTGGCAGCACGACAAGATCGTGCGCAGCACCCACGGGGTCAACTGCACCGGCGGCTGCACCTGGCAGATCTATGTCAAGGACGGCATCGTCACCTGGGAGATGCAGGGCCTGGACTACCCCGCCCTGGAGGCGGGACTCCCCCCGTATGAGCCGCGCGGGTGCCAGCGGGGGATTTCGTACTCGTGGTACCTCTACAGCCCCCTGCGGGTCCGGTACCCCTACGTCCGGGGCGCCCTCCTCGACCTCTGGAAGCAGGCGCGGGCGGCCCACCCCGATCCCGTGGCGGCCTGGACGTCGCTCGTCGAGAACCCCGAGGCGCGCCAGCGCTGGCAGAAGGCCCGCGGCAAGGGCGGCTTTCGCCGGGCCGACTGGGACACGGTCCTCGAGCTCATCGCCGCCGCCGCCATCCACACCATCAAGCGGCACGGCCCGGACCGGATCGCCGGCTTCTCCCCCATCCCGGCCATGTCCATGGTGAGCTACGCCGCGGGCGCGCGGCTGCTCCAGCTCATGGGCGGCGTGTCCCTCTCGTTCTACGACTGGTACTGCGACCTGCCCAGCGCCTCGCCCGAGACCTGGGGCGAGCAGACCGACGTCCACGAGTCCGCCGACTGGTACAATGCCAAGCTCATGGCGGTCATGGGCAGCAACCTCAACATGACCCGCACCCCCGACTGCCACTTCGCCGCCGAGAGCCGCCACAACGGGACCAAGATGTGGGTCTTCGCCCCCGACTTCAGCCAGGTGGCCAAGTACGCCGACGAGTGGGTGGCCATCAACGCCGGGCAGGACGGCGCCTGGTGGATGGCGGTGAACCACGTCCTGCTCAAGGAGTTTCACCACGAGCAGCAGGTGCCCTACTTCCTGGAGTACGCCCGGACCTACACCGATGCCCCCTACCTGGTAGAGCTTCACGCGCAGGATAACGCCTATCGGCCGGGGCAGCTCCTCCGGGCGAACCGTTTGGCCCCCTATCGGGATGTCGAGCACGGCGACTGGAAGTTCCTGATGTGGGACGAGCGGGAGCGCCGGGCGAAGATGCCCATGGGCAGCGTGGGCTTCCGCTGGGGGGCCAAGGGGAAGTGGAACCTCCTCCTGAAGGACGGCGCGGACGGCAGCGACATCGCTCCCGCCCTCAGCCTCCTCGCCGAAAAGGACGGCATCGTCCAGGTGCGGCTGGACGATTTCGGCGAGGGGCGGAGCCTGCTGCGGGGCGTCCCCGTGAGGCGCCTGCAGGCCGCGGATGGGACGACCGTGACGGTGGCCACGGTCTACGATCTGCTCATGGCCCAGTACGGCGTCCCGCGCGGCCTGCCGGGCCAGTATCCGACGGACTACAATGATCCCGACCTGCCCTACACCCCGGCCTGGGCGGAGCGCTACACCGGCCTCTCGCGCGAGGTCCTGATCCGCTTTGCCCGCGAGTGGGGGAGGACGGCCAGGCTCACCCGGGGCAAGTGCCTCGTCATCATCGGGGCCGGCATCAACCACTGGTACCACGCGAACCTGATGTACCGGGCGGCCATCCACGCCCTGATGCTCGGCGGCTGCGTGGGGGTGAACGGGGGCGGCCTGGCCCATTACGTGGGACAGGAAAAGCTGGCGCCCATGGAGTCCTGGTCCGCCCTGGCCTTCGGTCGCGACTGGTATCCCGCCGCCCGCCTCCAGAACGCGCCCAGCTGGCACTACATCCACACGGGCCAGTGGCGGTACGAGAAGGCCTTCACCGACTACCACACCGTGCCGGCCGACCAGCCGCCGGATTCCCTGGCCCGGGGGCACGCCGCGGACGTGCAGGTGAAGGCCGTCCGCAACGGCTGGCTCCCCTTCTACCCCCAGTTCAACAAGAATCCTCTCGAGGTGGTGAAGGAGGCCGAGGCGGCCGGTGCCACCACCCCCGAGGCGGTCGTCTCCCACGTGGTGCGCGAGCTCAAGGCGGGCCGCCTCACCTTCGCCGTGGAGGACCCGGATGCCCCCGAGAACTGGCCGCGCCTCTGGTTCATCTGGCGGGGCAACGCGCTGCTGTCGAGCGCCAAGGGGCACGAGTACTTCCTCAAGCACTATCTCGGGACGCACACCAACGCCATCGCCGAGGATCTGGCCCAGCCCGCCGTGCAGGAGATCGCCTGGCACGAGCGCGCCCCCCAGGGGAAGATGGATCTGGTCGTGGACCTGAACTTCCGCATGGACACCTCGGCCCTGTACTCCGACATCGTCCTTCCCGCCGCCACCTGGTACGAGAAGGCGGACCTCAACTCCACCGACCTGCACAGCTTCATCCATCCCCTGTCGGCGGCCGTGCCCCCCTGCTGGGAGAGCAAGAGCGACTGGCAGATCTTCCGGGCCGTGGCGCAGAAATTCAGCCAGCTGGCGGAGCGGCACTTCCCCGCCCCGGTGAAGGACCTCATCGCCTCGCCCCTCGCCCACGACACGCCCGCCGAGATCGCCCAGCCGAGGATCGCGGACTGGCGGCGCGGCGAGGTCGAGGCCATCCCCGGCAAGACCATGCCCGGCCTCCGGGTCGTCACCCGGGACTACCGGAACCTCTACCACCAGTTCATCTCCTTCGGCCCCCTGGTTCGCTCGGGGGGTCTGGGGGCCCACGGCACCCACTACAGCGTGGAGGACGTCTACGACGAGGCGGTGCGCACGCTGCCCGCGGTCACCTGGGGCGGGCAGAGCTATCCCTCCGTCCAGGAGGACGAGGAGGCCTGCAACATCATCCTCCGCTTCGCCAGCGTGACCAACGGGGAACTCGCCTACCGCTCCTACCGGAACATGGAGGAGCGGGTGGGGCTGCCCCTGGCGGCCCTGGCGGAGAAGAACCGCGGCGTGCGCCTCTCCTACAAGGACCTGCAGGCGCGGCCGCAGCGGCTCCTCAACAGTCCCATGTGGTCGGGCCTCACCGAGGAGGGCCGGGCCTATTCACCCTTCACCTACAACGTCGAGTGGATGGTGCCCTGGCGGACCCTCACCGGCCGGCAGCACTTCTACCTGGATCACCCCGGCTACCTCCAGTTCGGCGAGCACCTGCCGACGTACAAGCCCAAGCCGCTCCCCACCCAGTACGCCGACATGCGCTTCACGCAGGAGGCGGGGCCGTCCAAGACGCTCAACTACCTCACCCCCCACGGCAAGTGGCACATCCACTCGACCTACGCGGACAACCACCGGATGACCACGCTCTCGCGCGGGGTGGAGCCCCTCTGGATCAACGACCGGGACGCGGCCGACCTCGGCCTTGACGACAACGACTGGGTCGAGGTCTACAACGACCACGGCGTGGTGGTCACCCGCGCCGCGGTGAGCGCCCGGATCCCCCGGGGCATCTGCATCCAGTACCACTCGCCCGAGCGGACCCTGTCGGTGCCGCTCTCGCCGCTCCGGGGACATCGGCGCGCGGGCGGCCACAACAGCCTGACGCGCACCCGCCTCAAGCCGAACCTCATGGTGGGCGGCTACGGGCAGTTCACCTTCCATTTCAACTACTGGGGCCCGACGGGGTGCAACCGCGACACCCACGTCCTCGTCCGCAAGCTCCCCGAGCTCAGGTGGTAAGGAGAGGGGCACGGCCATGAAGGTCCGCTCGCAGATCAGCATGGTGTTCCACCTGGACAAGTGCATCGGCTGCCACACCTGCAGCATCGCCTGCAAGAACATCTGGACCGACCGCCGGGGCACCGAGTACATGTGGTGGAACAACGTCGAGACCAAGCCGGGGGCCGGCTTTCCCACCGCCTGGGAGGACCAGGAGAAGTACCGGGGCGGCTGGGAGGTGGTGGGCGGGAAGCTCCGCCTGAAATCCACGGGCAAGGCCCGCTCCCTCCTCAACATCTTCCACCACCCGTCCATGCCCACCCTGGACGACTACTACGAGCCCTGGACCTACGACTACCAGCACCTGTTCAACGCCCCCGAGGGCCCCGACCAGCCCACGGCCCGTCCCATCTCCATGGTGACGGGCGAGCCGCTGGAGATCGAGGCGGGCCCCAACTGGGACGACGACCTGGGGGGCTCGCCGGTCTATGCGGAGAACGATCCGAACCTGGCGGAGGTCAGTCCCGACCTCCGGCAGCAGCTCTTCGCCGTCGAGCGGCTGGTCTTCTTCTACTTCCCCCGCATCTGCAACCACTGCCTGAACCCCGCCTGCGTCGCCTCCTGCCCCTCGGGGGCGCTCTACAAGCGGGGCGAGGACGGGATCGTCCTGGTGGACCAGACCCGCTGCCGCGGCTGGCGCGCCTGCATCGCCGCCTGTCCCTACAAGAAGATGTTCTACAACTGGAACACGGGCAAATCCGAGAAGTGCCTCCTCTGCTTCCCGCGGCTGGAGACGGGGCAGGCCCCCGCCTGCTTCCACTCCTGCGTGGGGCGGATCCGCTACCTGGGGGTGCTGCTCTACGATGCCGAGCAGATCGAGGCCGCGGCCACCCGGCCGCAGGAAGAGCTGATCGAGGCCCAGCGGGGCCTGATCCTCGATCCGTTCGATCCGGCCGTCCTCGCCGCCGCGCGCCAGGGCGGCCTCCACGACTCGGTGATCGAGGCGGCGCAGCAATCCCCGGTCTACCGGTTCGTGAAGCGGTGGAAGATCGCCCTGCCCCCGCACCTGGAGTTTCGCACCCTGCCCATGCTCTTCTACGTGCCGCCCATGTCGCCCGTGATGGCCAGCCAGAAGGACGGCGCCATCCGGCACGCCTCGGACGATCTGTTCCACGACATCGAGTCCTCCCGGGTCCCGATGCGGTTCCTGGCCAACCTCTTCGGGGCCGGGCAGGAGGCCCCGGTGCGCTACGCCCTCCGGAAGCAGAAGGCCGTGCGCTGGTACCGGCGGGCCCTCACCGTGGGCGATATCCCGCAGGAGACGGCCCTGCGGATGCTCCGCGAGGCCGACTGCACGGTGGAGGAGGCCGAGGCCATCTACCGGCTGACCTCGCTCTGCACCTTCGAGGATCGCTTCGTCATCCCGCCGGCCCACCGCGAGGAGGCGATCCAGATGCTGGAGGATCCGCTCGCGCACAAGCAGGGCGTGGGCTTCGGCTTCCTCAGCGGACCGCGGAGGGGCATCTGATGGAGCCGACGGGTCTCTGGGATCGGTTGGGCGCGCTGTTCCGTTACCCGGGCGAGGACTACCTGGAGGTGGCCCGCGGCTGCCATCAGGCCCTCCGCACGATGGCGCCCGAGGCGGCCGCGCGTCTGGCGCCGTTTCTGGACCGCCTGCGGGATCTGCCGACCGAGGCGCGGCAGGAGCTGTACACGGCGACCTTCGACCTCAACCCCGCCTGCGCCCCCGAGGTGGGCTGGCACCTGTTCGGCGAGAACTACGAGCGCGGCGCCTTCCTGGTGAAGATGCGCCGGCAGCTCCAGCGCTTCCGCCTCGGAGAGGCCGGAGAGCTGCCGGACCACCTCAGCCTGGCCCTGGCCGTCCTGGGACGGATGCCGGCCGAGGAGGCGGGGGAGTTCGCGACCGCCTGCCTCCTGCCGGCGCTCGGGAAGATGCGGGCGAGCCTCGCCGGGAAAGACAACCCATTCGAGGCCGTCCTGGAGGCGATCATGCTCCTGCTCGAGCGGATGGTCCCGGGCGCGTCCGTGGAGGAGCCGCGGGAGTCGGCGCTCCCCGCGGGGAAGGGAAGGGGTGTGTGATGCCGAACCTGCTGCTGTCCGGCGACGTGCTGCTGTTCGTGGTCCTCCCCTACCTGGTCCTGGCGATCTTTTTCCTGGGCACCATCCTCCGCTACCGGATGGCGCCCTTCACCTACTCCAGCCTCTCCTCCCAGTTCCTGGAGAACCGGGAGCACTTCTGGGCCCTGGTGCCGTTCCACTTTGGGATCATCGCCGTCCTCACGGGCCACGTGGTGGCCTTCCTGATCCCCCGGCCCATCCTGCTCTGGAACAGCCGGCCGCTGCGCCTGTACATCCTGGAGGTCTCGGCCCTGATCTTCGCCCTCCTGGCCCTGGTGGGCATCCTCGCCTCCATCCATCGGCGCCTCGCCTTCAGCAAGATCCGGGAGCAGACGACTCGCATGGACTGGATCGTCCTCGCGCTCCTCTTCCTGCAGGTGGCGAGCGGCATCGCGGTCGCCGTCTTCCATCCCTGGGGATCCTCGTGGTTCGCCGCCGTCCTGGCCCCGTACCTCTGGTCCCTGGTCACGCTCAGCCCCGATCCCGCCCCCCTGGCGGGGCTGCCCCTCCTGATCCAGGCGCATATCGTGGGGGCCTATGTCCTGATCGGGCTCTCGCCCTTCAGCCGTCTGGTCCACATCCTGGTGGCGCCCACCCCGTATCTGTGGCGCCGCCCCCAGGTCGTCCGCTGGTACCGCCGGCCCGGCCCCCGCGCGGCCACGCCCCAGGCGTGAGGAGATTGCCGCCGTGAGCCAGCTCAAGGGCACGCCCCACCAGGCCCTGTTTGCCGCCACCCTGGGCTTTTTCGTCGGCTTCGCCGCCGTGGCCCTCTTCGGGCCCACGGCCGCCCGGTTCCAGCAGGTCATGGGGCTCGGCCCCATGGCGGTGGGGTTCCTGGTGGCCGTCCCCGCCCTCTCGGGCTCCCTCCTTCGCATCCCCTTCGCCGCCTGGGTGGACAGCACGGGCGGGCGGAAGCCCTTCCTCCTCCTCCTGCTCCTGTCGGTCATCGGGATGGTGGGCTTCACCCTCACCGTGTTCTTCCTCTATCCGGACCGCCTGACCGCCGGGATCTACCCCCTGCTCCTGCTCCTGGGAATCTTCTGCGGGTGCGGGATCGCCACGTTCTCGGTCGGCATCGGCCAGGTCTCCTACTGGTTCCCCCAGGGAAAGCAGGGGAGGGCCCTGGCGATCTTCGCCGGGGTCGGGAACCTGGCGCCCGGGCTCTTCTCGGTTCTGCTCCCCCTGGCGCTGGCGGGCTTCGGTCTTGCCGGATCGTACCTGCTCTGGCTGCTGCTCCTCGTCCTCGGCACGATCCTGTACGCCCTCCTGGGACGGAATGCCTGGTACTTCCAGTGGCTGGCCCGGGGGGTCCCGCCCGAGCGGGCGCGCCAGGAGGCCCGCCGGCAGGGCCAGGATCTCTTCCCGGCCGGCAGCCTTACCGAAAGCCTCCGGCTTTCGGCCCGGGTCTGGAGGACGTGGGGCCTCACGTGGATCTACTTCACGAGCTTCGGCGGCTTCATCGCCCTCACGGCCTGGCTCCCCACCTACTGGTCCGCGTTCTACGGATTGTCCCCCATCATGGCCGGCGTCCTCACGGCCCTCTACTCCCTCCTGGCCTCGCTCATCCGCATCGGAGGGGGCATCCTCTCCGACCACCTGCGCGAGGGGGGAGAGAACACGGCCATCCTGTCCCTCCTGATCATGCTGGTGGGGTCCTTGGTCATGGTGAGCTCGCAGCAGTTCGAGCTGGCCCTTCCCGGCGTCATCCTCATGGCCTTCGGCATGGGCATCTGCAACGCGGCCGTCTTCAAGATGGTCCCGCAGGAGGTGCCGCAGGCGGTAGGCGGGGCGGCCGGCTGGGTGGGGGGGCTGGGGGCCTTCGGCGGCTTCGTGATCCCGCCCGTGATGGCCTTCGCCGTCCACGACCTGGGGAAGCCGGGCTATGCCATCGGCTACGTGACCTTCATCTTCCTCGCGCTCTCGTCGCTGTCCGTGGCCTGGGTCCTGAAGTACACCCACGACCTGCCGGAGCCGGCGCCCGCGACCGCGTGGGAGAAGGCGCCCGGAAAGGAAGGCGGGCGTGGGTAGCCGCCTCCTCACCGGGGTCCTGGTTGTCGGCCTCCTCCTGAGCCTGTTCCTGCTGGTGCCGCAGCTCTCGGCCCTGCGCCTGCCGGGCGATCAGCGAGGCTACGAGCCGCGCCAGCCCATCGCCTTCTCGCACCGGCTGCATGCCGGGGAGCTGCAGGTGGGCTGCCTGTACTGTCACGCCGGCGCGGAGCGGAGCCGCCACGCGGGGATCCCCGCGGCCGGCGTGTGCATGAACTGCCACCGGTTCGTCACCGCGCCGCTCGGCGCCATCCGCGCCGAGGACGACCTCGCCAGGCGCGAGGGGCGGAAGCCGCGTCCGGTGATCTCGGCCGAGCTGCGGAAGCTCTACGACGCCCTGGCCCTGGACGAGAACATGCAGCGGGATCCCCGGAAGGAGCCGCGACCCCTCGCCTGGATCAAGGTCCACAATCTGCCCGACTTCGTCTACTTCGACCACCGCCCGCACGTCGGCGCCGGGGTGACCTGCCAGCGCTGCCACGGTCCCGTCGAGAGGATGGAGCGCGTCCGGCAGGAGCAGTCCCTCACCATGGGCTGGTGCGTCAACTGCCACCGCGAGGCGAGCCGCGCGGGCGCGGTCGCCGCCTCCATCGACTGTTCGACCTGCCACTACTGAGGAGCCGCCATGGGCGAGGACAGCCCGACGCGGTACTGGAAAAGCTGGGAGGAGCGCACCAGCGCCGCAACCACCGAGGCGGGCCACGACGAGTTCCCCGAGCCCCTCGGGGGGATCGTGGGGGAGCTCAGCCGCCGCAGCTTCCTCAAGGCCGCCGGCTTTACCGCCGCGGCCGCCCTGACGAGCTGCACCCGCACCCCGGTGGAAAAGGCGATCCCCTATCTCCTCCCGCCGGAAGAGGTCGTTCCCGGCCGGTCCACCTGGTACGCGTCGACCTGCGCGGGCTGCGCCGCCGGCTGCGGCATCCTGGTGAAGTGGCGGGACGGCCGCCCCATCAAGCTGGAGGGGAATCCGGACCACCCGGTCTCGCACGGGGGATTGTGCGCCGTGGGGCAGGCCAGCCTCCTGGAGCTGTACGACTCCTCGCGCCTCAGGGGCCCGCTCCTCGACGGGAAGCCGGCCTCATGGGACGAGGTGGATCGGGCCATCGTCGCCAGGCTCGAGGCCATCCAGCAGCGCCGTGGGGCGGTCCGATTCCTGACCGGGACCCTCACCAGTCCCACGGTGCAGGCGCTCCTCCGCCGCCTTCTCGGCCGGTTCAGGGATGCCCGACACGTCACCTTCGATGCCCTCTCCTCTTCCGCCATCCTGGACGCCCACGAGAAGACCCACGGCGTCCGGGCCCTGCCGCACTACCGCTTCCAGCGCGCGGAGGTGATCGTCAGCCTCGACGCCGACTTCCTCGGCACCTGGATCTCGCCGGTCGAGTTCACCGAGGGGTACGGTGCGGGCCGCACGCCGGAGGCGAAACCGGTCCGCTTCTCCTACCACGTCCAGCTCGAATCCCGACTCTCCCTCACCGGCGCCAAGGCGGATCGGCGGGTGCGCGTCCTGCCCTCGGAGCACGGATCGATCCTCACGCACCTGGCGGGGCGGCTGGCCGGGAAGGCGAACCTGCCCTTCGCGCCGGGCCCCTCGGAAGCTTCCCCGCTGCCTGCCACCCTCCTGGACGAGCTGGCCGATCGCCTGTGGGAGGCGCGCGGGAAGAGCCTGATCATCTGCGGCAGCCAGGATGTGTCCGCGCAAGTCCTGGTGAACCTCGTCAACCACCTGCTCGGCAACTACGGCGCCACCCTGGACCTCGCCCAGCCGTCCTTCCAGCGCCAGGGAAGCGATGGGGATCTGGAAGCCCTCCTCCAGGAGATTCACGCGGGCAAGGTGTCGGCTCTCTTCCTCTACGGCGTCAACCCCCTGGTCGAGCTTCCCGGCGGAAGCGCGCTGGCCTCGGCCCTGAAGCGCATCCCCCTGCTGGTCAGCCTGGCCCCGCGCCTGGACGAGACGGCGGGCCTGGCGCATGCCGTCTGCCCCGATCACCACTTCCTGGAATCGTGGGGGGACGCCGAGGCCACCAGCGGGATCGTCAGCCTGTCCCAACCCACCCTCCACCCCCTCGGCAACACCCGCTCCGTCCTGGAAAGCCTCGCCGCCTGGGGCGGGAGGCCGGCGGCGGCCTACGATTTGCTCCGGGAGCATTGGGAGCGGCGCATCTTCCCGCGCCAGCATCGCGAGGGGTCCTTCCAGGCCTTCTGGGATCGGGCCGTGCAGACCGGCTTTGCCGAGGTCGAGCCCAGGCGAGTCCAGGTGAAGCCCTTCCGCACGGCCGCGGTGCGGCCGATCGGCCGGGCCGAGCGGCCGCCGACCGGAACCTTTGCCCTCCTCCTCTATCCCAAGGTGGGAATCCTGGATGGCCGACACGCCAACAATCCCTGGCTCCAGGAGCTGCCCGATCCCATCAGCAAGGTGGTCTGGGACAACTATGCCTGCCTCTCTCCCGCCGCCGCCGCCAGGCTCGGCCTCGGGGAGGGTGAGGTGGTCCGGCTCGAGGTCGCCGCAGGCGATGGCAAGGCGGTCGCCCTGGAACTTCCCGTCCACCTCCAGCCCGGACAGCACGATGCCGTCGTGGCGGTGGCCCTGGGGTACGGACGCAGAGGAACGGAGCGGTTCGCCAAGATCGGGCCTCAGTGGCTCCTCGCCCGGCCCGGCGTGGGGGCGGACGGCCTCGTGGGAAAGGATGCCGCGCCGCTGCTGCATTTCCAGGGCGGGACCCTCCGCTACGACCGGGTGGGCCTCAGGCTGACCAGGACCGGCGCCACGCACCCCCTGGCCTGCACGCAGCAGCACCATCGGATCACGACGCCGAAGAACCTGCCCCTCGTCGGCGGGGAGGCCCGGCCCATCGTCCGGGAGACCAGGCTGTCCCTCCTGCTCACGGACCGAGCCGGAGGCCACACCGAAGGCGCCCAGGAGACGGAGGACCTCTGGCCCCCGGACCATCCCACCCCGGGCCACCGCTGGGCCATGGCCATTGACCTGTCCGCCTGCACCGGCTGCTCCGCCTGCGTCATCGCCTGCCAGGCCGAGAACAACATCCCCGTGGTGGGCAAGGACGAGGTCCTGCGCCAGCGCGAGATGCACTGGCTGCGCATCGACCGGTACTACGCCGGCGAGGACGAGGTGGACGTGATCCACCAGCCCATGCTCTGCCAGCAGTGCGACAACGCCCCCTGCGAGACCGTCTGCCCGGTCCTGGCGACGGTGCACAGTGCGGAGGGTCTCAACCAGCAGATCTACAATCGCTGCGTCGGGACCCGGTACTGCGCCAACAACTGCCCCTACAAGACGCGCCGCTTCAACTGGTTCGCCTACGCCCGCGAGGATCGCCTGCAAAACCTGGTGCTCAACCCCGACGTGACCGTGCGCTCCCGCGGCGTGATGGAGAAGTGCACCTTCTGCATCCAGCGGATCCAGGCGGCCAAGATCGAGGCCAGGCAGCGCGGGGTCCCGCTTGCCGACGGCGTCATCCAGGTGGCCTGCCAGCAGTCCTGCCCCGCCCGGGCCATCGCCTTCGGCGACCTGAACGATCCGAAGAGCCAGGTGGCGCAGTGGATGCAGAGCCCGCGGCGCTACCGCGTCCTGGAGGAGATGAACTTCCGGCCGGCGGTGGGCTATCTCGCGGTGGTGCGCAACCGGACCGAGACGAAGGGAGGCGCACCGCACGGCTAAGGACTGCCGAGCACGAATACGGTGACACTCATTTCTCCGCCCTCTCCCGGGTCCCCCTGGGTGTGGGAGAGGGCATCCCTCGGTACCCCCTCTCCCTCGACGGGAGAGAGAAGGGGCGAGGGTGGCGAGCGGTTTTAGGAGTCGCTCGGCCGAAGACACAAGGGAACGGGACTCATGTTTGAGGGGGGATCGGTGCTGCGCCAGCCGCTGATTCAGGGTGAGAAATCGCTGCGCCAGGTGACCGAGGACGTCTGCGCCGCCCTGGAGCGCAGGCCCTCCGGCCTGTGGTGGGCGGCCTTCCTCGCGGCCTTTGCCGCCTTCCTCGTGGGCGCCCTGGCGGTAGGCTACCTGGTGGCCACGGGGATCGGCGTCTGGGGGCTGAACCGGACGGTCGGCTGGGCGGTCGGGATCACCTGCTTCGTCTTCTGGATCGGCATCGGCCACGCCGGGACGCTGATCTCGGCCATCCTGTTCCTGCTCCGCCAGCGCTGGCGCACCTCGGTCAACCGCTCGGCCGAGGCCATGACCATCTTCGCCGTGATCTGCGCCGGCATCTTCCCGGTCATCCACCTGGGGCGGCCCTGGCTGGCGTACTGGCTCTTCCCCTACCCCAACACGCGGGGGCCGCTCTGGGTCAACTTCCGCTCGCCCCTGGTCTGGGACGCCTTCGCCATCGGGACCTACTTCACCATCTCGCTGGTATTCTGGTACCTCGGTCTCCTCCCCGATCTCGCCACCGTGCGCGACCGGGCCGGGCGTGGGTGGCAGCGGCGGATCGCCGGCATCCTCAGCCTCGGCTGGAACGGCTCCGCCCGGACCTGGCACCGGTACGAGGTGGTGTACCTGCTCCTGGCCGGGCTGGCCACCCCCCTCGTCGTCTCGGTCCACACCATCGTGAGCTGGGACTTCGCCACCTCGGTGATCCCGGGCTGGCACACGACGATCTTCCCCCCCTACTTCGTGGCGGGGGCCATCTTCTCGGGGCTGGCCATGGTCCTCACCCTGATGATCATCGCCCGCAGGACCATGCGTCTGGAGGACTACATCACCCTCCGGCACGTGGAGGTGATGTGCAAGCTCGTCCTCGCGACGAGCGGCATGGTCGCGCTGGCCTACGGGACGGAGTTTTTCATCGCGCTCTATTCCGGGAGCCCCTACGAGCAGTTCGCCTTCCTGAATCGCGCCGCCGGCCCCTTCGGCTGGTCCTACTGGATCATGGTCGCCTGTAACGTCCTGATCCCGCAGCTGCTCTGGATCCCCCGCATCCGCCGGAGTCTCGCGGCCGTCTTCGGCATCTCGGTCCTGATCAACGTGGGGATGTGGTTCGAGCGCTTCGTCATCATCGTCACCTCGCTCCACCGCGACTACCTGCCCTCGAGCTGGAGCAGTTACGCCCCCACCCCCTTCGAGATCGCCATGCTGGTCGGAAGCTTCGGCCTCTTCTTCAGCCTGTTCCTGCTCTTCTGCCGGGTCCTCCCCGTGATCGCCATGGCCGAGGTGAAGGGCGTGTTGCGCGACGGTCGGGCCCCGGTGCGAAGCCCGGCGGTGGCCCCCGTCCCCCTCGAGCCCGTCGCCGAGCCGCTCCCCGCCTTCCACGGGGCCGCACAGGAGGTACGATCATGAGCCGGCGCGTCGTCCTCGGCATCTTCCAGCGCGAGGAGGACATCCTGGAGGCGACCCGCGCCACGCGGCGGAGCGGCCTCACGATCCTGGACGTGTACACCCCCTACGCGGTGCACGGGCTGGATCAGGCCATGGGGTTGCGGCCGTCGCGGCTGCCCTGGGTCTGCTTCGTGGCGGCGGTGGTGGGGGCCATCCTCAAGCTCTGGTTCGAGTTCTGGACCACCATGGTGGACTGGCCCGTCAATGTCGGGGGCAAGCCCTGGAACTCCCTCCCCGCCTTCGTCCCGGTCACCTTCGAGGTCATGGTCCTGTCGGCCGGATTGACGACGGTGTTCACCTTCCTCGTCATCTCCCGGCTCTGGCCCGGCAAGCGGCCCGTGCTGCCCGTGCCCCGCATCACCGACGACCGCTTCGTCCTGGCCGTCCAGGAGACGGATGCGGCCTTCGACGTCGCGCAGGTCCGGCGGCTTTTCGAGCGGTGTCACGCCGTGGCGGTCGAGGAGCGTGTGGAAGAGGCGACCCCGTGATGTCGACGCGCGCGCTGAACATCGGGCTCACCGTAGCGCTCCTCCTCTCGCTGGGGGCCAACGGGGCGATCCGGCGGAACTTCGCCCGGCCCGCCCCGGATTTCCTCCCGGACATGGTCCGGACCGCCCGGTACAACGCCTTTGCGCCGAATCCGAACTTCGCCGACGGCAAGACGCTGCAGCCGCCGGAGCCCGGGACCATCCCGCGGGATCTTCCCCCGCTCCATTACCGGCCCGATGCCCAGGATGCGGCCCGCGCGGGGAGGGAGCTGACGAGCCCTCTCGCGCCCGAGGATGGGGCGGCGCGGGAGCGCGGCGCCACCCTCTTCAAGAGCTTCTGCCAGCCCTGCCACGGGGAGGCCGGCCGGGGCGATGGTCCGGTGGTCTCGCGGGGCTTCCCCGCCCCGCCCCCGCTGGATGCCGAGCACGCCGTGAAGCTAAAGGACGGGCAGCTCTTCCATATCCTTACCTATGGTCAGGGGAACATGGCGTCCTACGCGTCGCAGCTTTCCCGTCAGGATCGCTGGAGGGTGATCCGGTACGTCCGGTCGCTTCAGAACCACGCCCGGGGCGTGCTCGCGCAGGGAGGGGGAACGTGAAGGAGGACCGGCTCGAGTTCCGCGCGCCTTCGAGCGCGGTGACACGCCTCCAGGCCCTGACGGCCCTGGGCGGCGTCACACTGTTGCTGGGCCTCAGCCTGGCGCCGCCGCGGATCTGGCCCAGCCTGCTCCTCACCGCCCTCTGGCTGCTGGGGGTCGGCCTGGGGGGGATCGTCTGCGTGGCCCTGCACTACGTCTCGGGTGCGAGGTGGAGCGTGGCCTTCCGCCGGGTGCCCGAGGCCATGTCGGCGACCCTCAAGCCGGGCGCCCTGCTCCTGGCGGTGATCCTGCTCGGCCATCCGAAGCTGTATCCCTGGGTCGGGAAGGTGTGGGAGGATCCCGGGGGGACCCTGTGGTTCAAGCGGGCCTGGCTGTCGCAGCCCTTCTTCCTGGCCCGCTCGGCCGTCTATCTCTTGACGTGGCTCGCCTTCGCCTCGGCCATCCTCGGCACGTCGCGGCGCCAGGACGAGCGCGGCGAGATCGAGCTCACCCGGAAGAACGCCCGCCTTTCGGCGGCCTTCCTCGTGGTCTTCGGCCCCACCTTCTGCCTGGCGAGCTTCGACTGGATCATGTCGCTGGAGCCCATGTGGTTCAGCACCATCTTCGGCGTCTACAACTTCGCCGGGGTCTTGAGCAGCGGCCTCGCCGTCCTCATCATCCTGGCCGTGTGGCTGCAGGGCCGGGGCCCCCTGAATCGCACCCTGACCGAACAGCATCTGCTCGACCTGGGGCGGCTGCTCTTCGCCTTCTGCACCTTCTGGATGTACATCTGGTTCAGCCAGTACATGCTCATCTGGTACGCCAACATCCCCGAGGAGACTGCCTACTTCCTCCGGCGCACCCGCGGCCCCTGGGGGGCGCTCTTCCTCCTCAACATGCTGGTGAACTGGGCCCTCCCCTTCCTGGCCCTGCTCCCCCGGGCGAGCAAGCAGAATCCCCGCCTCCTCGTCACGGTCGCCTGGGTGGTGGTGGCCGGTCGGTTCCTCGACCTCTACCTGATGATCTTCCCGTCCCTGATCGGCCCCCGTCCCCTGTTCGGGCTCTGGGAAGCGGGCCTCGGGCTCGGCGCGCTGGGGCTGACCGCCCTGATCCTCTTCCGCGCCCTGGGCCGCGCCCCCCTCGTCCCGGTCGGCGACCCCTACCTCGCCGAGAGCCTGCACTACCACCAATAGGCTGGCGTGAGCCTGAAGCTACCGACCCAGAATCCTGGGATGGAACACGAGAGGTGCTCGGTCAGGAGGTCAAGGGTGGCGGGATCCGGCTTCGGCTCGCCCGCCTCCCGGCCCTGGCGGAGCACGGAGCCCTTCGGGTGGTCCGCTTCGGTCCGGCGGCCCCCCATCGCCCCAGCGGCGCGATCCCGCGCAGACCGGATGGAGGCGCACCCGGACCCAGGAGGGCGGGGGCTAGCGGCCGAAGCGGCGCTGCCGCTGCTGGTAGCTGCGGATGGCGCGGAGCAGGTCCACCTTGCGGAAGGCCGGCCAGTAGGCGTCGCAGAAGTAGTACTCGCTGTAGGCGCTCTGCCAGAGCAGGAAGCCGCTCAGGCGCACCTCGCCGCTGGTGCGGATGATGAGGTCGGGATCGGGCAGGTCGTAGGTGTACAGGTACTTGCCGATGACATCCGCGGTGAGCCGGTCGGCGATCTCCTCGAGGTTCATCCCCCGCCGCCCCCAATCGCGCAGGAGGCTCCGCACGGCGTCCACCACCTCCTGGCGCCCGCCGTATCCCACGGCCACGTTCAGCCAGAAGTTCTCATAGCCGGCCGTCGCCCGCTCGGCCGTCCGGATCGCCTCCCGGAGCGAGGGGGGCAGCAGGTCGAGACGCCCGATGGCCCGGATGCGGACCTGGCGCCGGTGGATCTTCGGATCCACGGCCGTCTGGCGCATCTTGCGCTCGATCAGGGTGAGGAGCCCCTCCAGCTCCTCCGGCGGCCGCATCAGGTTCTCCGTGGACAGGATCCAGATGGTCACCATCCGGATCCCCAGCTCTGCCAACCACTCCAGCGCCTCTTCCAGCTTGGCGGCGCCCCGCTGGTGGCCCTCGACGATGTCCGCCAGACCGAGCTGCCGCGCGAACCGGCGGTTCCCGTCCAGGATCAGGCCGATATGGCGCGGGAGGGGCTGCTGGCGGATCTCGCGGAGCAGCCGCCGCTCGTACAGCCGGTACAGAGCCGGAAGCAGCATCACCGGAACGTCTCCCGTCCCAGGGTCGCCGCAGGTCGCGGGGCCTCGACCTCCTCCCTGGAATTATAGCGGCCCGCTCCGGCGCGAACAAGCTCGCCCTGGGCTCCCGGCTCGCTTCACCGCCAGGGCCTGAGCCACCAGAAGAAGGCGCGGGGCACGGTGGCCGGCGCCACCACGGGGACGCGCGCGATCTCGCGATCCTTCACCCGCGCCACCAGCGTCCCCACCGGCGCGCCCTTGGCCAGGGGCGCCCGCAGCCCTTCGCGGACGTCCACGCTCGTCCGGAGGGCGTCCTTCTCCTCCCGCAGGACGAACACCCGCACGTCGCTGCCCGTCACGGGGCGAAAGGCGCCGTTCGCCCGCGGCAGGTGGATCTCCGCCGGCAGGGGCGTCCCCGCCTTCGCCACCACCACCTCGACATAGCGGCTGAATCCCTCGCCCAGCAGCCGCGCCGCCTCCTCGAACCGGGCGCGGTTGCTCCCCGCCCCCATCACGACGGTGATGAGGCGCAGGTTCCCGCGGGCGGCCGTGGCGGCCAGGTTGTACCCGGCCGCGTGAAAGTGGCCGGTCTTCAGCCCGTCCGCCCCGGGAAAGCGCCCGATGAGTTGGTTGCTGTTCCGCAGGGTAAACGTTCCCTGGCGGAAGGGCGCCTCGGGCGTGCCCGTCCACCGGAGGATGTCGGGGAACCTGACCAGTTCCCGGGCGAGGCGGGCCATATCCCGCGGGGTGGTCAGGTCCCCCTCCTGCCCGGGTCCGGGCGGCAGGCCGTGCACCGACGCGAAGCGCGTGGCGGTAAGCCCAAGCTCGGCCGCCCGATCGTTCATCCGCCGCACCGCCGCCGGGACGGTGCCGGCCAATCGCTCGGCCAACGCCACGGCCGCATCGTTGGCCGAGCCGATGAGCAGCGCCGCCATCATCTCCTCGACGGGGAAGGCCTCGCCCTGCTTCAGGTAGACCTGGGAGCCGCCCATCTTGCTGGCCAGCGCCGAGGCGGGGACGGGATCCGTGAGCTTCAACTGGCCGTCCCGGACCGCCTCCATCACGAGCAGCGCCAGCATCATCTTGGTCATCGAGGCGGGCGCCCCGGGGCGGTCCGGCTCCCGGCTGGCCAGGACGTCGCCGGTGGCGGCATTGATGGTGATCCAGGCGGCCGTGGCCGGCCCCGCCGGGGCCCGCGCGCCCTTCGCCGCCGACACGGGACCGCTGCAGAGGTGCACGAGGAGGGCGGTGCCCAGAATGCACAGGCACGCGTCCCGTCTGCGGCTCCGCCACCACCCCCCCCGACCTGTCGCCACCTCGCCCCTGGCTGCACCCGCACCACTCATCAGGCCCCTCCCTTGCCGGGCGATGTCGTCCGGCGGACCGTTCGACCCACCCGCGCGACCCGGGCTGCACGCGCCTGCAGAATGCCACGCACTTGCACCGGGGTCAATCCCGCTTTTTCTGCGCCCCCCTCCGGAGAGAACGGTCGAACACCCGAGGCTGCGAACCGCCGAAGGCTTTTCTCGGCCACCAATACTGGCTTGTCCCGGCGATCGGAAAACAGTAGACTCAGCCTGGCGTTCGCGCGGGGGGCTGCGCCGATGCTTTCGCTGGGGATGGATTACGACGGCACGGCCTGGAGGGTGGCGGCCTGGGACGAGGACCGGGAGGCCGATTTGCGGACCTTCGCCGGCGCGGCCGAGCTGTGGGAGTTCGTCGAAGATCTCACCGCCCTCCACCCCGCCGCTCCCCTGGTTCTCCCCTCGGGATTCGGCATCCCCGTGACGCGCGTGGAAGAGATCATGGACCGGGACATCGCGGAGATGACCCTCCGGCCCGAGCGGCCGATGGCCGACCCATTGGGACAGTTCCTGGCGGAGGCCCGGCGGCGCGCCCTGCGGGCGTTTTGCATCCCCGCCGTGAAGCTTCTGCCCTCGGTGCCCCCGCACCGCAAGCTCAACCGGGTGGATCTCGGGACCTCGGATGCCCTGTGCGCGGCGGCCTGGGCCATCCACTGCCTGGGGGCGACCGGCCGTCCCCTCGCGGCCTGTGACTTCCTCCTCCTGCACACCCGACCCACGGCGAGGAGCCTGCTGGCCGTCCGGGAAGGCCGGATCGTGGATGGGATCGGCGCCTCGGCGGGTCTTTTGGGTGCGGGGCGGGAAACGCGGCCGGCCGATCTTGGGTCCGTGCCTGCGCCGCGTGCGGACTCCCGCCGAGCCGCCAATCCCCCATCCCGCGACCGGGGCGCCGGACAGACGGCCCTGTGGGAAGCCATCGCCAAGGAGGCCCTTGGACTCCTGGGCTTCCACAACCTGTCCGAGGTCGTCCCGACCGGGGTGGGCCGCGCCGAGGCCGTCCGGGCCCTGGCGGGCCGACTCCCCCTTTGCCAGCTTCCCCCGCCGCCGGACGGCTACGAAGCGGCCCTGGGCGCCGCGCTGATCGCGGCCGGCCTCACCGGCGGGCCCACGGCTCCCCTGGTTCAGCACCTCGGCCTCCGGGAATCGCGCGAGCGGGTTCTGGATTGGATCAGGGCATGAGGGCGACGACCGGGGCGGCCGGGCAGCGACGGCACCGGTGGCTGCCTGCCCGGTGGACCGCCTGGTCTCCGGGATCGCTAGTCGGGGAGCTGGCCGTGGCGGGAGGCCAGGGCCTGGCGTGCCGCCCGGAGATGACGGCACTCCCGCTGGAATTCCTGGAAGCCCAGGCAGGAGCAGGCGCGCGCCGACCAGCGATCGTCCTGCCGCTCCAGCTCGATCCGGTAGGTTCCGCGTCTATCCCTGGCGCTGCAGATCGGCCCGTGGCCACCCCGGCCCCAGGAGATCTGGACGCCGTCCGGCGGCCCGTCCAGAAACTCGCGCACGATCCCCTGGACCCCGTGGGCTGCGGGGCCGTGCCGATAGAACTGTTCGAGGAAGGCGTTCGCCCGGGCGTAGCCCCGGCGCACCTGCTGCCACAGCTCTTCCAGGGTCATCGCCGAACTCCCCCAGTCCCGCGGCCCTCCCGGACGAGAAAAAGGGGCTGGCCGTGGCGGCCAACCCCTCGAATGCTCCTCTGGTGGGCGCTGCTGGGATCGAACCAGCGACCTCCGCCGTGTGAAGACGGCGCTCTAACCGGCTGAGCTAAGCGCCCGACTGCCGACCCGCCGATATACCTGGCGAGTCACGCGAGGCCCTTTACATATCACAGCACCCCGGTCCGGTCCACCAGATTTTCATGCGCGCCGCCGCCCTCGGCTTCTCGCCGCTCGATTCGCGGCTCTCAGCCCCACGCGATGCAGTGCATGTGCAGCGGGCTCCAGAGGTCCTCGTGCGCGGGCAGGATGCGGACCCGGAAGCCGTGCTGGCCGGTACGCTGGCCGTAAAGCGTTCCCGCGTACAGGTAGACGCCGGCGCGGGGGCTGCCCTCGACCTTCATTTCCGAAACGGTGGCCGAGCCGATCTCCCCCTCGGCCGTGAGCGGGCCGGCATACAGGGCGACCGAGACATCCGCCGGGGCGAGCAACCCCAATCTCACCTCCGCCCGGACGGGCCGCGTGGTCCCCGCCTCCAGGGGAGCGGCCGTGTCGGCCTCGACGGATTGCACCGCCACCCCTTTCCAGTGGGTCTGGACCCGCTCCTTCCAGGCGGCCAGGGCCCGCGCCCGCTCCAGACCGCTCCTGCCCAGGCTCTCCCAACGCTGGCCCGCCGGCAGGTAAAGCCGCTCCGTGTACTCCTTCACCATCCGGTAGGCGTTGTAGACCGGGCAGAGGGTCCGCATGGCGGCCTTCATCCGGCGGATCCACTCCCGGGGCAGGCCGTCCCGGCCCCGGGCGTAGAACATCGGCACCACCTCGTTCTCCAGCATCTGGTAGAGGGCCTGGCTCTCGACCTGGTCCTGGTAGCCCGCGTCCTCGTACTCCTCCCCCCGGCCGATGGCCCAGCCGTTGCTCCCGTCGTAGGCCTCGTCCCACCAGCCGTCCAGGACGCTGATGTTGATGGCCCCGTTGGCCGTGGCCTTCATGCCGCTGGTCCCGCTGGCCTCCAGGGGACGCCGCGGGGTGTTCAGCCACACGTCCACCCCCTGGTACAGGTAGCGCCCCACCTTGATGTCGTAGTCCTCCAGGAAGACGATCCGCTGCCGGAACTCCGGCCGGCGGGCGAAGTGCACGACCTGCCGGATGAAGTCCTTCCCCTCGTGGTCGGCGGGATGGGCCTTGCCCGCGTAGATGACCTGCACCGGCCGCTGCGGGTCCCCCAGGATGCGCGCCAGCCGCTCGGGGTCGCGCCACAGCAGGGTCGCCCGCTTGTAGGTGGCGAACCGGCGGGCAAAGCCGATGGTGAGGGCCTTGGGGTCCAGGACCTCCTCGGCCTGCTCCCGCTCTGCGGGCGGGGCGCCCCGCTGATCGAGCTGCATGCGCAGCCGCCGCCGGGCGAAGGCCACCAGGCGCTCGCGCCGCCGCTCGTGGGTCCGCCAGAGTTCCGCGTCCGGGATCTGCTCCACCCGCTCCCAGACCGACTGGTCGGCCGGGTGCGAGATCCAGCGGGGCCCCAGGTAGGAATCGAAGAGCCCGGCCATGTCGTGGGAGAGCCATCCCCGGACGTGCACGCCGTTGGTAATCGAGGTGATGGGGAGATCGTCCACCGGGACATCCGGCCACAGGGCGGACCACATCCGCCGCGAGACCCGCCCGTGGAGAAGGCTCACGCCGTTGATCGCCCCCGAGAGCCGGATGGCCAGGACGGCCATGGAAAACGGCTCGTTCGGGTCGGCCGGGTTCTGCCGCCCCAGGCCCAGGAAGGCCTCGCGGCCGAGGCCGAGCTGCGCGTACAGCGGCGCGAAGTAACGGTCCATCAGGTCGGGGGCGAAGAGATCAATCCCGGCCGGGACCGGCGTGTGCGTCGTGAAGACGTTGCTGGCCGCGACGGCCTCGCGGGCCACCGCGAAGCTCACCCCGTGCCGGGCCATCAGGCGCCGGATGCGCTCCAGGGCGAGGAAGGCCGAGTGCCCCTCGTTGATGTGGCAGACCGTGGGCTCGATCCCCAGGGCATCCAGGGCCCGGATGCCGCCGATCCCCAGCAGGATCTCCTGGCGGATGCGCAGGTCCCGGTCGCCCCCGTACAGATACCCCGTGACGGCGCGATCCTCGGGGCGGTTGGCCGGAAGGTCCGTGTCCAGAAGGTAGACGGGGACCCGCCCGATCTGGGCCCGCCAGATCTGGGCCTGGACCTTGCGACCGGGATAGTCCACCTCGACCGTGATCGGGCATCCATCCGGCCGCCGCTCCAGGTGGATGGGCAGATTGGAGTAATCCGCCTCGGGATACTGCTCCTGCTGCCAGCCGTCGGGATTGAGATACTGGCGGAAGTAGCCCCGCCGGTACATCAGGCCCACCGCCACCATAGGGATGCCCAGGTCGCTGGCGGACTTCAGGTGGTCGCCGGCCAGGATCCCCAGGCCCCCCGAGTACAGCCGCAGACCCTCCACGATGCCGAACTCGGCGCAGAAGTACGCCACGTGAAGCCCGTTCCTCGGGTAGGTCTGTCCGAACCAGGTGGGGCGCTCCAGATAGCTCGACAGCCTGGCGCCCACCCGGTCCAGCGCCGCCAGGAAGGCCTCGTCGGTGGTGAGCTCCGCGAGCCGCTCCTGGGACACGAGGCCCAGCATCCGGATGGGATTGGCGTAGCAGCGTTCCCACAGCAGTTGCTTCGGGTCCAGTCGGCGGAAGAGGTCAATCGCCTCGGGGTCCCAGGTCCACCAGAGGTTCATCGCAATGCGCAGGAGGTCGCTCAAGCGGTCCGGGATGCGGGGGACGACGGTGAATCGGTGGGCGGGGATCACGGCGGCCTCCTTCCTGGCGGGGCCCTTCCGACCGGGGCGGCCTGGGCGGACGCATCCCCCGGCCTGGCCGCCAGAGCATACTGCGGACCGCCTGCCAGGGCAAGGAGATGTCGGGAGGAGGAAGCAGGCAGAGGCCACGGGGAGACAGCGGTCGCCGGGCGTGGCGCGCGGGAGGCCCGGCGGGATCAAAGGGGAGGGGCCACCGGGCAGATCCCCGGTGGCCCGTCGCAGAGGCAAGGGTGCCGGCGGCCTACTTCAAGCGGGCCAGGGCCTCCTCCGCCTTCTTCACCGACTCGGCGTGACTGCCGGCCTTGTGCAGCTTGTCGGCTTCCTCGATCAGCGCCTTGGCCTGCTTCACCGCGTCGCTGTTCTGGTCCATCTTCGCCATCTGCTCGTTGGCCTGCCGGATCAGGCTCGGGCACTTGAAGGCGTATGCCGGAGCCCCCACCGCCAGGACCAGGGCCGCTGCCAGGGCAACCAGCGCAAGCTTCTTCACGGCGTCTCCTCCTTGTGTGGGCTGTGTGGGTGGAATGACGGATTGCACCGTAGCCCGCCATCCTTCACCCGTCAAGAACCAGCCAGGGGTGCGGATGGTTCCCGCCCCCCGCACTTTTTTCGCGCCCGGCCCCGGCTGCCGGGATCGCCGCATCTTTCGGCTTGCCTTGCCGGGCGATCCAGACTAGCCTCTATTCCATCCAGGTCCTCGGGCATCGCCGGAGACGGCCCGCGATCCCACCCGCCTGGACGCAGGGAGGCTGCCAGGGGATCGGCCGTCGCCCTCCAGCCCTGCCCCCGCACAGGGGAGGCCTCCTCATGCAGAGCACGGTCCGGACCGCGACAGTCCAGCCCGCGATCGGCTTGATCCTCGCCGCCGCCCTGCGCGCCGACCCCGACGCGATCATGGTGGGCGAGAGGCGGGACAAGGAGAGGGCCGAGATCGGGATCGAGGCCTCCCTCGCGGGCCACTTGGTCTTCAAACCGGTGCACACCAACAGTGGTGTGGAGACCGTGACCCGCCTCCTGGAAATGGGCATGGATCCCTTCAACTTCATCGGGACGGAGGATATCAAGCGAATGAGTCAGCAGCGCGCCCCGGCCGAGGATCCGCTGAACATCGCCCATGGCCAGGCAATGACCACCCTGGTCCAGGACGGGGTGGTCAAGGTGATGCAGGGCTGGACCGACTTCAAGCAGGTGAAGGCCGTGGCGATCACGTAGACGGTCGGCTTGGAAAGGGCGCCCGGGGGCGGGGGGCGACCGGCCCCCTTCTATGAGCGCGGAAAGCGGACGGGAGGAAGCGATGAACGGGAGCCCGATGGCACCCAGTGAAACCAACGGCCGGCCGATCCGGCGTGTTCTCGTGGTCGGGGCCGGGACCATGGGCCGCGGCGTCGCCAGGTCCTTCGCCGCGGCCGGCTTCGAGACCCTGGTGTGGAGCCGGCGGGCCCCCAACGTGCCGGGCCTTCCCGACGGCGTGACGGCGGTCCCGACCCCGCCGGCCGAGGTTCCCGACCTCGTGATCGAGAACGTGCCCGAGGACCTGGAGGCGAAATGCGCGGTCTACCGGGCCCTGGAGAAGGCCTACCCGCCCTCCGTCATCATCGCGACCAACACGTCGGGCCTGCCGCTGGATAGCCTGGCCGGAGCGCTGGAGCATCCCGGGCGCTTCCTCGGCGCGCATTACTTCCAGCCGGCCGAGGTCTTCCCCATGGTCGAGGTGATCGCGGCCACGGCCACCGAGCCCGAGGTGGTGGAGCGGGTCGCCGCCGCCATGCGGCGCACCGGCAAGGAGCCGATCCTGGTCCGCAAGCCCGTCGAGGGTTACCTCATCAACCGCCTCCAGCACGCCATCCTGCACGAGGCCTACCACCTGATCGAGATCGGGGCCACCACGGCCTACGAGGTGGATCAGATCGCGAAGCGGCTCCTCGGCCCGCGCATGTGCGTCACCGGCCTCATCGAGCAGAAGGATATCGGCGGCCTGGCGATCCATGCGAAGGCCCAGGCCGCCCTCGTGCCCAAGCTCGCCCACACCCGGACGCCGGTCCGCTTCGTGCAGGACATGGTCGCGCAGGGCGCCACGGGGCTCGCCGCCGGGCGCGGCTTCTACGACTGGACCGAGTGCGACCGCGCGGCCGTGGTGGAGCAGGCCACCCAGCGCCTCACCCGCCTGCTCGACTTCCTGGAGAAGGAGCGCCGCGCGCAGCGGCCGGGCACCACGCCCAGGGATCGCAGCGCCGAGAACGTGGCGGACAGCCTGCGGGAGGCAAAGGGCTGAGGGCCGGCAGGGGCGGACCCACCGCGGCCGGCCCTAGTCGAACACGGCCGGGACCGCCGGCTGCAGCCGCGGCGTCCCGATGGGGGGCTCGCCCTTCACGCTCTGCACCAGCTCGAAGGCACGCCGCACCGTCGCGTCGGAGCCCTCCAGGGCGATGACGACGGCGCCCTCGCTCCCGCCCACGCCGCCCGAGGCGACATGGACGGCGTGAACGCCCGTGAGCACCTCCAGCGCCTGGATCTCGGTGACCACCTTGGCGCTCACCACGGGCATGAGGGCCACGCGCGTCCCCATGACGTATTTGAAGAGCCTGTTGCCGCACATCCAGGACGCCTCGACCACGGAGGCGATCATCTTCTCCAGGCCCGCCGGGACGATGAGGTGGGACCCGCGGGCCGCCACCACCGGCCAGATGGAGCCGATGGTCCCGCCCAGATCGTTGGCGGCCAGCACGCCCACGTTCCCCTGGGGGTCTATGGCGTTGGCGCCCTTGACCGATACGTCGGTGGCGGTGAACTGCTTCAGGGCCTCCTCGGCCGGCTCCTCGCTCTTTGCCCCCCGGCGGAACACCCAGGGCCCCAGGCCCTCCTCCGGCAGGGTGACGGCCAGGCGGCACTCGGTGACGATGCCCGCGGTGCAGTTGCTCTTGGGGAGCTTGACCCCCAGGAGCTCCTCGGCGATGTAGGCCGTGGTCGTGCCGCGGGAGACGACGAAGAGCCCCTCCCTCAGCGCGCGCCTTACCTCGGGCAGGGCCAGGACCCCCTTGGCGATGAGCCGCTTGGACTCCGACGGCACCAGCACCACGATGCCGTGGACCCTGTCGTCGCGCGTGCCCGCCAGCTTCTCCCTGTAGGACGACGTGTCGTAGAACACCGCCCGCCTCCTGGTGATGTGTTGGGGGCGGATTCTACCACGCAGCGCTCCGTCTCCCGCAACGGGTTTTGCAGATTGTTCCCAGGGTCCGGACGACTTCCCCGAGCCCGGGGGCCCTTGACCGCAGGCCCGGCGACGTATTCCGCCGGCAGCCATGCCGTTGGTGGTGCGCCGGTCGAACCGCGGACGGCATCCTGAAGCCGAGGGATCGCCCTTCGACAGGCGCAGGGGGAGCGCGGAAACGTCCCTCGCCCGAATTACGCCCCGCCGCCCTCGGGATCAGGCCTGGGCCACGACGTCAATCTCCACCAGGGCGCCGCGGGGCAGCGACGCCACGCCGACCGTGGAGCGCACGGGCTTGTCCTGGGGGAAGTATTCGGCATAGACCTCGTTCATCTTCTGGAAGTCGGCCAGGTTGGTCATGTAGACCGTCGTCTTGACGACCCGGCCCATGGAACTCCCCGCGGCCTCCAGGACGCCGCGCAGGTTCTCCAGGACCTGCCGGGTCTGTGCGCCGATCCCGCCCTCGACCATGGCCCCCGTCTTCGGATCCAACGGGATCTGCCCGGACGTGAAGACCCAGCCGTCCAGCTTCAGCGCCTGCTCGTAGGGACCGATGGCCCTGGGAGCCTTCTCCGTCCTGATGACCTCTCGCTTCATGTCGCCTCCTCCAGTGAAGAACTTCCAAACTCATCCGCAGATTACGCAGATGGCGCATGTTCCACCCCCACCCGAGCCCTCCCCCCTCTGAGGGGGAGGGAGTGGGAGGAGGGGAGGCGTAATCTGCGAAATCTGCGGATAGGGTCCCCTCCCTACTCGACGAGGGAGGCGAGGAGGCGATGGGTCGCCTCGGCCACCCGGGGCGGCAGGCCGCCCACCCGCTGCAGCTCCTCCACCGAGGCGGCGCGGAGCCGCTTGAGGCTCCCGAACCGCTGGAGGAGGAGACGCTTCCGCCGGGCTCCGATCCCCGGGACCTCGTCCAGGACCGAGCGCAGGCCGCTCTTGCTCCGCAGGCCCCGATGGTACATCAGAGCGAAGCGGTGCGTCTCGTCGCGCACCTGCTGGAGCAGGTGCTTGCCGCGCGAGCCGTCGGGAAGCCGGATCGGCTCCGCCCGTCCCGGCCGGAACACCAGCTCCTCCTCCTTGGCCAGGCTGGCCAGGGGGAGGTCGGAGAGCCCCGCCTCCTTCGCCGCCAGCACCCCCACGTTGAGCTGGCCCCGGCCCCCGTCAATCAGGAGCAGGTCGGGCAGCGGCCAGTCCGTCTTGGCGAAGCGCCGCGCCAGGAGCTCCCGGAGCATGGCGTAATCGTCCGCCCCGGCCACGGTCTGGATCCGGAAGCGCTTGTACTCCTGCCGGCGCGGCTGCCCGTCCACGAACGTCACCAGCGAGCCGACGGCCAGGACGCCCGAGAGGTTGGAAATGTCGGTGCACTCGATCCGCCGCGGCAGGCCGGGCAGGCCGAGGGCCTCGCGGACCTCCTCCAGGGCCCGCTCCCGCGCCGCACTGGAGGTCAGGCTCTGGGCCAGCAGGGCCCTCGCGTTCCCCACGGCCATCTCGGTGAGGTGGGCCTTCGGCCCCCGCTCGGGCACCTTGATCTCCACCCGCCGCTTGGCCCGCTCCGACAGCATGGCCGCCAAAAGGTCCGCCTCCGCCGGCAGGTGGGAGGTCAGGATCGTCCTGGGAATCTGGCGCGCCCCCAGGTAGTACTGGGCGATCAGGGACCCCAGGACGGCGGCGGCGCCGTCGGCGGCCACCCCGTCGAAGACGAAGCTGTCGCGGCCGATGAGCTTGCCGCCCCGAACCACCAGGAGCTGGATCTGGACCTCGCTGCCCTCCTGGGCCAGGCCGAAGACATCCTGGTCCTCCCCCCGGGCCGAGATCACCCGCTGGTTCTCCGTGGCGTGCCGGAGCGAGGCGATCCGGTCCCGCAGCGTGGCGGCGCGCTCGTACTCCAGCCGGTCGGCCGCGTCGCGCATCTGTCGCTCGAGCTGCTGGATCACCTCCTGGTCCTTCCCCTCCAGCAAAAGCCGCACCCTCTGCACGACCTCCCCGTACTCGTCCCGGCTCACCCGCCCTTCGCAGGGCCCCAGGCAGCGGCCCAGGTGGTACTCCAGGCACAGCCTGCGGCCCTTGAGGCTGCGGCAGGTGCGGAGGGGGAACGTCCGGTTGATGAGCGCCAGCAGCTCCCACATGGTCCCGGCCGGGACGTAGGGGCCGAAGTAGAGGGCCCCGTCGTTCTTGATCCGGCGGCTCACCTGGAGGGCCGGGAACGGGTCCTTCAGGTTCAGCCGGATGAACGGGTAGTGCTTGTCGTCCCGGAGGACGATGTTGTAGCGGGGGCGCCGCTCCTTGACGAGGTTGCTCTCCAGGATCAGCGCCTCCAGCTCGTTTGCCGTGAGCAGAAACTCCACATCGGCGATCTGCCCCACCAGGCTGGTGAGCCGCTCGCCGTCGTAGCCGAAGTCGCGGCCGCTGAAGTAGGAGCCGACCCGCTTGCGCAGGGAGACGGCCTTGCCGATGTACAGCAGTTCGCCCTGTGCGTCCTTGAAGAGGTAGACCCCGGGGGCGTCGGGCAGGCTGCGGATTTTCTCCTGGAGGTCCATGGATGTTCCTGACGGGACGAAAAGACGGTCGCACACTTGCCCGACCTTGTCAAGGCACCGTAGAAGCCCGTTCGACGAATTCGCGCGCATTCTCAGCCTTGACCTCTCTGCTCGGCCAGGCTATCGTGTGACCAGCCTCATGAGTTTTCAGCCGAGATGCTCTTGAGGTGCGCCAGTATACGAGAGGTTGTGGCCAACGACGGCTTGGCAAGTCCAATTGGCCGCCCGCCTGCGACTCATCCGCCGGTCCGATGGGTGTGGTAGCAGGCCAAAGGAGCACATGGATATGGCGAGAGACCTTGAAGAGCTGGAAGCCGAAGTGATGAAGCTCAGCCTTGAGGCCCGGGCTCGTCTTGCAGAAAAGCTGATCTTGAGTCCGGATGCGCCCTCTGATGAGGAGAATCTGCGACTGTGGGTTGCCGAAGCTGAACGGAGGCTCAAGGATCTCCGGGCGGGTCGTGCCAAGGAAGTTCCGGCTGAGGATGTGTTCCGCCGCGCGAGAGCCTCCGCCTCATGAAGCAAGCGGCGTTCCACGAGGAGGCCGACGCGGAAGTGAACGAGGCCGTCCGCTACTCCGCAGGAAGGGCGCCAGGCCTTGGCCTCACCTTCCTCGAGGACGTCGAACAGGCCGTTGATCAGGTACTGGCAACTCCCGAAGCATGCCAGCTCGCCGGAGACGAAGTCCGCCGCAAGCTTCTCAGACGGTTCCCTTACAGCTTACTGTACGTCATCGAAGCCGACCGAATTCGGGTTATGGCTGTGACCCACCACCAGCGCCGGCCCGGATACTGGATCTCCCGGTTGTAGGGAGGCGAGAGAGCCATGGCCGACCGACGGGCTCCAGCTCTCCCGGGGCGAGCGGGCCGCTCGGGACCGTGGCGCAAGACGCGACGGCGAACCAGGCTACCGCAAGCGAAGCAGCCCTCCATATGGACCTCATGATTGGGGCCCTCTGATCACATCCTCCTTGCGCTCGGATATCTTCGTCCTGACCGCCCGGGCCCCTACCAGCCCAGGGCGTAGCCGATGAGTCGCCGGGGCGAGACGCCGCCCTGGATCACGCCCCGCTCGCTGTCGTATCGGATGCCCATGGCCTTGCCGTTTGCCCAGCCGTCGAGGATGTCCACCTCGTGCCCGCGGCGCTCCAGGGCCGCCAGGACCTCGCGGGGAATCCGGCCCTCCGCCTCCACGCGTCCGGGGTAGGCCTTCCGGGGATAAAACGAGGAGGGGAAGTGGACGGAGTGCAGGGTCGGCGCATCCAGCGCCTCCTGGATGTTCATGCCGAACTCGCAGCAGTTCAGGAAGAACTGCAGCGTCCACTGGTCCTGCCCGTCGCCCCCCGGCGTCCCGAATACCATGAAGGGCTCGCCGTCCTTGGTGACCAGCGAGGGCGTGAGCGTGGCACGCGGCCGCTTGCGCGGGGCCAGGGCATTGGGCCGCTCCGGATTGAGGTAGAACATCTGCCCCCGGGTCCCCAGGGGGAAACCCAACCCCTGGATGACCGGCGAATCGCCGAGCCAGCCGCCGCTGGGCGTGGCGGCGACCATGTTCCCCTCCCGATCCACGGCGTCGAGGTGGGTCGTGTCCCCCACGTGGGCGTGACCCAGCCCCAACTCTTTGACCGACCGTGCCGCCACCTGGAGCGCTCGGCGGTTGTCCCCCGCCACGTCGAAGGTGGCGTACGCGGGAATCCCCTGGCCCACATCCCCGGGGCGCATCTCCCGCGAGGCCTGCTCCCCGATGAGAGCGCGCCGCTTGGCGGCATACTCTTTGGAGAGCAGGACATCCAGCGGCACCTTGTCGAAGCGCGGATCGCCGTAGTACGCCTCGCGGTCGGCGAAGGCCAGCTTGGCCGACTCGATGAGCAGGTGCAGGTACTCCGCCGAGTTGTGCCCCAGCGCCTTGAGATCGTACCCCTCGAGGAGGGCGAGCTGCTGCAGGAACACCGGCCCCTGCGTCCACGGCGGGCACTTGTGGACGTCGAGGTCGCGGTAGCGGAGCGTCGCGGGCTCTTCCACCGTCGCATGCCATTCCGCCAGGTCCTCCAGGGACAGGAGGCCCGCGTGGGCCGTGCCGCTGGCATCCTCCACCGGGTTCCGGGTGATGAAGTCCACGATGCGCTCGGCGATCTCGCCCTTGTAAAAGACGTCCCGGGCGGCCTCGATGCCGGCCACGCGGCCCCTGCCCCGGGCCGCCGCCTCGGCCCGGCACATCGCCTTGAGCACGTTGGCCCAGTCCGGGTTGCGGAGCAGCTCCCCCACCGCGGGCACGCGCCCGTTCGGACAGTAGATTGCGGCGGTCGTGGGATACCGCTCGGTGAACTTCCGGGTATTCGCCGCGAGGCTGGCCTGCAGGCCCTCGTAGACCGCAAAGCCGTTCTCCGCCAGCTCGATGGCGGGCTGCAGGACCTCCGAGAAGCCCATGGTCCCGAAGCGCGCCAACGCCACCGCCCAGGTGTCCACGACGGCGGGGACGCAGACCGGCAGGTACCCGTCGCCGGGGATGAGGTCAATGCCGTGCTGGCGGCACCAGTCAATGGTGAACGCCTTGGGGGACCAGCCCAGCCCGCAGACCGCGAAGACCTTGCGCGCCCGGGCCGAATAGATCAGCGTCGGCACCTCGCCGCCGAGGCCGTTACTCTGCGGCTCCAGCAGGTTCAGGCAGAAGCACATGGCCGCCGCCGCATCCACGGCGTTGCCGCCCTGCTCCATGATGCGGAAGCCGGCGGCCGTGGCCAGGTAGTGTCCCGAGGTGAGGACCCCGCGGGTCCCCATGACAACGGGGCGGGTGGTGAAGGCTGGCATGGCGGACTCTCCTTCCGACGATCCTGATCCGTAGATGTACCACGCGCCCGGCCCCCCGTGGCAGCCGGGACCGCCGGGCACCTTACCCCAACAGTTCCTTGAGGGTCAAGGCGTTTGCGACGGCGTGGGCCGCGGCGTCGTTGTTGAAGTAAACGTAGACGCTCCGTCCCTCGGTGAGCCAGGCTCGGATCCGGCCGGCCTCGCGACGCAGGGCGGTCCGGGAGTAGGCCCCGGCGTACAGGGCGCCCGCGCCGTGACGGCGGATATACACGAAGTCGGCCGTGATCGGCCCCTCCACGGTAAGCTCCGGCCAGTCCGCCAGGCACAGGGCGGCGTTGGCCTTCTCCAGGGCGGCGAACACCTCGGGCACGAGCCAGCTCGGCTCCCGGAATTCGAAGGCCACTTGCAGGTCCGGGAGGATGCGCTGGTGCCTCAGGTATTCGAGGAAGAGGCGGAGGCGGGCCGGATGGGCCCGTCCGGATGGCGGCATCTGGAACAGGATCGGGCCGAGCTTCCCTCCGAGGCCCGCCGCCCGGCGGAGGAACTCGGCGGCGGAGCGCTCCGGATCCAGGAGGCGCTTCACGTGCGTGATGAACCGGCTGGCCTTCAGGGCGTAGCAGAATCCGGCCGGCGCCGACTTGCCCCAGCGGACGAAGACCTCGGGGCTCGGCAGCCGGTAGAAGGTGTTATTCACCTCCACGGTGTCGAAGAAGCGGGCGTAGTGCTGGAACCAGGCGGCCGGCTTCATCCCGCCGGGATAGAAGATCTCGGACCAGTGGGGATAGTTCCAGCCGCTGGTCCCGATCCAGCAGTGTACCGCGGGGCGGATCATCCGACGGCCCCTGCGCGTCAGTTCATCCCTCCGCTCCCCCTGGGCGGGCAGAGGTGGGGCGAGGGGTCAGGCGCCGCGCCGACGGGCCGCCCGCACGAGCTTGAGGGCGGGCCGGGCCAGCAGCTTCTGGAGGCGGAGGGCGTCCTCCCCCATGAACTGGTTGTTGAAGAGCACGTAGGTCGGCACGTCCCCGCCGCACTCCTGCGCCACGGCCCGGAGGTCCTCGTCGGTGTGCAGATACCGGTATCCCGTGACCCCATGCAGGCGAAAGTACCGCAGCCCTTCGCTTTGCGGATGCTGCTTCAACGGGTCCACCACGTGGACGAGGTCCAGCTCGGCGCAGAGCTTCCGGGTCAGATCCGGCGGCCAGTCTCCCCGCGGCTCCCACGCCGCCACGAAGCCCGTCCGATCGATGCCCTTGAAGAAGCGGCGCAGGTTCTCGATGTGCGCCAGCGTCGGGGTGAAGCGCGGGGGGCACTGGAAGACGACCACGCTCGCCCCCATGGCCCTGGCCACGGCCGCGGTTCGGCTCCAGGCGTCGAGGACCTGGTCGGTGAACTGGAAGCTTCCGTAGCGGGCCTTCTCCGCCTCGGGGATGGGCGCGCGCAGGCGCCGGTACGTCGGGCTGGATGGCTCGTGGGTGATGAGCTGCCAGGCCTTCATCGTGAACTCGAAGTCGGGCCGCCCATTGCGCGCTCGGCCACGCGCGGCCTCGCGCCGCCACCGCTCCGCCGTCTGAAGGCGCGGCAGGTTGTAAAAAGTCTGCTGGATCTCCACCACGGGGAAGCGCCGGTAATACTCGGTGCGCGCCATGGGGAAACCGCAGCATCCCACCTTGACCTGCATGCTCTGTCCCTCGTCGCCTCGACCGCGCCGCCCCGACCCCCTCGCTCTCGCCCCCTGCCCTCTGCCCTCCGATCTCTGTCCTCCGACCCCTGTCCTCTGGCTCTTCACCTGCCGGATCGCTTCCGTTCCAGCCAGGAGAGAAGCTGTTGCTCCGGCCAGGTGTTCAGGACATCCTTGGGCGCGAGCCACCCCCGCCGCGCCACCGAGACGCCGAAGCGCATATAATCCAACTGGCCGATGCTGTGGGCATCGGTGTTGATGGCCACGGGGATGCCCAGCTCCTTGGCCCGGCGCGCATGCAGATCGTTCAGGTCGAGCCGGGATGGCGAGGCGTTGATCTCCACGGCCACGCCCGCGGCCCGGGCCGCGGCGAGGACGGCCTCCATGTCCACTTCGTAGGCACCGCGCTCGCCGATGAGCCGTCCCGTGGGATGGGCTAGCATGTGGACCAGGGGATGCTGCACGGCCCGGACGATCCGCGCCGTCATCTCCTCCCGAGTCATCTTGAAGCGGGAATGGACCGAGACCAGGACCAGGTCGAGCTGGCGGAGGATGGCGTCGGGGAAGTCCAGCGTCCCGTCCCCCCGGATGTCCACCTCGCAGCCGGCCAGGATGCGAAACCCCTTCAGCTTCTGGTTGAGGGCGCGGACCTCGGCGATCATCCGGAGAACCTGTTCGTCCTTCATGCCGCCCGCCACCGTCGCCGACCTGGAGTGATCGGTCACCGCCATGTACTGGTAGCCTTTGGCCCGGACGCCCTCGGCCAGCTCCCCCAGGGAGTGGGCCCCGTCGCTCCAGGTCGTGTGCATCTGCAGGTCGCCCCGGATGTCCGGGAGCGAGACCAGCGTCGGCAATCGCCCCTCCAGGGCCGCCTCGATCTCGCCGCCGTCCTCGCGGAGTTCCGGCGGGATGAAGGGCAGGCCGACGGCCCCGTACACCTCCTCCTCGGTCCGGCCCGCCACCCGCCGGTCGGTCTTCTCGTTGAAGACCCCGTATTCGCTGACCTTGAGCCCCTTGCGCTGGGCCAACTCGCGCACCCGGATGTTGTGCTGCTTGGACCCGGTGAAGTACTGGAGGGCCGCCCCGAAGCAGTCCGGCTCCACCACCCGCAGGTCCACCTGGATGTTCTCGTTGAGCCGGACGCTCGATTTCGTCTCGCCGTGGGCCAGGACCTCGGCCACGTTCGGGAGGCCGACGAACACGTCCATGACCCGGGCCGGCCTCCTCGAGGTCACCAGGATGTCGATGTCCTTCACCGTCTCCTTCATCCGCCGCAGGCTCCCCGCGGGCTCGATCCGGTCAACCTCCTCGAGCCCCCGGAGTCTCTCGAGAATCGCCTCTGCCAGGAGGAGGGCCGTGCCGAGCGGCGTGCGCTCGCGCCCGCTCTTCCAGACGGCGATCCCCTTGAGAATGTTCTCCACGGTCTTGGCCCTGACCCCTGGCAGGTGGGCCAGCTTCCCCGCCCTGGCCTGTTCCTCCAGCTTCTCGACGGAATCCACGCCGGCCTGCTCGTACAGCAGCTTGGCGGTCTTGGGCCCGACCCCGTGGATCCCCATCAGCTCGATCACGCCGCCCGGGATTTCCTTCCGCAGCCCCTCGAGGTACTCGACCTTGCCGCTGGCGAGATACTCCTGGATCTTCCCCGCCAGGTCCTTGCCGATTCCGGGCACATCCAGGAGGCCTCCCCGCCCGGCGATGGCCGCGATGTCCTCGGACAACCCCTCGATGGCCTGGGCGGCCCGCCGGTAGGCCCGGATGCGAAACGGGTTCTCGTCCTTGACCTCCAGGAAATCGGCGATCTCGTTGAACAGCCTGGCAATCTCAAGGTTCTTCATGCTGGTTGAACCGCCCTGGCGCCGTTCGGCGGAGCTCACGACGAAGCCAAGAGCGCCAGGATTCCTTCCGATGGCGTCCTTGGCGGGCGCGGGGAACCCCCCGCCCTTCCCCTCTATGGAGAATATAAGGGCCGGGGGGTCGCTGACTCCGGCCGGCTCGCCGGGGTGTTCATCCCTCGTGCTGAAGCTCGTTTCCTGACCACCCCGCGGTTGGCGGGTCAGCAATACCCATCCAGCCGGTGGAGGCCGGCGGCCCTCGCCAGTTGCAACGCCTCCTCCAACTCTGCGCGTGTCGGCCGCCGAGCCAGGAGCGGGTACTCGTGCGCCCGGTAGCACGGTCGGTACTGGTCCATGAGATTGAGGTAGGTGTCCTCGGACAGCTCGGCCAGGAAGCGGACCACCTCGGCCGTCCCGGCCAGCCTGTTCGGCAGCACCAGGTGGCGCACCAGGAGTCCCCGGCGTGCGATGCCCCGCCTGTCCATGACCAGGTCTCCCACCTGGCGATGCATCTCCCGCAACGCCGCCCTGGCCACCTCGGGGTAGCTCTCCACGCTGGAGTACCGCTTGGCGGTTTCCGCGTCTGCGTACTTGAAGTCGGGCATATAGATGTCGAAAATCCCGTCCAGGAGCCGCAGCGTCTCCAGGGATTCGTACCCCCCGCAGTTGTACACCAGGGGAAGCCGGAGGCCGCCTTCGACCGCCGCGGGCAAGGCCCGGAGGATCTGCGGCACCTGGTGGGTGGGCGTCACGAAGTTGATGTTGTGGCAGCCCAGGCGCTGGAGGTCGAGCATCATCTCCGCGAGCTTCGTCGTCGAGACCATCTGCCCCTCGCCCTCCTGGCTGATCTCGTAGTTCTGGCAAAAGACGCAGCACAGGTTGCAGTGAGCCAGGAAGATCGTCCCCGAGCCGCCGAATCCGACCAGCGGCCGCTCCTCCCCGAAGTGCGGGCCATAGCTCGACACCATGGCGCTTTCCGCGACCCCGCACACCCCCGTCTCGCCCTGGAGGCGCTGCGCCAGGCACTCCCGCGGGCAGACCCGGCATGGCTCCAGCAGCCGCTCCGCCGCCTCGGCCCGCCGCCGGAGTTCCCCCTTCTCGTGCAGCTCGATATACGCCGGCCAGGACATCCCTCACCCCCCCAACACATCTTACCACCGGTCCCCAACCGTCACAATCCCGCACCTGTCGAAGAGGGTAGCGGGAGGGCGCGAAGACCCCACACTGCCGGTGACGCTCCCACCAGCCACCTCACCCCCAAGTTGGCCACGCAATACCCATCCTCCTTGCAACCCTCCTGCAACTTTCGTCTTGACACACGCAGGTGAAAAGGACATCCTCCCATTGTCGGCGGCCGAGGAGGTGAATTCCCGTGACGAGTCACATAGCGGCAACGGAAAAGAGGCTCTTCACCGCTGAAGAACTGGCAGCCATGCGCGACCTTGGGCCATGTGAACTGATCAGCGGGAGGATTGTGCCCATGACGCCGACTGGAGATGAACATGGCGCCATTGAAGCGAATGTTGCCGCCGAACTTCAAGCCTATGTGCGGGAGAAGAACCTGGGAAAGGTGCGCTCCGGGGAGGTTGGAATCTATGCTCGCCGCAACCCCGACACGGTGCGTGCCGCCGATGTCCTCTATATCTCTCACGAGCGTTATGCACGCAAGACCTCCAGCATCTTTCTGGATGTAGCGCCGGATCTGATCGTGGAGATCCTTTCGCCCAGCGATAGTTGGACGGAGGTCACTCAGAAGCTGCGAGACTATTTTGCCATTGGCGTGCGGATGGTCTGGGTAATTGACCCAGCCGCCCGCACGATCTATGCCTATCGATCCTTGACCGACATCCGGGAGTTCACCGCAAGCGATATGCTGCCCGGCGACGATGTTCTGCCTGCCTTTTCCATCCCCGTGGCGCGGCTGTTCGAGCAGTAGGCCCCCCGGATTTTCGCTCGCTGGGCGCGCAAAATCCATACGGGTGGGCTGAGAATCTCTTGCACGGGGCTCCCGCCAGGCTCATCCAGGGCATCCCAGATGAGGGATGCGCCTTGGGTTCGGGTCGGCTCCAGTCCTGCGCAGCCCTGGGTGTTACCTTCTGGTGGGACGGTGGCGCCTTCCTTTCGGCCGATCGCCCAGCGGTTTCTGATGCCTTTCAGGCGTGATTCTTGGGGGCCAACGCAAGAATCAGGTCCTGATGAGCCGCCCGGCCGGGACTCCGTCGAGGGCAATTCAGAGACTCGTGACGAACGAGGCCCCGCTCCCATGGCCTTGCCATCCCCGATCCGACCTGCCTGATGGGGGTCCGTCGGGTCCGAAGTGAACGTGTCGCGAGCAGGGGGGACTCAGTGCCAGGGGACGGCGCCGAGTTCCTTGCCGCTCGGCTCCAGTCGGAGAGAGCCGAAGGCAACGCCCCGGACCTGTGCGGCGTCGGGGAGGGGGCTGAGAACCCGGAGCTGCTCCTGCTCCGGGTCGAACTCCTGCAGGATGCCCAGGGCCAAGAAGGCCCCGTCCCCGTCGTGCAATCCCAAAAGCGTCCCGCGCATTTCCTCGACGTCAATGACCAGCACGTCCGAGACCTGGAGCGCGTTTCGGACCTGATACAGCGCCGCCCGGCTGAAGGGGCCCCGGACGAACACCAGACCCTCCTCCCCCAAGATCTCCGCATATAGCGGCCTCGTTTGCAGTGACGTGCCCAGAACGACGTTTTCCTCGTGGCCGACGCGGCGTCCGCAATGAAGCCACAGGCGGGAGAACTGGAGGTCCGTCCACCGGAGGTCCGCGCTCGCAGCGGACGCGAAGTAGTCGCGGAATCGCTCCTCACGATAGGCACGTCGGGCGGCGTGGCTTCTCCGGACGGCCCTGGTGGAGACCGGCAGCCGGTGGATCGCATGACTCGCCTGGCCTTCCACGAACCGCAGGATGGGTTGCAGCTCGCCCGCTCGCTGCAACGCGAGAACATGCCGTGGCCGGAGCGCCTGCAGCTTGTGCCACTTGAGGGATGCCGCTCCCGCGCCCGAGACCAGCCCCGTCGTATCCACCAGCACGATCTCCGCACCCTGAGCACGGGCCGCCTGGACCAGCGCCTGGGTTCCCAGGATGAGCGGCAGGAAGTGGCCGGGTGGGGAGGTGGAACCGACGAAGTACAGGAAACGGGGAACCGGAGAAACGGAGAAACGGTGACCGGGCGAAAGCAGGGCGAGGCCGACGGTGGTGGGAGGGCCGATGGAGGACTGGCCGATGTCGCCATCCACGAGCCCCACGGTCCGCCCGGCGGCAGTCAATTTCTCGGCCAGGATGCGGCCCAAGGTCGTCTTGCCGGAATCCGACGCGCCCAAGAGGACGACGACTCCCGGCCTGGCCAGGATCGCCTCGGCCGCTTGTTCCCACTCCGGCAAGATATCTAGCCCAAAACTCGACCCGATCATCTCACCATTGGAAGAAACCACATATTTCACGGTTGACATTGACCCCCCTCCCGCTCCCTCCCCCGCATCCTGCCAGAGGCGGGGTACCCGGGGGGAGGGCACGGGTGGGGGTGGAATCTGCACAATCTGCGTAATCTGTGGTTGAGTTGGTCGTGATCTTGCCTCGGTTTCTGCGGTGGTTCCGGCCCTCACCGCTGGCAGCTTGGGCAGAAGTGGGTCCCGCGCTGGCCCAGCAGGATCCGCCGGATCGCCGTGCCGCAGACGCGACACGGCTGGCCGTGCCGGTGGTACACACCATGGTGGGCCACGAAGCGGCCGGGGCGGCCGCAGGCGTCCCGGTAGTTGGAGATGGAGCTACCCCGATGCCGGATCCCGGCCTCAAGAACCGCGCGGATGGCCCGGTGGAGGGATCGGATCTCCTCGGGACGCAGCGAGGTGGCACGCCGCGTGGGCCGGATCTTGGCTCGGAAGAGCGCCTCGTCCGCATAGATGTTCCCGATGCCCGCGATCTTCGTCTGGTTCAGGAGAAGGGGCTTGATCCTCGACCTGGACCGGCAGAGCCTTTGCAGGATGTCCGGCGTGAATGTCGGCTCCAGCGGTTCCACCCCCACGCCGAGCGCCTTCTCTACCCCTTCCGTGGACAGGATGAACATCTCGCCGAACTTTCGGATGTCGCGATAATAGAGAATGCCACCGCCCCGGAAGACCAGGTGGGCGTGCGTGTGCTGATCCGGGCGGAAGCCCTCGCCCTTCTCCGACCACAGGAGCTGCCCCGTCATCCCCAGCCGGATCACCAGACTCTCCCGCCCGAGGTCGAACACGAAGAACTTGCCGCGCCGGCGGAGGTCTCTGACCCTCCGCCCTGCAAGCGCCGCCTCGACCTCGCGCGGCGCTCCTTGGCGGCGGGTCAGGCGCGGCTCGGCGATCGTGGCGCTCCGGATCCGGCGTCCCTCCACGCGGGGAACCAGATCCCGTCGGATGACCTCGACCTCCGGAAGCTCAGGCATCGCAACCCCCAAACATTTCACCGCCAAGTCGTCATGAAATGAGTTTCACCACGACCGATGAAAACCGTGGCGAAGTGCCCGGAGTCAGCGACCCTCACCCTGGCGCTCCCCCCACCGTGGCGGAGGGGATGGGCGGGGGGGATTTTCCTCGCAGGGGCCATGGCGGTTCGGTGGCACGAGGTTCACAGGTCGGCGGGGTCGATGAAGACCGGTCGGCTCCCCAGGGCGGGGCCTCCCGGGTCGCCCGACGCCAGGCCGAACAGGTGAAAGCGCATTCGGATCGGTCGGAACCGATCCAGCACGGCATATGCCGCATCGGCCTGATCGTACGCCACCGCGAGCACCCGCGCGACCCCGGCCCCCGCTGCCTGCCCCAGGTACGCCGCAGCCAATGGCACCGTTTCCTCCAGCGCCCGTGCGTCACGGAATCCGAGGGGTGTCAGGAAAATCAGATGCAGATCGCGCCCGGCCGCCCAGGACCACTCACCGGCCGCCTGGAGGATCCGCATCCGCATGACCGGGGAGTAGTCCCACAGCCCGAAGCAGCCCGCGAGGCCCCCGCCATCCTCCCACCCGTACAGGCCGCGGAACCCGATCCCCCTCAATCGCCGGATCCGGTCCCGGAGCGACTCCACATCCAGGAAGGGGAACAGGTCGTGATCGGCGTGCGCGGCACGGACCAGGCGAAGAACCGCCTCTGCCTCGGCGTCGTCCAGCGCCTTCAGCCGGGCTGCATCACCGGCGGCAACGCCATCGAGCGGGATCAGGTCCAGGACGCAGGAGCGAACGGGTCGGGACCCGCGTCCCTGCGCGAAGCTCAGCGAGGCAACGTTGCCCTCCATGATCAGGGAGTAGGCCAGCGCCGGGTGCAGGGAGCGCGCGTATGCGCGGATGGCATCTCCCACCGCCCTGGCCACCCCCAGCCGCCGAAAGGCAGGGGAGACACGCAGGTCGTAGAAATAGGCTGCCTCGACGGGTCGGCCGGCCACAAGGACCCGCTTCAGTGACATCGCGGCCACCCCGATCAGACCCGATTCTCTCTCCGCCACGAAGGCCCGCCAATGCCCATAGGGCCGGGAGCGGGCGAAGAAATCCGGCGAGCGGTCGAAGGCCACCGGCGTGGCGGCCGCCATCACGCACTGGCGATCCAGGGCCAGCAACGCCGCATTGTCGTCGCGGGTCGCCTCGCGCACCCGGAAAGCAGGCGGCTCGCGTCCCGCATCACTCATGAATTCCAGTTGAGACATGACAGACTCGATCGAACAGGAAAAACACAGATTTCAAGAACCCGAGGAAGTACCCAAAATTGAACCACAGATTACGCAGATTTCCCCCCCGGGTCCCCCCCC
>JBBIQE010000009.1:0-44752 GCA_037442485.1 Methylomirabilis sp. (SeqCode)
GGACAATCTCCGAAAGGAAGACCGCTACGTCATGCTCCTCACCACCGGCGTGTCCCTGTGGAACATGGGGGCGGGCTACCTCGCCGGCCTCAGCCTCTGGTACGCCTTCGAGCGGAAGTGGCTCCGCGCCTGAGCAGGATGCATGGGGACCGGCTCTCCTTTTTGGAGCAGTGTGCTGCAGGGCGAGGGGCGGCCCGCTGCCAGCGTGCGGACGTCCGAGGACTTGCGCCCGCGAGGGTCAGGGACGAGCCGACATCGAAGAGGCTTTGCCACGTCCCATCCGGAACCGCCGGGCATGGATCGCATAATGGAAATCTGGCTCTTCAGGAAATCGTGTGGTGTAGTGCCCGACGTAGGCTATGCTCCGATCTATCCCACAGAGGAGGATCGGAGCGATGCGCGACATTGAGCTCTACCGGGCGATTCTGGGGCTGCCGGCCCCGTGGGCGGTGACCAGCGTGGACCTGGACGTGAAGGGCCAGCAGGGGGTCGTGCAGGTGGAGGCGGGACCAGGGCCGTTTCCCTGTCCCGAGTGTGGTACGGCCTGGCCGCGCGACGACAGCCGGCCCCGCCGCTGGCGCCACCTGGACACCTGCCAGTTCACCACGTGGATCGAGGCCCAGGTGCCCCGGGTGGAGTGTTCCAGTCACGGGGTCAAGCAGATCCGCGTCCCCTGGGCGGAGCCCGGCTCGCAGTGCACGGCCCTGTTCGAGCGGTGGGCCATCGACCTGCTCCGGGAATGCTCGGTGAAGGGGGCGGCCGGGCTCCTGCGGATCACCTGGGACGAGGCCTGGGGCATCAAGGCCCGTGCCGTCCGCCGTGGGCGGGCCCGGCGCCAGCAGGAGGTCGTGGCCCGCCTGGGGGGGGACGAGCAGGCGATCGCCAAGCGCCATCGCTCCCTCAGGGTGGTGGCCGACCTGGACCAGAGCCGCGTCCTCTACCGGGCCGACGACCGCAAGCAGGAGCGCCTGGACGGGTTCGGGGCCACGCGCACGCCCGAGCAGCTGGCCGGGATCCAGGCCCTCGCCCTGGACATGTTGGAGCCCTACGTCCAGTCCACCCACGCCCACCTCCCCGAGGCCGGGGCGACGATCGTCTTCGACAAGTTCCCCGTGGCCCAGCATGTCCATGAGGCCGTGGATCGGGTGCGGACGGCCGAGCACCGGGCGCTGAAGCAGGCGGGGGACGAGCGGTTGACGGGCACCAAGTACCTCTGGCTCATGCGGCCGCAAGAGATGAGCCTGGAGCAGCGGCGCACCTTTCGGGTCCTCCGGCAGAGCGACCTCAAGGTGGGCCGGGCCTGGGCCCTCAAGGAACGCCTCCGGCAGCTCTGGCCCTACCGCTACCTCGGAGCCGCCCAGCGATTCTTCGCCCGCTGGTTCTGGTGGGCGATCCCCAGCCGACTCCGGCCCATGGCCGCGGTGGCCAAGCTGATCCGCCGCCACCTCCCGAACGTCCTCACCTACCTGCGGCATGGGATCACTAACGCCGGCCTCGAGGCCGGGAATGCCGTCATCCCGTGGGTCAAGAAGACCGCCCGGGGCTTTCGGACCCCCGAGCACTTCAAAACCGCCATCTACTTTCACTGCGGCGGACTCGATCTCTACCCACACGAAAGCCGGTAGAGCCGATATTTCTAAACCGGCAGGCCAAGCTGCTTTCCGCGCGGGCGGTGCAGTATCGGTTCGCTTTCTGGCTGCGCCGGTCAGGGATCCGAAGGCATGTGTCGGTCCATTCCCTGCGGCACACGTTCGGGACCCTGCTTTACCAGGCCACCAAGGACCTCGTCATGGTAAGCCGCGCCCTCGGGCACCGGGACATCAAGAGCACTCAACGCTACGCCCATCTGGCCGATCGCGCGCTCGCGAAGGCAGTCAACAGGATATGGTCAACGGGGGGTGAAATGTAGCCACTGCGGCGCTGCGTGGCCGGCGTTCCGCGTGCCCTTCCCGCCGGCGCCTTCGATGACTTGACTTACCGTGAGGGAGGTGCTAGGAGAACAGGGGTCAAGGGACAGCGCGGAGGGGACGCCAGAGAAAGGCAATCGGCGGTGCAGGGATGACGGGTTGAGGGCCGGCCCGGGGAGTGTTGCTATGCCACTGCACGCAGAGAACCAAGACCTTGCCCCCGTGGCGGAGCTGTTTCCGCCCCAGGGCCAATGGACGGAGGCGGATTACTTTGCCCTCCCCGACACCAATCGGTACGTGGAGCTTTCGGAAGGCAGGCTGATTATGCCGCCACATCCGACCTACCGTCACCAGACGGCACTGCAGAACGTCTTTCTGAAGTTCCAAGCCTTTGTTGAAGCCCGTCACTTGGGAATTGTCCGATTTGCCCCGCTCCCTGTCCGTTTGTGGCCGGGGAAGATCCGGGAACCGGACATCGTGTTCGTGGCAGAAGAGCATAGCGAAAGGATAGACGAGCAGGTATTGGGAGTCCCGGATCTTGTTGTGGAGGTGATTTCTCCCTCGACGGTTACGACGGATCGGGTGGAGAAGTTTTACGAGTACGCCAGGGCTGGGGTGAGGGAATACTGGATGGTGGACCCTGAAGAACGGGCCATAGAAGTGTACACCCTCAGGGAGGGTGCGTATGTGTTGGGCGGCAAGTACAGGCCTGGTGAGTTGGCTCGGTCTGGGTTGCTCCCGGGCTTCGAGGTGAGTGTGGGCGATGTCTTGCCGTGACGGCCGCCCAGCTCTGCGAGTTCCACGACAAGCTCGACTTGGCCTGACCGAACAGGCGAAGGGTCGGACGCCTTTCTACCGCGCGCGCGGGTGGTGCTTGTCGTAGATGGCCTTGAGGTGGGCGCGGGTCAGGTGGGTGTAGATCTGGGTGGTGCCGATGTCGGCGTGGCCGAGCATGAGCTGCACCGAGCGGAGATCGGCCCCCCGCTCCAGCAGGTGGGTGGCGAAGGAGTGGCGCAGCGTGTGGGGCGTCACCCGCTTGGTGATGCCGGCGGCCCGGACGTAGCGCTTGAGGAGCTGCCAGAACATCTGCCGCGTGAGGCCCCGGCCGTGCCGCCCGAGGAAGAGGTGGGGGCTCGGCCGGCCCTTCTCCAGCCGCGGCCGCCCCTGGGCAAGATAGGCGCGCAGGCTGGCCGCGGCGGCCTCCCCCAATGGCACCAGCCGCTCCTTGTTGCCCTTCCCGGTGACGCGCACGATCCCGACGGCCAGGTCGAGGTCCACCAGCCGCAGGCCCACCAGCTCCGAGACCCGCAGGCCGGACGCATACAGCACCTCCAGCATGGCGCGATCCCGGAGGGCCTGCGGGGTCGTGGCCGGGCGGGGGGCCAACAGCCGTTCCACTTCCTCGCTGGTGAGCACCGTGGGGAGCCGTTGCCAGGGGCGGGGGGATTCCAGGTGGGCCGTCGGATCAGCGGTGGTGTAGCCCTCGCGGACCAGGAACCGATGGAACTGGCGGATGGCCGAGAGGTGGCGCGCCACGGAGCGCGGGCTCAGTCCCGCCTCGCGTAGCGCCAGGAGGTAGCGCGGGACCTCGGTCCGATCGAGGCCGGTCGCCTCTTTCCGGCGGCCTGTCAGATAGGCCGTGTAGCGCGTGAGATCGCGCCGGTAGGCCTCCAGGCTGTTCTGGGCCAGCCCGCGTTCGACCACCAGGTGTTCAAGAAACCGATCAATGAGAGGTTCCATCACGTGCGGACCACGGCATGGGGGCCGTCGGGGCCCCCGCTCGGACGGCTTGGTGTGACCGCACCAGTTCCTCGTACAGAGCGAGCAGCCGGGTCGCGCTGGCATCGGGCGCGTAGCGCGCCGCGATCTCCCGTCCTGCCTCGCCCATGGCGTGCCGTACCTCGGGTTGTCCCCAGAGTTGGATGACGCCCCTCGCGAACGACACCGGCTCCTCGGGAGTGAGGATGCCGCCCCGGCCGTCGGCCAGCAGATCCTCCGCCGCTTCGGAATGGACCGCCACCACGGGGAGGCCCGCGGCCAGCGCCTCCAGGACGACAATCCCCTGGGTCTCGGAGGTCGAGGGAAACAGGAACAGGTCGGCGGCCAGGTAGTAGTCGCCCACCCCCTCGTGCGGGACGGCGCCGACGAACCGCACGCGGTCCCGGATGCCCAGGCGCTTCGCCAGCCGCTCCAGGCGCGGGCGCTCGTCCCCGTCGCCCACCAGGACCAGCCGCGCATCCGGAAGGCTCCTGGCGATGTGGCTGAACGCCGACAGCAGGAACCCCTGGTTCTTCTCCCTGGCCAGGCGGCCGACACCCAGGCAGAGGGGGGCGCCCTCGTGGAGGCCCAGGGCTTGCCGCTTGGCCAGGCGATGGGCCTCGGTCCGATCGCCAGCCGGCGGCACGCCCGTGGGGACGATGGCGATCCGGGTCTGCACCCCCCGGGCGCGCAGCGTGCGGGCCACCGCGGGCGCGGGGGCGATCACCAGGTCGGCGCGGTTGGCAAAGGCCGTGGCCTGGCGGATTGCCAGATGCCCCACCAGGCGCGAGGGACCGGGAACGTAGTGCGCGTAGCGGTCGTAGTGGGTGTGGTACGTGAAGACCAGCGGCCGCCGGAAGCAGCGGGCCCAGCGGGCCGCCGCCGCTCCCAAGAGCAGCGGGTGCTGGGCGTGGAAGATATCCAGGTCGAGGGCTGCCACCCTGCTTCGGACGCCCGGCCACCAGGCCAGGGGAAGCACGTAGGCGTGATGCGTCGGGGCGCGGATCCCCGGCACGCGGAGGACCCCTTCCTCGCCGCCGGGGGTGCCGGGATAGCGCGGCGCCACGATGGTCACGTGGTGGCCCGCCCGGCGAAGGGCCTGGGCGAACGTCTCTACCGAGGTGGCCAAGCCATTGGCGAGCGGGCGATAGTTATTGGTGAAGAGACCGATCCGCATCCGACGGGAGCTCTCTCCGAGCTATCCGATCGACCCCCAGCCTCCCCTCGCCCCTTGAGGGGGAGGGCAAGGGGTGGGGGGCGGACTGCCGATGGCTGGCGGCTTCCCCGGTCATTTCCGCGTGACCGGCGTGTGGGCGATGGGCAGGCCCAGGGCCAGCTTGCCCTGGGTGTAGAGCTGGGCCGATGCCATGAGGAAATAGTTGTGCAGGTTGATGGGGGTGAAGACCAGGCGGAACCACTCCAGGAACTTGCGCATCCTCCTCCACCGCCGGGGGGGACCCTGGTAGATGATGGGCTTCAGGGTGTGGGGGACCACCACCATCCCCAGGAGCATGGACCCGGTAAGGACGATGGTCTGGAAGACGAGATTGAAGGCCCCCATCGGGCTCACGCACAGGCTCTTGCCCCCGAGCTTCAGGGCCAGGACGTCCGGCGACAGGAATACCGGGACGGGCCAGAGGTCGCGCACGCAGGGACTGATCCACGAGATCAGGATAAGCTGCGCCGGCACCAGGACGGTGAGAGGCGGCATGGCATTGGCGAGGAGCGCCCGCAGGGCCTGGACGGTCTTCGTCTTGACCAGCGGCATCCCGTGCGTCCGGGACCTCCGCTGGTAGCGCACGACGAACTTGAAGTCCACCGCGCCCCGCGCCCAGCGGGCGATCTGCCCCCAGGATTCGCGCGTGGTGAGTGGCGCCTGGCCCCAGGTGGGCATCTTCATCGGGGCCACCCGGTAGCCCTCCATGACGACCTTGTACCGGAACTGCATGTCCTCGTTGTGGCGATTGGGCTCGAAATAGTCCACGGCCCGGAACACCTCGAAGTCCATGCTCGTCCCCGGCCCCAGCACCAGGTAGTCCCCCGTGGTTTGCATCTTCCCCATCTGGTAGAGGACGAAGCCGGTGTTGTGCAGCCGCGGGAGCATGGGGACTTTCCAGTAATTGGCGGTGTAGGTCGTCAGGGACTGCAGGACGACGCCCCGGATGCCCCGCGCGCTGGCCCGGGCGTCCTCCTCGCGATGCGTCCACTCGCGGAAGGCCAGATCCTGGGGGTGCAGGATGGTGTCGGCGTCAATGATGAGGACCTTGACACCGCCGGCGGGAACGGGGAACGTCCCCTCGGTGATCCGTCCCGCCAAGTGACGACCGGCCGTGGTGATGGAGGTCGCCTTGCACTTCACTGGCACGCCGTCGGTCGGATAGATGAAGGGCTCGACCCGCATCCGCCGCTCGAAGACCGCCACCACCTCTTCCAGTTTCTCCAGCGTGATGCGGTCCTCGGCCTCCACGATGGGGACGAGCGTCACCAGGGACTTGGGATAGCGCAGCCGCTCCACCGACAGGAAGGTCTGGAACAGGACGTGCCGGTTGCTCTCGTGCTTGAGGGGCATGAAGATGACGTAGTGGCTCAGCGCCACTCCCTGGGACCGGAGCCGGTCCAGCCAGTCCGTCTCCATGTTCCGGAGGACGTCCTGCCGGGTCTTGTGGGCGCGGACCATGTTCACGATCAGGAAGCCGATCCAGAAGGAGATGAAGGCGAAGCGGAAGACCTCGGCCGGGAACGGATCCCGGAGCAGATAGCGGAGGAGAGGATACACCGAGAGGAGCAGGAGGGTGGTCAGCAGGGGAGCCACCTCCAGCAGGCGATCGGTGGCTGGCTGGAGGAGCGAATCATGAAGACGCCGGGAAAGGCGCCGGGCGCAAAAAAAGGCCCGCCCGTGATACGCCGGCTGCGTCGGGCGAGCCATGGTGGAGGCGTCCGGGGCGTCCTCCGTCCCGGTAAGGATCGCACCCATGGCTGAACTCCGGCTGTCCCGGGATTATCCCCCGGGCGAATCAAGCAGGATGGTGACCGGTCCGTCGTTGACCAATTCCACCTGCATGGCTGCCTGGAATCGGCCAACCGCAGTGATTATGCCCCGGGATATCAGAAAGTCAACGAATTTCTCGAACAGGGGCCGCGCCTGGTCCGCAGGCGCGGACAGGTCAAAGCTGGGCCGGCGGCCCTTGCGGGCGTCCCCGTACAACGTGAACTGCGAGACCACCAGAGCCTGACCGCCCACCTCCAGCAGCGAGCGGTTCAGCTTTCCCGCCTCGTCCTCGAAGATGCGCAGGTGGGCGACCTTCTCGGCCATCCAGGCGAGGTCGGCTTCCTTGTCGCCCGCCTTGAAGGCGACCAGGAGGAGCAGGCCCCGCCCGATGGAGGCTACCGTCTCCCCGTCAACATGGACCGCGGCGCGGGCCACGCGCTGCACCAGGACCCGCATTCAGCCCCGACCTCCACCGGGTTCCGCATCGCTTGGGTCGTTCACGCCGCGCGCTTCGGGATGCGAGGATACCCCCGCGCGGCAGTCAAATCCTCGCAGAGAGGTGCGGGAAACTCAAGAGGCTTTGTGGGGGACCTGCGGCGGAAGTTCCGGGTCACTGGCGGGTGGCCCGGTGGACGCGTCGGCGATCTGCCCGTCCATCTGCAACCGGGCCAGCTTCTCCTGAATGGCACGATCCACGTCAATGGCTTCCAGACCTCCGGGAAAGCTCATGACGTCGATTCGGACGAGATCCCTGAGGGCCTGGAGCACGGCCGTGATCCGCCGTACGGAGGTCTGGATCCCGTCCAGCGCGTAGCGGATCTGCCAGTCCGTCTCCTCGGCTAGGGCGCTGGCCAGGACGTCGCGACATCCGGCGATTCCCGCCGTCGCATTGTTGATGTGGTGCGACAGGGTGACGGTGGCGGCCCTCACGGCCTCCAGGGCGGCGATCCGGCGTTGCCGTTGGAGAATCTCGGCTTGCGACCGGCGCAGCTCTTCCGTGCGCTCGGCGACCCGCCCCTCCAGCTCCTCCCCCCACCGGCGGATCTCCTCCAGATGCTCCACAATCCGACCGCGCATCTGGTCGAGCGTCCGGGCCAGCTCGCCCACCTCGTCGGAGGTCTGGAGGGTGAGCGGGGTGTCGTACCGGCCGGCCTGGATCGCCCGGGCCGCCCGGCCGAGGTCCGCCAGCGGGGTCACCACCAGGCGTCGCAGGACGGCATACGTGGTGGCCGTCAGTAAGAGGAAAGCCAGGCCGGCCGAGGCCAGCATATAGCCCAGGCTGGTCCGGAGCTGCTCCTCCATCGCCTCCGGCGAGCGGTCCACCACGAGCTGGCCCAGGAGCGGTTGCGCGGATGGATGGCAGCCCTGACACCGGGGCGAGTTGGGGATGGGGCTCCGGCTCCGAAGGATGGGGGAAGGTCTCTCGGGCAGGGGCTGGCCCCGCTCCGTCGGCGTGGATGCGACCCGCACCGTGCCGCGGCTGTCCAGGACGTACACGCCGACGATGCCGGGCTGCGCGCCGACGGTGGAGACGATGCGCCGAATCTCGGCCGGATCGTTGGCCAGCATGGCGTGCTCCAGCGTGGCGCGGATGGTGTTGGCGAGGTGGGAGGTGGCCTCGGTCGTATTCCGAAGCAGTTGCGCGCGCTGATATCGGATGAGGACCAGGAAGGATGCCCCGACCGTGACGCCCAGTACCAGCGTGATGGCGGCCAGGATCTTGATCCGGAGCGTCACGGATGCCCCTCGACGTCGCCGCCCCGGGCGGGGGGCGAATCTCCGCGGCCCGCCCCGGTCCCCGACTCAGGCCGCGGCCTGCCCCGGTGCCGGGAATCCGCCGGCCAGCAGCGGGTCCAACCGATCGAACACCAGGGGTTTTTCGATGGTGCCGACCACGCCACGCTCGGCCAGCTCCGCCGGCGAGAGCCGGCTCTCGCCGGTGGTGAGCAGGACGATGCGGGGCGGCGCCGGAAGGCGTCGGTATCCCGCCAGCCTTTCCCGCTCGTCTTCCCCGGAGGAGCCTGCCGCGGCGATGAGAACGTCCACCGGCCACTCCCGGAGGAGTGCCAGCGCGACTTCCCCCGACCCCACCGAAAGGGCCTCGCCGCAACGCCTCTCCAGGTAGCGCACCAGGGACCAGCGGATCAGGGGATCCTCATCCACCACGAGGCATCTGGCGCAGTGCCAGCGAGCCATGGCGCCCGCCCTCGCAGACGACACACGGGGACGAGGCCGGAGGCCTCACCCCCGTGCGATGCATAGTGCCATCCGGCCGGCCCGACTCCAGGCGCGGGGCCGTTGCGGGCCCCCAGAGGGGCGGTTAGCCGGCGCGGCTCGGGACGGTCAGGGTCTCGGCCTCCTGGAACAGGTATGCCTCCGTCAGGTGCGCGATCCCGCGGTAGAGCGGCCCGGGGGCGAGTTCCCGGATGCGCGCACACAGCGCGGGCACCCACTGCAGCAGGTGATCGCGGAGCAGCCTCCGCTGCAGATCCCGCATGCGACGGATGTCTTCCAGGTCCTCCCGGTCCCACGCGCGGGCTTCGGTCCGGCAGAGGAACTCCATGCCGGCCAGCTCCAGCCCGATGTGATCCGGCAGATCCTTGACATCCCCGGAGATGACCAGGCCCGCCTCGCGATACAACCGCTGCACGGCCAGCGTGGAGGGCCCCATCAGGAGTCCGCGAACCCGGGTCTCGCCGATCTCCCGCTCGTCGCGATAGACCGACTCGTAAGGGGTCACGTAGCGCCCCAGGGGGACCAGGAACAGAGCCTGGAACTCCTGGTCGAGGGCGTCGTAGTCTCCCTGGAACGTTCGGACGAACTCGCGCAGGCCCGCGAGCGCGGCGGCCCCGAAGACCTCTTCCAGCTCCACGAGAAAGCCATCCGCGAAGAGCGGGGCGAGCAGCCGCGGGCTGGGGGGCTCCAGGAAGGTCGCCGCGAGGAATCTGTACATGTCGGCCCGGGCCGTGGCCCAGGTCGCCTGGTCCGTCATTTCTTGAGGAACCTCGTGGACGGTCGTGTCAAGGCCGGATCGGAGAAGCCCTCCGGCGCATTCTCCCCGGACTGGGTGGCGTCGAAGTCGGCGACGTAGGTCAGGGCCTTGCCGACGCAGGTGGTCGCGCACGCCGGCTGGAGCCCCTTGTCAATCCGCTCCACGCACATCGTGCACTTCTCGACCTTCTTCGTGGCGTCGTTCCACTGGGGGGCCCCGTAGGGGCAGGCCCAGACGCAATACCTGCAGCCGATGCATCTCTCCTGGTCGATCAGCACAATCCCGTCCGAGGCCCGCTTGGAGATGGCGTTGACGGGGCAGGAGTTCATGCAGGCCGGCGTCTGGCAATGGTTGCACGCCGAGGTGACGAAGGTCCGCCAGACGTTGGGGTAGGTGCCGCCCTCCCGGACGATGACCCAGCGGTAACTCAGGTGAAGCGGGAGCTGGGGATTCCCCCCTTTGAAGAGGAGGGGGGAGTTGGCGGGAGCGGTGTTCTGCGCCGACTTACACGCCACCGTGCAGCTATGGCACCCGATGCAGCGTCCCAGATCGATCAGCCAACCGCGCTGCGTCATGACTCCTCACCTCCCCTCTAGGCCTTCACCAGCTTGACCCGGCTGTCGTGGAAGGAGACGCTGCCTCCCACCTTGTCCTGCATGGGGCCATTCAGGTCCCTGCCCTTGAACTGGTCCCGCCGCAGGATGGGATTGATCTGGATCCCCGTGCCGCGGCTGGGGTCGTATCCCTGAGGTACGCCGTCCACGATGTGGGGCTTGGATTGCAGCTCCCAGTGGCCGAAATGGTGCGAGACCGCGATCACGCCCGGCCGCAGCCCCTCCGTCACCTTGGCCTTGCCGACCGCGCCTTCGGGACTCGTCGGCGAGATCAGCCGGACCCTGTCCCCGTCCCGGATCCCCAGCCGCCTGGCGTCGGAGGCGTTCACCTCCACGAAGTTCTCGGGCTGGATGATCATGAGCCAGGGGAGGGTCGCCGTCCGCGCCTGGGCGTGCCAGGCCAGCTTGTACGTGATGAGCTGGAACGGATACTCTCTCTCGTCCACAGCGGCGATAGGGGTGTTGTCGGCGAACTTGGGGGGTTCGTAGTGCGGGAGACCGTCGAAGTACTGGCCGGTCATCGAGTCCTTGGTGGTGGCCAGCTGCTCGATGTAGATGTGGATCAGGTTGCCGTACTTGTACTTGAGATACTTCCCGTCGTACTCGTTGCCCGCATCCTCGAACACGCCGCCCTTGGCGACGATCTCGCGGATGGACTTCCCGGTGTTCTTGGACAGGTTCTGGAGCCCCTTCTTGTAGTAATCCCAGTAGGTGTGGAGGGGGCTGCCGTCCGGGAAGGCCTTGTCGCCCACGCCGGGGAGGCCCAGAGCCTTGGCCAGGCCGATGTGGATGTCGCCCACGGTCTTGGTGTTGGGGAGGACCGGGGTGTACACGTTGGGCGCGTCCGGGTTGAAGGGCACCGTGCCGATGTCTTTCCCGTCCAGCTTCCCGACCACCGGCTGCTGAAACGGCGTGGCCTTGGTCAGGATGGTGGGCGTCATGCCGGGGAAGGCCCACTTCTCCAGGTAGGTCGTGTCCGGGAGGACGTAGTCGGCGAAGGCTGCCACCTCGCCCATGTTCAGGCTGATGGCCACGAAGAGTGGGAGCTTTTTCTCGTCCTTCACGTACGCTTCGAAGGTCTTCCGCAGGGCCGGCGTGCTGTAGGGCCAGGCGTTCCAGTAGGTGATCAGGGCCTTTATCGGGTAGGGGTAGCCCTCGGCCGCGCTGGGGATCACCTCCTGGTAGTTGCCGTGGGTCGCATAAGGGAACCAGGGGCGCCTGGCGGGATAGCCCCCATCCCGCTTGAAGAGGTTGGGCGCGTCCTTCTCGTAGTTCTTGACGGCTCTGTTCAGCCGGATCCCCTTGGGGCTCACGCCGCCGGGGACCGCCCCCAGCGGTGTCACGCCCGATCCTTCGGGGTAGCCGCCACCGCCGCTGGCGTTGCCCCCGCGCCAGTCGTAGTTGCCGGCCAGGGTGTTGAGCAGGTTGACGGAGAGCTGGTTGTACACGCCGTTGGTGTGCTGGACCAGACCGCGGTAGGCATTCGTGACCGCCTGCTTTCCCGCGGCCGCGAACTCGGAGGCCAGGGTCACGATCAGATCAACGCTCAGGCCGCAGTCCTCGGCGTACTGCGCCAGGGACCTGGAGAGCACGCGCTCCTTCATGAGCTGGAAGACCGTCTTGCACCGGCGGCCGGCCACCGTCACCTCGCCCGGCTCCAGCTCTCCGACGAGGGCGGCGTCCCCGATCTCTTTGGGTCCTCCACCGGACCAGGCGACGTAGTGCTCCTTCTTGCCGCCGAGAGCGTCGGCCCGGAGGTACCGGCGCGCCTCGGCGTGGTGGGGGTCCACCACGACCAGGCGCGCGGCATCGGTCCAGGTCGGCTCGCCAGCCGCCTTGGCGGCGGCCTGGTTCGCGTTGGCCAGGTACCTGGCGTCGTATTTCTTGTTCTCCAGCATCCAGCGCGCCATCCCCAGGGCCAGGGCGGCATCGCTGCCGGGCTTGACCGGGACCCAGCGGTGGGCCAGGGCCGCGGTGTTGGAGAAGCGGGGATCCACGACCACGTACTTCCCGCCCTTGGCCCGGAATTCCATCAGCTTGCGGCCCAGGGCGACCAGGGGGAAGTTCGCCTCCAGGAAGCTGGAGCCGAAGAGCAGGATGTACTTGGCCTCGAGGATGTCGGGCTTGAAGTGGTTCTTTCGGCCTCGATTGGCCTTTTCATCCCACGTCATCAGCTCGTTGGCCACGTGATGGGACGTCTCGCAGATGCTGGTGTGGTCCTCGCGCTTGTTGATGGTGCCGAAGCCGCTCCCCCAGATCCGGTCGGTGAAGCCTCCCTCGATCGTGCGCCCGGGCGAGTAGAGCACCTGGTTGGCGATTGGGCCCAGCTCCGGGGCCGAGGGATCTATGGGCGTGGTCAGATCGCGGAGGGGCTTCAGCTTGGCGGCGATCTCCTCGAAGGCCTGCTCCCAGGTGATGGCCTTCCACTGGCCGGAGCCACGGGGACCCACCCGCTTGAGCGGCTGCTTGATCCGGTACGGGTCATAGACCACCTGGACGCCGGCCTGACCCTTGGCGCAGAGCCGGCCCGGCCTCTTCTTGGCCTCCTCCACCGGGGTGTTGTAACTTGGACGCTCGTCCTCCCCCAGGTTGTTGGGGTGATACGGGTTGCCGTCAATCTTCAGGAGCACGCCGTCCTTCACCCGGGCCATGATCCCGCAGCGGCTGTGGCAGTTCTGGCAGACGCTCATGATCACCTGGACGCCGGCATCCACCTCGGTGGGGTCGGGCGGGTTCTGGCCGGTCACCAGCGCCGAAGCCGGCGCGGGTTTCACCAGGTTTCCGATCGTGGCCCCGGCGGCCAGCGTCCCGCTGATCAGGAGGAATCGCCGCCGGTTCATATCGGGATTCAGGATCTTGCAGAGATCCCCCTTGTGCGATGCCGCCATGTCACTCACCTCCCTCGCACGCCTCAGTTCGCGTAGAACTTCTTGGACGAAAGCCCTGATTTGCCGTGGCACGCTGCGCATGATGCGACGTCCACGTTCTTCCGGATCTGCTCGCCGGAATGCTGCAGGAGATCCACCTTCCCGTGACAGGAAATGCAGACATCATTGGTCACGCCAACCTTGGCGTCGTAGGCCGGGGCGAAGGGGAGCATGGCGGCGTGGGCCTCTTTGATCTTCGGATTCAGGGTGGTCCGCTGCATGATGTTGCCGTGGCAGCCCAGGCAGTTCTTGTCGAACGAAGGCGACTTGGCATCGTGAAGCGCCACGAGGTCCGGCGCATCGGCCCGGGGCGGGCCGGGTGCGGCGCCCGGCGCCACCACGCAGCCGGCCAGGATCAGGGCCAACCCGCCTGCCGGCGTCAGCCCGAACAGTCTTCCGAACGGTCCGCGACTCTTCATGGCTTCTCCTCCTGACTGTCGCTCTCGTGGACGCGCTGTGGACCCCTCAGAAAAAGCCGAAGGCCGGGGTCGCGACACCGCGGGACCCCGGCCTCCTTTGCCAATTCATCCCGCCGGCCGGCGGGATTCGGGCGGGCCCCGGGATCGCTCCCGAGACCGTGGAGTCCGGCCTCTCCTCTCGGGGACAGGCCGGATCGGAGGAGCCGTTACCACCCCTCAGTCTACGAGGCAGGAGAGGCGCTGTCTGTCGGGGAAAGCCCGAAAAATGCGGGAATGTGTGTCAGGGAAAACCCGACAGGACTCATTGCGGATTTCGGATTTGAAAATCCGACACTCGGGCACCCGCTGGGAGTCCGAAATTCGAAATAAGAATTAGTCAGCTTCTTTGAGGAAGCCGTGCTGCAGGGCGTAGCGGACGAGTTCGGCGCGGCCCTTGAGCCCCAGCTTTTCCATGAGGCGCGCCTTGTAGGTCTCGACGGACTTCACGCTGACGCAGAGCCGGTCGGCCACCTGCTGGTTGGTGTGGCCGCGGGCGAGGAGGCGCAGGACCTCCCGCTCCCGGTCGCTCAGGGCGGGGGTCTCGCGGCCGGCCGGGGCAGGTTGTATGACCTCCTCCACCAGCGCCTTCGCCACGGCGGGGTCGAGGAAGACCTCCCCGCGCGCGGCCGCCCGGATGGCCGCCAGCAGTTCCGTGTCGGCCGCCTGCTTCAGGACGTATCCCGACGCCCCCGCCCGCAGGACCTGGCGCAAATAGCCGCGGTCGTCATGCATGGACAGGATCAGGACCTTGGCGACCGGCAGCTCGCGCTTGATCCTGGCGGTGGCGTCAATCCCGCCTACCCCCGGCATGCCGATGTCCATGACGATCACGTCGGGGCGGAGGGTCTGCGCCAGGCGGACGGCCTCGGCGCCATCGGAGGCCTCGCCGACCACCTCTAGGTCGGCCTGGGCCGCCAGCAGTGCCCGGAGGCCGGCGCGCAGGACCGCGTGATCATCCGCCAGGAGGATGCGAATGCGTCTGTGCCCGGTCATTGGCCGTCTCCGAAGGCAGGGGGATCTCCACAAACACGGTGGTCCCGCTTCCCGGCGTGGATTCGATGGTCAGGGTGCCTCCCAAAAGGGTGGCCCGCTCGCGCATGCCGAACACGCCCAGGCACCGCTCGTCTCGTACCCCGCTCATGCAGCGCGCCGTGTCAAAGCCCCGACCGTCATCTTCCACGATCAGGGCCGCCGACCCGCGTCGCACCTCCAGGAGCACGCTTACCGAGGAGGCCGCGGCGTGGCGTGCGACGTTGGTGAGCGCCTCTTGCGTGATCCGATACAGGGCGGTCTCGAGGGCAGAGGGCAGGCGCGGCCCGGTCCGCAAGTTGGTTTCGAAGGCGACCTGGATCCCGTGCGTCCGCCGGAAGTCGCCCGCCAGACGCTCCACGGCCGGCACCAGGCCCAGGTCGTCCAGGACGCTGGGGCGCAGCTGCAGCGCCAGGTGGTGGACGGCCTCCAGGGTCTTGCCGGTGAGGGCGCGGAGGTCCGCCAGCGTTTCCCGAACCCCCGTCGAATCCGACCGCTGCTCCAGCACCTTCAGCCCGACCATCAAGGAGGTCAGGGCCTGGCTGGTCTCATCGTGCAGCTCGCGGGCGATCCGCTTGCGCTCGTCCTCCTGGGCGGTGATGACCTGCTCCAGGAGGCGGGCGCGGATTTCCTCTTTCCGCAGCAGCTCGTCGCGGGAGCGGGCCAGCTCGGCCGTCATGGCGTTGAAGGCCGAGGTCAGCTCCCCGATCTCGTCCCCGCGGTCCACGGCGACGCGCTGGTCGAGGTCGCCGGCCTGGACGGCGCGGGCGCTGTCGCGGAGGCGCTGGATGGGTTGGGCCATGCGGCGTGAGAAGCGCCAGATGCTGCCGATGCCCACCAGCATCAACACGAAGAGGACGGCGAAGACCTTGAAGGCCAGATTCCACATCAGCCGATCCAGGCCTGCGCGGGAGATCCCCAGACGGATGGCGCCGACGGGGAGCCCCCGCATCCGGATCGGGACCGCCACGTCGTACAGCCGCTCCCCGCCGGGGCCGGTGGCCCAGAGGACTGACGGCTCGAGTCGGGCCAGGATGTGCCGGGTGCGGGGATCGGTGAGGGTGGCGTGGACCAGGGCCGGATCGGTGTGGGCCAGCGCCTCGCCTCGGGTGTTCATGATCGCGGCGTAGACGATGCGCTCCTGGTTCGGCAGATCGCCGGCATAGGTGGCGCGCAGGGTCTGCAGGAGCTTGAAGAGCGCGTAATCATCCTCGCGCAGGATGGGATCCACGCTCTGCTCGGCCAGGTGGGCCGCCGTGAGGAGGCCGCGCTTCTGCAGCTCCTGCTCCAGCACCCGCCACTCATGCACCAGCACGTAGCCCACCACCCCGAGGACCAGCAGCGAGACGAAGACGAAAATCCGGCTCGTGAATGTAACGGCCAGCGAAGAGCGGGAGCCCGTCCAGACACTCACCGGGCCTTCACCCCCTCCACCGTCTCGAGCATCTTCCGGATGCTGTCGTACAGCCGGTCCTCTCCCGGGATGAACCGATCCACCCCGAGCTTCTTCAGGATCGCCCGCCCCGAAAGGTCCTGGTCCATCTCGAGGAACAGGCCGCGCAGGGACCGCTTGGTCTCTGGGTCGAGCGTCCGCGGGACCCCGACGGGGGGCGCGCCGAATGGCGGAGAGCGGTGAACGATCCGCGTCCGGGCGACCAGCGCGGGGTTGGTTTTCTGCAGGTAATCGTAGATCAGGCTATCCACCGCCGCCCCGTCCACGACCCCTTCGGCCACGGCCTCGATGGAGTTGTCATGACTGTAGGTGAAGAGGGTCTTGGCGAAGAAGGTTTCCGGCGACCGCCCCCGGAGCGTCAGGGCGTAGGCCGGGTACAGGTAGCCCGAGGTGGACAAAGGATCCGTGAAGGCAAAGCGCTTGCCGTACAGCTCCTCCAGGGAGGCTGCCGTGCTGGCCTGGGAGACGATGACGTAGGAGCGATAGGTCGGGCTGCCGTGAATGACCGGCACGACCAGCAGTTTCACGCCGTACTGCTGCTTGGCGTAGACGTATGTTCCGGAGCAGAGGATGGCGGCGTCCAGCTTGCCGGCGCCCAGCATATCATTGACTTCCTGGTACGTCCGTCGCTGCTTCAGCTCCACCGGGCGTCCGACCTTGGCCGCGATGTAATCCATCAGCTCCCTGTAAACGCTGATCGTCTGCTCCGGCGAGACCATGGCGGCGACCGCGATCCGGAGCGGGGTCTTCTCCTTGGTCGGACCGGGTGCCTCCGCCCACGAGACCTGGGCAGTCATGGCGAGCATCCCCGAGGCCACCGCGAGGAGTCCCAGAGTTTTCCCTATCCGGGCACGCGCCATGCCGCATCCCCCGTCCGTTGGGCGCCCCGGGCCGGCCGAGGCGTTTCCAACACTACAACTCTAGAATGCCGGCCAGGCGGCGCCAAGCCCAAAGCATGGCCCCGCACGGAACGGGCTAGAAGGCAGACAAATCCGGCCCCTCGTCCTTTGCCGTTGACACCCGGCGCGAGATTTGCCACTGTATGACCATGAAATCATGGAGGGCGACCGATGGCCGAGGATGTGCTGGAGCTGAAGGCGAGCGTCCTGAAGGCGCTGGGGCAGCCGACGCGGCTGAAGATCCTGGAGCTGCTGCGGGACGGCGAGCGGTGCGTCTGCGAGATCTTCCCCGCCATCCAGGAGGAGCAGTCCAATGTCTCCCGACACCTGGCCCTGCTGAAGGCTGCGGGAATCTTGGCCTCCCGGAAAGAGGGCCAGATGGTCCACTACCGCGTCCGGGACCCGCAGGTCTTCAAGCTCCTGGACGGCGTCAACGCCCTGCTCAAGGCCCACATGGAGGAGCGCAGGACCCTGGCCCGCCGCCTGGCCTGAAACACGGGGGAATGGCCACCACGTCCCGCGAAGTGTCTCCCCTGCAACAGCTCGACCCGAAGGCCTCCCTTATTCCCGACCTGCGGGCTTAAGAAATAACTGTTGACAGGGTAGGGGGGTGCAGATATCATATGCATCATACTGCATATGTCTGAAGGCTTGATTACCGTGAGAGACATGATCGGACTCCTTGCCGTTCTGGCCGATCCCACGCGCCTGCGGCTGGTTCGTCTTTTACGCCGGGAGGAGTTGTGCGTGTGCGAGCTGGTGGACGCGCTTCGGATCCCCCAGTACCGGGTGTCGCGGCACCTGGCGCGACTGCGGGACGTGGGTCTCGTGCAGGCCCGGCGCAATGGCCGCTGGATGTACTACAGCGTCGGCCGTGGGGGCACCCTGAGCGGGTTCCATCAGGACTTGCTCAAGCTGATCGATGTTCACCTGGATGGTGCACATGAGATGAAAAGAGACGATGCTCGCCTCACCCGCCGGATCGCCCTGCGCCAATCGGGGCGGTGTGTCGTAGGCATGACCTGCTGCTGATTTTTTTTGGGGGGGATATATCAGGGAGGCGCATGTGTGTCCGGTCAACCATGAGAGGAGACAAAGAAATGCACTCGCTGGGGTCACGTCGCGGCTGGTTCCACATCCTGCAGGACTTCCGCATGCTCCCGGTCTTCGTGGTGGTGAGCATGGCGATTGGCATCGGTATTGGCAAGTGGTATGGGATCTCGAACTTCGAGCTGACGCCGCCCATTGACGCCATCAAGGCCATCATCCGGGGGCAGTACGAGTTCACCATCCCGAACACCCTGGCGTTGGGGGTGGTCATGGGACTGTTCCTGATGATGTTTCCGGCCATGACCAAGATCCGGTTCGAGGACCTGGGAAAATCGGCCCGCTCGCCGAAGCAATTGCTGATCGTCCTGTTCTTCAATTATGCGATCGCGCCATTTTTCATGCTGGGCCTGGCCAAAGTGTTCCTGGCCGGCCACCCGGACCTGTACACCGGCCTGGTCCTCTACGGCCTGGCCCCGTGCATCGCCATGGTGATCGTGTTCACGTTCCTGGCGCTCGGGAACAACGCCATGGCGATCATCCTGGTGGCCATCAACTCCATCATGCAGATGATCCTGATCCCGGTGTATGCCAAGCTCTTGCTGGGTGACATCCGGTTCGACGTCTGGGTGGTCGGGGAGAGCGTGATCCTGTACCTGGGTGTCCCGCTGGTGGCCGGCTATTTCACGCGCCGGGTCGGGACCGCACGGATGGGGGAGGAGGGATTCGATCGGTTGAAAACGGGCCTGGAGACCCTTTCCATCCTGGGCCTCCTGTTCACCCTGATCGTGATGTTCGCCCTGAAGGGTGACCTGATCCTGGAGCGGCCGGCCATCATCCTCCAGATGGCCATTCCCATGACCTTGTTCTTCTGGGTGATCTTCGGTGTAGTCTATTTCACCGGATGGGGGCTGGGCCTGGATTACGAGGATTCGGTGGCCGTGGCTTTCAACAGCACGGGCCGGGACTTCGAGATCGCCATCGCCATCGCCATTACCGCGTTCAACCCGGCCGTCGCACTGGCTACGGTCGTCGGCCCGCTCATCGAGGTGCCGGTGATGCTGGCCCTGGTCTGGTTCGCCCGGAAGACCCGATACCGCCTGTTCGAGGTTCGCGGCCGGGTGAAGGAAGCTGTCCCGGTGGAGGCCACCGCCGGACTTCAGCCCGAGCCGGCCAGGGTCCGGGAAAAGGCGCGGTAGATGTTCGAGCGCATCCTGTATCCGACGGACTTCGGCGAATACGCCCGGCCGAACCTGGCCTGCGTTCTCCAGGGCCTCCCCACATGCCGGGAGGTCGTCCTGGTGCACGTGGTGGACGTGGAGAAGCTCCAGCACAACCTTCTTCCAGGATATCTGGCGGAGGACGAGGCCCGAATCCGGGCCCTGGCGGAGCAGACATTCGAGGGATGGGCCCGGGACCTGAAAGCCCGCGGGATGGAGACCCGTTGGCTCCTGCCGACGGGCGTTCCCTCTACGGAGGTGCTGAAGATCGCGCAACGGGAGCGTCCGGATCTCATCGTCGTGGGCAAGCAAAGCCGGAGCCGGGTGTTGGAGCGGTATCTGGACGCTACCAGCGAGGGCGTTCTCAAGGGGGCGGACTGCCCGGTCCTGGTCACCAAGTACCACGTGGTGGCGGAACTGGGACCGGAGGAGTGCGAGCGGGTCTGCGGCCATATGTTTCAGCGGGTCCTGTATGCCACCGACTGGTCCCAGGCGGCCGAAGATTCCCTGCGGGTCGTACGCAGGTTGGGCGAGGCGGGGACTGAATCGGTGGTCGCCGTCCACGTGCTCGACCGCGGCTTGCTTGGTCATGTTTCGGCCGAGCAGGCGGAGGAGTACGCGCGGCGCGATCGCGAACGGTTGGACGACCTGGCGAGGCGGCTGCGCTTTCACGGGCTGGAAGTGGAGACCCGGTTCCGGGTGGGAAAGGCTCCGGAGGAGATCGGGCGGGAGGCTGCGAGCCGGGGGATCCATCTGGTGGTCATGGGCTACGTGGGCCGGAGCGGCTGGCGGAACGCCGTCTGGGGGAGCACCACGGAGCGCGTCGTCCGCCACACGGCCCAGGCGGTCCTGGTGATCAAGGGGGAAAGCCCGAGCGCGGAGTGACGAGGCGGCTTTCTCGTCCGCGAGCGGGTGCAAGCGACGGCGTACGACGCGGAGGGTGCGCCATGGCCGAGCTGATCGTATGGCTGCGGGCCCTGGCCGATGAAACCCGGCTCAGGGTCTTCCGCCTGCTGGCCGAGTTCCCGGAGGGCCTCTGCGTCTGCGAGATCGTGGATGCCCTGGGTGTCCCCCAGTACCAGGCATCCCGGGCCCTGGCCTGCCTGCGTGAAACCGGCCTGGCGCAGGCGCACCGCGAGGGGGCCTGGGTGCGCTATACGCTGGGGAGCGGCTCACCCGGGATCAGGAAGTTGGCGCAGGTCGTCCGGGAGTGCGGGGCCTCGGGGCAGGCCGATGTGGCCCGGGCCCGCCGCCGGCTGGCCTTCCGGCGGGACGGCCTCTGCGTGATCGGGTACGACGATCCGGTCGTCCGTGCCACCCTGTTGCAGGTGGAAACGGCCGACGCAGGTAGTCACGAGGAAGGAGGGGTACGCAATGGCTGAGCCGCAAGTGACCATCGAGATCTTCGATCCACCCATGTGCTGCCCGACGGGGCTGTGCGGGCCGACCATTGACCCCGCTCTCCTCGATGTCCACGAGGCTATTCTTCGGATACAGAAAGAACAGGACGGGATGGCAAGGGTGGAACGATACCTTCTGGGACAGCAGCCGGCCAAGTTCATGGAATCCCCGGAGGTCCTGGAGCGCCTGAAGCGCCACGGGGTCAATGCACTCCCGATCACGACGGTCAACGGGCGGGTGGTCAAGGAGCGCGCCTATCCGACCTATGAGGAGCTCCGAACCTGGGCGAATCAAGGCTGAAGGAATTCCTGCGGGAAGGAGGATTCCATGGTGTCAACCGAGTACCTGTTCTTTTCCGGCAAGGGCGGCGTGGGCAAAACGACCATGGCATGCGCCACTGCGGTCGGCGAGGCGGAGAAGGGACGAAAGACCCTGATCGTCACGACCGACCCCGCCTCGAACCTGGCCGATGTCTTCGAGCAGCCCATCGGTCATCAGGTGACCCCCATCGCCGGCGTGCCGAACCTCTGGGCCATGGAGATTGACCCGGACAAGGCGACCGAGGAATACCGCGAACGCATCCTTGGGCCCTTCCGGGCCATCATGCCGGAAGATGTGGTCAAGGTCCTGGAGGAGCAGCTCCGGTCCCCCTGTACCACCGAGATGGCCTCCTTCGACCGGTTCGTGGACTTCATGGACAGGCAAGACTTCGATCTGGTGATCTTCGACACGGCGCCCACGGGGCATACCATCCGGCTACTGGAACTCCCGGTGGACTGGAGCCGGCACATCGAGGAGAGCGCCAAAGGATCGGGGCAAACGTGCCTGGGGCCGGTCCAGGCCATTCAGGAATCCAAGGCGAAGTACGACCGGGCGATCGCGCTCCTCACGAATCCGGCGCACACCCGCTTCATCTTCGTGCTGCAGCCGGAGCAGACCGCCATCTTCGAGACCGAGCGATCGGCGAAGGAGCTACAGGGCATCGGCGTCCGGTCCCAGGAACTGATCGTCAACGGGATCCTGCCGGCCGAGGTCTGCGACCAGCCGTTCTTCCGGAAGCGGTACGAGATGCAGCAGCGGCACCTGGCGGACATCCGCAGCCGCTTCCCTCTTTCCACCCGGGAGATGTTGCTCCGGGACGGCGAGGTGAAGGGCGTGGCGACCCTGCGCGAGGTGGCCCGGACGCTCCAGGGTGCGTCCGCGCCCTCGGAGGGCCGCCCGGCCTCGCCGGTGACGCCACCGGGAGAGGGAGTGACACGCCGTTTCACGGCCCGCGAGCTCACGAGGCTCTTCACGCCGAACAACGGGACCGGCAAGGCGATCTTTTTTGCGGGCAAGGGGGGCGTGGGCAAAACCAGCGTCTCCTGCATCACCGCTGTCCACCTGGCCCGGCAAGGTCTGAAGACCCTGCTGCTCACGACCGACCCGGCGGCCCACCTCGGCCAGGTGCTGGACGTGCCCGTGGATGATCACCCGAGCGCCGTGAGCGCGGTCCCGAGCCTCTGGGCCGCGCGCATTGACGCCAAGAAGGCCACCGAGGAGTACAAGGCGCGAATCCTGGCCGAGGCGCGGGCGCGCTACTCCGAGGAGATGCTGCTGGCCATGCGGGAGGAACTGGAGTCGCCCTGCACCGAGGAGATGGCGGCCTTCGACAAGTTCACGGAGTATGCTGACAGCGACGACTATCAGGTCGTCGTGTTCGACACCGCGCCAACCGGCCACACGCTGCGACTCCTGGCGCTCCCCTTCGATTACAGCCAGCAGGTGGAGCTGATGGTGAGCACCACCCAGGAGAGCGTGGCCCTCCGGGCGGAGACGCGGGCGCGGTTCGATCGGATCATCGCCAGGTTGAGAGATCCAGATCGGACGGTTTTTGCCTTCGTGGTCTATCCCGAGTCTACGCCCATTGTCGAGGCGCATCGTGCCTCCCTGGATCTCGCCGCCGCGGGGATCCCCACCCAGGTCGTGGTGGCTAACCAGGTGATCCCGGCGGAGCAGGCGACGAACGCCTTCTTCCGGAATCGCCGGGCGATGCAGCTCAAGTACCTGGACGAGATCGAGCGGCGCTTCGGGGTGCCGGTGCTGGTCCTGCCCTTGATGGAGAATGAGATTCGCGGGCTGCCGGTGGTGGAGCAGGCGGCGAGGCTGCTGTTCGGAGGATCCCTTGGCAGCGATAACGGGCTCGAGGAGGCTACAGTCCGAGAGGAGGTATGACGGCGATGATCTATGCGTATCACTGCGAGGAGTGCGGGACAGAGTTCACGGTACGGGCGACCCTGGCGGAGAAGGAGCGCGGGCTCACCCCGCAATGCCCTGCCTGCGGCAGCCGGGAGGTTGCCCAGGACTTCGCCAGCGTCGGGGTCGTGCGCTCCGGCGGGGGCGGTGGTTCCGTGCCCTTCTGTGGACCGGGGGCCGGGGCCGGGTGCTGCTGATGGCGGATGCGTTGGGCCCGACGCTCGTCCGGATTTTTACGACCCCTGACGCCTCTTGCGGCGGAGGCATGACCTGGACGGCTGCGGTCGGGTTCATCCGCGAGCGGCTAAACCGCCGGTTCGATGGGCGCGTGGCCGTGGAACAGGTCGAGATCTTCAGCCAGCGGAGCTTCGAATTCCCGGCGGTGCTGGAGGCCATCCAGCAGGGAGCTGAGCTGCCGATCGTCCTGGTCGGGGACCACATCGTCAGCCAGGGCGGGAAGCTGTCCGAATCCCGGATTGCCCGCGCCATCGAGGCGCTGGGCTCGACCGGGTCGGCTGAGCCAAGGAGGGAGTAATGTCAATCGGGAAACAAGCCGTGGTAAATGGGGTCAACCTCGAGGCGGCGGCCCTGGAGGCGGCCCGCGCCCTGGCTCGGGCCATTGGGGAGTCGCCGTCGTTCAAGGCGTTCGAGGCGGCGCAGGAGGCGCTGATGGCAGACCGGGAGGTCAATCGGAGGCTTCAGGACTACCAGCGCCGGCAGCAGGAGGTGTGGTTCGCCCGGACGTGGGGCGGGGCGGATTCGGCCCAGGAAGCCGCACTGGAGGAGGAATGGCGGGCCCTTTCCAAGACCCCGACCCTGCGGGCCTATCTCCGGGCCCAGGAGCAGTTAACGGATGTCCTGCGGGTGGTGGCAGGGATGATCAGCCAGGAAATCGGCATTGACTACGGGGCCGCCTGCGCGCCGGCCGGCGGTTGCTGTTGAGGAGGGAGCCATGGGCAGCGATGGAAGTGATGGCCGCTCGGCGGTGTTCGAGCGGACGCGGGAGTTTGTGACAGCCCTGAAGGCGACCCCGTCTATCCAACGTTTCGTGGTGGCACAACGTCGGTTCCAGACCGATCCCGGGGTCCAGCGGCTCTTGGCGGACGTGCAACGCAAGGCAGAGACCTTTCAGCGGGCGCAGCAGGACGGGACGCTCCGGGAGGAGCAGATCCGAGAGGTCCGCGAGGCGCAGGCCCGATTCTACGACCATCCGGTGGCGCAGGAATTTCTCCAGGCGCGCGACGGGGCAGGGGCATTCCTGCAGGAGACCAACCGGGTGATCAGCGAGATTTTGGGGTTGGACTTTGGGCAGACGGTCGGCCCGGCCGGCGGGGCCTGCTGAATCCGGGGAGGTGAAACATGCTGGCCGGGAAGCACGTCCTGCTGGGCGTGACGGGAAGCATTGCGGCCTATCAGGCCGCCGATCTCATCGGCCTCCTGAAAAATGAGATGGCCAGCGTCCGGGTCATCATGACCCAGGCCGCCACCCGGTTCATCACGCCCCTCACCCTGGAGGTGATCTCAGCCCATCCGGTGACCGTGGACATGTTCGGCGGGACCGGCGCCTACGTGGAGCACATCACGTTGGCCCGGGGCGCCGACCTTCTGCTCATTGCTCCCGCCACGGCGAACATCATCGGAAAGCTTGCCAACGGCATCGCCGACGACATGCTCTCCACGACCGCGCTGGCCGTCACTGCGCCGGTCCTCATCGCGCCGGCCATGAACGAGCAGATGTGGTTCAACCGGATCGTCCAGGGAAACGTCGAGCGGCTGCGGAAGCTGGGCGTCCATTTCGTGGAGCCGGAGTACGGTCCCATGGCCTGCGGGGGTGAGGGCTGGGGGCGGCTGGCCCGCCTTCCCATTATCGTGCGCCGCGCCTCCGAGGTCGTCCGGGATTCGGCAGCGCTGCGGCCGCAGACCAGTGCGCAGCTAGCTGGCCTGCCATCTGACGCCGCCACGGGATGACCGCAACACCATGCCACGGGCTGGCCGATGACACGCCTCCTGTTCCTCGGCAGGTCACGCGCCGGTCTTGGGCTGGCGGGCGCCTACGTGGCCATCTTTGCCGTGGAACAGTTCGGTCTGGCGCATGCCTGCCCCGACTGCACGAGGAGCGAAGCCTGCCGGTATTCTCCCTTCTGGTCCTCGGCGTGGCCGTGACCTGGATCGCGCGGGCCTGAGGGAGCTGTCAGGAGGAAAAACCATGGGAGAGTGGATCATACTGTCCAAAGGGACCAAGGGGACAGGCGTGTCGAGGTGCCCCGAAGGCCACATCCACGTGGACCACGGGTTTGTGACGCTCCGGTTTGACGACGAAGGGTTCCTCGCCTTCGCCAAGGGGGTTGCCGAGGCGGCGCGGAGCATTACCGCCTCCCGCAGACCGGAACTCGGTGGCGTCATCCACGGGCGTATGGGCGCCTGGTTCTCACTGAATTGAGGTCCCCTTGAAGAGCCCACTGCCTGTCGCACCCTGTACGATTGGGAGCAGCGGGGACCACCTCGCCAGCCGGGACAAGCAAAAGCCCTTCATCCTGATGGCCGCGATCCTGGCGGGTCTGGTGCTGAATCGGTGGCTGGCCGAGGGGGCACCGGTCCTCCACCGGGTCGTGGAAGCCGGGGTCTTCATCGTCATTCTGGCGGTCATGCTGCCGGTGGAAGTCGCCGACGTCACCCGCGCCCTTCGCAAGGGAAGGCCTACGGCCCTGGCCCTCGCCATCAACTTCGTCTTCATCCCGGCGTTTGCCTGGGCCCTGGGATGGCTCCTCCTCCGTTCCTCTCCGGACCTCTGGGCCGGGGTCATCCTCTACACCCTTACGCCCTGCATCGGCTGGTACCTGATCTTCATTGACCTTGCCCAGGGGGACTTGCCCTGGGGGGTCGCCCTCCTGCCGTGGAACATCACCCTGCAGGTGATCCTCCTGCCGGCATATCTGTACCTGCTGGTGGGTCGCGTGGTGCCAGTAGACCTGGGCACGCTGGCGAGGACCGTCCTGCTCTTCCTGATCCTCCCCTTCGTGCTGAGCGCCGTCCTCCAGCGGTGGATCATCGCGCGGCGCGGCCGGGCCTTCTTCATGGGCCCCGTGAAGCGCCTTGGGGGCGAGGTGAAGCTGTGGGCGCTCGTCCTGGTGATCGTCGCCATGTTTGCCTCCCAGGGTCCTCTGGGGGGAACAGACCTGGGCCGGATCCTTCTGATCATCGCCGTCATCACCCTGTTTTTCGCGGCGCTCTTCGCCCTGGCGCTTCTGGCAGGCCGGCTGGCCCGCCTCAGTTACGCGGAGATCACCACGCTGGCCTTCACCACCACCGCGCGGAACTCCGAGGCGGTGATCGGCGTCGCCGTGAGCGCCTTTCCCGGCCACCCCCTTGTCTACTTCGCCATCATCCTCGGGCCCATTGTGGAGCTGCCCATCCTGCTCTTCCTGTCGCAGGTCATGCTGAAGATGCGGCGCCTCTGGGCGCCGGAGCCGGTCGGAGCGACCCCGGAATGACTCGAGCGGGTGGGGGTGTGGACGCCATCAGGAGCGCAGTGGTAACGGTGAGCGACCGGAGTGCGCGGGGCGAGCGCGAGGATGTGAGCGGCCCGCTCCTGCGGAAGTACCTGGAGGAGAAGGGCGCCGACGTCGCTGGCTACCGGGTGGTTCCGGATGAGCGACCCGCAATCACCGCGACGCTCATCGAGCTTTCCGACCGGGACGGTGTGGATCTCATCCTGACCACGGGGGGCACGGGTCCTGCTCCCCGGGACGTGACGCCGGAGGCGACCCTGGAGGTGCTGGACCGGGAGATGCCGGGTCTGGCGGAGCTGCTGCGATCCGAAGGTAGCAAGCATACGCCCTTCGCGGCACTCTCCAGGGGCCGGGCGGGGATCCGCGGACGGACGCTCATCGTCAATCTCCCGGGAAGTCCGAAGGCCGTGGAGGAGTCCTGGCAGATCCTGGCTCCCCTGCTCCCCGTCGCCGTTGCGCTGGTCCGCGGTGATCCTGCCGGCGACGGGATCTGTGATCCCGCGTAATGCCCCGTAAGTTGGTAACATTGAGGCCATGCGTGACATGCTCACGGTTCAACCTCAGGCGGAGAGGGTCGCGAGGGTATGGGTAGCGATCCACATGCGGCGGCAAGGAAGCAGGTTCGCCTGACCAGTCTGGCCTCGACTGCGGGGTGAGCGGCGAAGCTGGCCCCCGAGGCCCTGGCGCAGGTCCTGCGCCCCCTGCAACAGATGTTCGTCCCGACCGACTACCCCGAGGTGCTGGTCGGCCTGGGGTCGCCGGATGACGCGGCCGTCTACCGTCTGGACGCCGGGCGGGCCTTGATCGTGACGGCCGACTTCTTCACGCCCATCGTGGACGACGCATACGACTTCGGGGCCATCGCCGCCGCCAACGCGTTGAGCGATGTGTACGCCATGGGCGGGATGCCACTGCTGGCCATCAACTTGGTGGCCTTCCCGCCCGACCTGCCGGATGTCCTGGCGGAGGTGTTGCGGGGCGGGGCCGAGATGGTGAAGGAGGCAGGCGTTGCCCTGGCGGGCGGCCACACCATCCAGGACAAGGAGCCCAAGTATGGCCTGGCGGTCATCGGCCTGGCGCATCCCGATCGCCTGCTCACCCGGGGCGGGGCGCGTCCCGGCGATGCCCTGGTCCTGACCAAGCCGCTAGGGACCGGCATCATCGCCACTGCCTTCAAGCGGGGGCAGGCCGAGTTGGAGCATCTGGCGGGCGCGGTTCGCTGGATGACGACTCTCAACCGGACCGCCAGCCGGATCGCCGTGGAGCTGGGGCTGCGCGGCGCTTGCGACGTCACGGGCTTTGGTCTGCTGGGCCACGCCCGGGAAATGGCGATGGCCTCGGGCGTCGGGATGGAGATCCGGGTGCGCGATGTGCCCCTGATGGACGGGGCGCGAGAGTGCGCGCACAAGTGGCTGTTTCCCCGCGGCTCCTTCTGCAACCGGGACTTTTACGGCCCACACGTGCGCTTTGCGGACGCCATCGGCGAGGTGATGCAGATGCTCCTGTTCGACGCCCAGACCTCGGGCGGCCTGCTCCTCGCCGTGCCACCCGGGAAGCTTCAGAGGCTGCTCGATCAACTCAAGGCCGAAGGGCAGCCCGGCTGGGTCATCGGCCAGGTCGTCACGGAGCCGGGGATCGAGGTGATCTCCGGGTAGTCAGTCCCCGGCCATGCCTGGCGGGGGTGATCAGCGTCGAGATCATGGTCTTCATCTCCGGCGCAAAGACCGAGCGAGAATCGGCGAGTCAACCATTTATTCTGTTACAGCGAGGAGGAGCCGACCATGCAGGGGGCATTCAATGGGAAGTTTCTGCGGGTGGACCTGACCGAAGGAACGACACGGGTCGAGGAGATTCCCGAACTCATCTACCGCATGTACCTCGGCGGGAGCGCCATGGCCGCATATATCCTGGTGCGGGAACTCAAGCCGGGTATTGATCCCCTTGGCCCCGGCAATATTCTCGTCTTCGCCACCGGGCTCCTGAATGGCCTGCCGGTCTCCGGGACGACGCGCTTTACCGCCGCGGCGAAGTCCCCCCTCACCGGCGGCTACGGCGAGGGCGAGGCCGGCGGCTGGTGGGGGCCCGAGCTGAAGTTCGCCGGCTTTGACGGTATCATCGTCACCGGCCAGTCTGCTGAACCCGCGTACCTGTGGATCCGCGATGGTAAGGCAGAGCTCCGGAAGGCGTCCCACGTCTGGGGAAAGCTATCGGGCGAGGTCCAGGAAGTCCTCACAGGCGAGACCGACAGGCGGGCCCGCGTCCTCCAGTGCGGCGTGGCGGGCGAGCGGGGCGTTCTTCTGGCCAACCTCGTCAACGAGCTGAAGCACTTCAACGGCCGGACCGGGTTGGGCGCGGTGATGGGGAGCAAGCGGCTCAAGGCCATCGTTGTCCGCGGGCATGACAAGGTCGAGCCCCGGGACCCCGAGGGCATGAGCCAGGCGCTCAAATGGTTCCGGGAGCACTACGACCGGGAGGCCGATATGGTCCACCGGTTCGGCACCCCACGGAACGTCGTGGGGATGAGTGCCGACGGCATCCTCCCGACCAGAAACTTCCGCGAGGGCTCCTTCGAGCGCGCGCGGGAGATCAGCGGCCAGTACATGGCGGAGACCATCCTCACGGACCGCGGCACCTGCTACGCCTGCGCCATCGCCTGCAAGCGGGACGTGGACGTGCCCGAGCTGGGGGTCTCCTCCCGGTACGGCGGCCCCGAGTACGAGACGATCGCCGCCGGGGGATCCCTGTGCGGGATCGGCGACCTAAAGGCCATCGCGCGCTATCACCAGACCTGCGGCGAGTACGTCATGGACAGCATCTCGACCGGTGTCACCATCGCCTTCGCCATGGAGTGTTTCGAGAACGGTATCCTGACGGCGAAAGACACCGACGGCATCGAGCTCCGTTTCGGCAATGCCCAGGCGCTGCTCCGGATGACCGAGAAGATGGCCAGGCGCGAGGGATTCGGCGACGTGCTGGCCGATGGAGTGCGGCGGGCCGCGGAACGGATCGGGAACGGCGCCGAGCAGTTCGCCATGCATGTCAAAGGGCTGGAGGTTCCCATGCACGAGCCACGGGGCAAGCAAGGCGTCGCCCTCTCGTACGCGACGGCGCCGGTGGGGGCGGACCACATGCGGGCCCCCCACGACCCCGTGTACGAGGGCTTCCACCCCTCCGGGGCCCACGCGCTGGAGCCGCTGGGGCTGTGCGAGCCCCTGCCGCGCCTGGAGATGTCGCCCCGCAAGGTGCGGGCCTACTACTACGCGCAGCACTGGTGGAACCTCTGCAGCAGCCTGGGGATCTGCGACCTGGCCGTCGTGCCCATCAACGCCCAGACCGTGACCCACATGCTGAACGTCACCCGGGCGGTCACCGGCTGGGACACCAGCCTGTGGGAGCTGTTCAAGGTGGCGGAGCGGGGTGCCGCCCTCGCCCGCGTCTTCAACTGCCGCGAGGGCTTCACGCCGAAGGACGACCGACTGCCGAAGCGCCTCCACGAGGCCTTCACCGGCGGGCCCCTGAAGGACGTCCGCATTGACCCCGAGACGTTTGCGCGCGCCCTCCGGCTCTATCACCAGATGGAGGGCTGGGATCCGGAGACGGGCTGGCCCACCTTCGCCAAGCTGGCCGAGCTGGGCATCGAGTGGGCGGCCAGGCCGGGCGAGGGCTGGTAAGCCTACCTGCGGATGATCGGAAGGAGCTGCGGGTGGCGGCGACGGCGGATGTTCATGCCACGGACCACGAGACGCGAGCCTCGATGACGGAGCCTGGCTGGTCCCACACGGGCGAGGTCCGGCTGGTCGGCGAGCGGGAATATGTCGCGTCGCTGGTGAAGGACACGCAAGCGCCCGTGGTCGAGGTGGGCGCCGGCGCCTGCGCGTGCCTGACGCTGATCCTGGCCGCCCATGACTTCCGAATCCTTGCCATTGACCGGGACGCCGCTGCCGTGGCAGATGCCCAGCGGATCCTCGGCGGCGTTGACCTCCTGAAGCGAATGACACTCATGCAGGCGGATGCGACCACGCTTCCCCTGCGATCGGGAAGCATCCGGACCGTGGTCGCCTACAATGCTCTGCACCACATGGAGGACCCGTGGGGGACGGCGCTGGAGATTGCGCGGGTCCTGCATCCCCGGGGGCGCCTAATCGTGAGCGACTGGGACGAGCCCGCAAACGGCTTCTTGGGGCGGCTGACCCGGGCGCTACGCGCTCACTTCCGGAGGCTCACGATCACCCCACGCGAGGAACGTCGAGTCTATGTCTGCGAGAAACCGCGGCGCAGGATGCGGAGGGCCGGCCATGGTCACAGCGGAGACGGTCTCTGAGGCGTTACAGGACGTCATGGACCCCGAGGTCCACGTGAACGTCGTGGACCTCGGTCTCATCAAGGAGATTGCGGTGGCGGAAGATCGCGTCTCGGTCAGGATGGTCCTGACGTTCCCGGGGTGCCCCCTGGCTGGTTATCTCATAAATCAGGTGCGCGACCGGGTCAGCGAGGTGGCGGAAGGTCGCCGCGTGGACGTCCAGCTTCTGGATGAACCGTGGATACCACCCTGGGCCACGAAACCCGAGACAGCCTGAGATGGAAAGGGAGGCGGACGTGAAGGATCGGATCAAGGTAATGTTCGTCTGCACCGGGAATTCAGCGCGGAGCCAGATGGCCGAGGGATTTGCGCGGCACTTCGGGCGGGGCAGGATTGAGGCCTACAGCGCGGGGATGGAGCCGAGCCGGCTGAACCCCTTCGCCGTGGCCGTCATGCGGGAGAAGGGCATTGACATCTCGCACCAGCAGTCGAAGGCCTTCGATGAAAACCTCGCCCGCCGGATGGATATCGTCGTGACGGTTTGCGGGAACGCCGACGAGCGCTGCCCCGTCCTGCCACCCGAGGTGAAGCGACTCCACTGGCCGCTGGAGGACCCGGCCGCCGCCAGGGGAACCGACGCCGAGATCCTCGCCAAGTTCCGCGAAATCCGGGACCAGATCGAAGTCCGGGTGGTGGAGCTCGTGGGCAGGCTCTTGAAGGCGGGGGATCCTGCTCCTGAGAATTCCTGACCTGATAAAGAATGGGAGAAAAGATGCGAGAGGAAAAGGGAACTCAAGCCAAATTGGGCCTCCTGGACCGACTCTTCACCGTCCTCATCCTGGCGTGCATGGGAGTTGGTCTCCTGATGGGAAGGCTCGCCCCCGATGTGGGGACGGCAGCGGAGCCTCTCATCCCCATCGGGCTCTTTCTGATGATCTACCCCACGGTGACCAAGGTCCCGTTCGGCGAAATCCGCCGGGCCGCGACGGACCTGCGCCCGGCCATCCTCTCCGTACTCCTCAACTACCTCGTCAATCCGGTGCTCCTCTGGTTCTTCGGGCGGCTTTTCCTGTCGGCGCACCCGGACCTGTGGGTCGGGCTGATCCTGCTGGGGATCGCTCCCTGCATTGGGATGGTGCTGGTTGGGCGGATCTGGGCGGTGCGGATAACCCCCTGTCGGTGGCCCTGATGGCCTGGAACTCGCTGATCCAAATCGTCTCGGTGCCCGTGTGGATCTTGCTCCTGGTGGGAACCAAGGTTCCGATGGAGGCGGGCCTCGTCCTCAAGGGGACCTTCTATTACCTGGGACTCCCGCTGGTGGCCGGCGCGCTGACCCGCCGCTGGGTTCTCCGGCGCAAGGGTGATCATTGGTTCCAGGCTCGGCTCGTCCCCGTGCGGGGCAAGCTGCAACTCGGGGCCCTGCTGGCAACCCTGGTGGTGATGTTTGCCCTCAAGGGGGAGGCGATTCTCGCGCACCCGGAACTGGTGATCTACATGGCTCTGCCGCTGGCGCTATTCTTCGGCACGCTCTTTCATGTCGGCTACTGGCTCGGCCGGGCGGCGGAGCTGAGGCCGGAGAAAGCGGCCACCGTCGGCTTCCACGTCACAGGGCGGAACTTGGAGCTGTCCATCGCGCTGGCACTCGCGGCCTTCGCGGCCACGCCCACCGTTGCCGTCTCTACGGTGGTCGGTCCGCTTATCGAAGTGCCGGTGATGCTCGGCCTGACGGGCGTCGGTCGCGCCCTGGTGGAGCGGGCGAGGCTCACTGCTCCGGCGACCGCCGACCACTCTCACCCGACAGTCCGCCTCTGAACCATCCTCCCAGCTTTTCCCGAGGGGCCCGCCCGTGGAACTGCTTGCCCGGAATGGTGGTCTGGGCTAGGATCTCCCGGCCAAGGAGGGTGCGATGGCTCGGATCGCGCATTCCGTAGCGCTTTTCCTCGTGGCGGGACTTTGTGAGATCGGGGGCGGGTATCTTGTCTGGCAGTGGTGGCGCAATGGGGCTCAATGGTATGTTGGGACCCTGGGAGCCACGATTCTCGTCCTCTACGGTATCGTTCCGACTTACCAGCCAGTCCACTTTGGCCGTGTCTACGCGGCCTACGGCGGATGGTTTGTGCTCCTCTCGATCCTCTGGGGGTGGGCAATCGATCGGATCGCGCCGGACCGTTATGACCTTCTGGGCGGCGCCATCTGTTTAGCCGGAGTCGCCGTGATGATGTATTGGCCCCGTTAGGTCCACGGGTCACCAAGTCGGGGCCCAGGACGGCACGCATGCGCTGAGGAGGATCTGTGACTACTGAGCACCGCCCTCGGAGAGCAGGTCGTTGGCACGCCCTTCGCGTGATTCCCCCGAGTGTTGTGCTCCTCCTCCTAGGGTCTGCGTCAACAGGAGCAGATGCCCCCGTCCGATTCGGGGTCATCACCCGATACCATCCGCGGCTGATCTACCAGACCCACCAGCCGATGGTGCATTACCTCAGCCGCGTCACGCCCTATCGCTTTGAGTTGAAGCTCGGGCGGAGCTTCGAGGAGACGGCGGATGATCTGGAACGCGGGAGGACCCAGATCGCCCTCCTGAGCACTCTGACATACCTGGAGGCCCATGCCCGTTTCGGCGCCGTTCCGCTCGTAAGGCCGCGAGGTGAGCGAGGCCAAGCATTGACCCGCGGTGCCATCGTGACCCGGCTCGATAGCGGGATCACGACCCTGGCGGAACTCAAGGGCCGGACGTTCGCCTTCGCTCCGGCGAAGTCCACGGCCGGAAATCTTTTGCCCCGCTACCTGCTTTTTGCGAGCGGGGTTCGCCTGACCGACCTCAAGCGCTACGCAAACCTCGCGAATTACGATAATGTCGTCCTCGGGGTGCTCCGTGGCCAATATGACGCCGGGGCCGTGAGCGACCTGGCGGTGGAACGGTACCGGGATCGCGGGCTCCGGATACTCGCCGTGACAGACCCTGCCCCCAGCGAACCCCTCGTGACGGCTCCCGCGGCCTCCCTCGATCTCGTCCGGTCGGTCCGAGAGGCCCTCCTGGCTCTGGATCCCGCGGAGCCGCGGGACCGGGATGTCTTGAAGGATTGGGATGAGGAGTTCCGCTACGGCTTCATCCCTGCGACGGATAAAGACTACGATGGGATCCGCTGGATGCTGGAGGCGATCCCCCGCGGCTGCGGCGTCCGTTGCCACTATCCCCGGAAGGGGTCTGCGGGGTGACGCCCAGGGTGCGTGCCGGAGCCTGGGGCTTGCGGCTCAAGTTCGTCGTATTCACGACACTCCTCCTCCTCGTTGTGGCCTCGGTCGTGGGCCTCCTGATGGTGCGCCGCGAACGGCGCATCCTGACCGAGGCTATGATTCAGAATGGGACCACGCTGGTGGAGAGCCTGGCCATTGCGTTCACGGACACCCTCATGTACCAGGAGCTACGCTTCCTGGAACAGGGCGGCTTGCTGGACAGTTACATCGCTCAGGCGATGGCTAAGCCCGGCAGCGACCTCGTTTACCTTATGGTGCTGGATCCGGAGGGTCGGGTCATCGCCCACAGCGATACGACGCAGTTCGGGACGGCGTACACCGACGAGGTGGGTCGTCGGGCGGTTCAGGCCACCGCGACACTGGTCCAACGATACCTGGGCGCGGACGGAAGGGAGGTGCTGGACGTTGCCACGCCTCTTGCCATCTCGACCAAGCGGTGGGGCACCTTGCGGGCCGGCTTTTCCCTCCAGCGCCTCCAGGCCAACCTGGCCTCCGCCATCCGCCAGATCCTCGGTCTCACGGCCATCCTGTTCCTGGCGAGCCTGGGGGTGGCGCTGTTTCTCGGTCGCAGGCTCCTGGAACCGATTCGTCGGCTGGCCCAAACGATGGAGCGGACCACCGACCTGGACCACGTCCCCGCGGTGGACGTGCATCGGCGGGACGAGATCGGCCTGCTGGCAGGGCAGTTCGCCGCGATGCTGGAGCGGCTCCAGGAGGCGAACCGGGAAATCCACCGTCAGCGAGAGGCCATGGCCCGCGCGGAGAAGCTGGCCTCTATTGGCCGCCTGGCGTCCGGAGTAGCTCACGAGATCAATAATCCCCTGGCCGGAATGCAGACCTGCGTGGCAGCGTTGCAAGCAGGGGAACAGGATCCGGTGACAACCCGGCAGTACCTTTCCCTGGTGCAAGGGGGGCTGAGGCGCGTCCAGGGCATTGTCCACCAACTCCTGGACTTCGCACGGCAGCGGGATCTGGTCCTGGGCGCGGTGGATGTGGGCAAGGTCCTGGAGGAGACTGTCGCTCTCGCGCGCTATCAGATCGAGCGCAAGCGGGTGAAACTTCGCCTCACCCTCCCGCAGTCCCCTCCCAGTATTCAGGCGGATGGGAGCCGGCTCCAACAGGTGCTCCTCAACCTGCTGTTAAACGCCCTCGACGCCGTCCCCGAGCGGGGCGAAGTTCGGATCAGTGCCTGCCGCGACACGCAGGGGATCGAGATCGCCGTGGCCGACAATGGCTGCGGCATTCCCGAGGAGGATCTGGGGAGGATCTTCGATCCGTTCTTCTCAACCAAGGGCGTGGGGAGAGGCACGGGCCTCGGCCTGTCGGTGAGCTACGGCATCGTCCAGGCTCATGGGGGTCGGATCGCCGTGGAGAGCCGGGTGGGCGTCGGGTCCACCTTCCGCGTCTGGCTGCCGGTGGTGCCCGGGACCCAGCGGGAAGGCCCGCAGGAGGCGGCATGAGGCGGCGGGTGCTGCTTGTCGAGGACGAGGAGATCCTGCGCATCGCCCTCGGAAACGAACTGAGGCGACAGGAGTACGAGGTCCGTGCCGCGGCCGACGGTGAGGAAGGGCTGTCCGCCATTCAGGAGGAGGCCTTCGACATCGCGCTCCTGGACGTCCGGCTCCCCCGGCGGGACGGGTTGGAACTCCTGGGAGCCCTCAGGGAGCGAAGCCCGGAGACCGTGGCCATCATGATGACGGCCTATGGAACCGTCGAGGAAGCGGTCGCTGCCATGAAGCTGGGGGCCCACGACTATCTCCTCAAGCCGTTCCCTACCGAGGCCCTTCTGGTCACGCTGCGCCGGGTGGGTGAGTACCTCGACCTCCGGCGAGAGAACGTGAGCCTGCGCGACCGCCTGGAGCGCCTCCACAGGTTCGGGGGCATCATCTGCGCCAGCAAGCGGATGAAAGAGGTATGTGAAATGGCGCGGATGGCCGCGGAATCGGACATCACCGTTCTCATCCAGGGGGAAACGGGGACGGGCAAAGAGCTGATGGCGGGTGCCATCCACCACAACAGCGCCCGCCGGCGCGGCCCATTCATCAAGGTCAACTGCGCCGCGCTGGCGGAGTCGCTTTTGGAGACAGAGCTGTTCGGTCATGAGCGAGGGGCCTTCACCGGCGCCGTGCGCCAGAAGCCGGGGCGGTTCGAGCTAGCCGACGGGGGGACGCTGTTCCTGGACGAAGTGGACGATCTCCCCATGCCGGTCCAGGTGCGCCTGCTCCGGGTCCTGCAGGAGAAGGAGTTCGAGCGGGTGGGGGGGACCCGCCCCATCAAGGTGAACGTCCGGATCCTGTGTGCCAGCAAGACTCCGCTGGAGCAGTGCGTGGGTGAGGGTCGGATTCGGGAAGACCTCTACTACCGGCTGAAGGTCGCGACCATCTTGATCCCTCCGCTCCGCGAACGTCGTGAAGACATCCCGCCGCTGGCAGAGCACTTTCTTCAGCGGTATTCCGCGGATGCGGGAAAGACGGTCCGCGGCTTCGATCCGTTGGCGATGCGGGTGCTCCTGGAGCATGCCTGGCCGGGCAACGTGCGCGAACTGGAGAATGCCGTCCAGCGCGCCGTGGCCTTTGTCAAAGGAGAGCTTCTCACCGTCGAAGACTTGCCAGCAGACCTCGTGGCTCAAGATCGTGTCATCCCGGACGCCCCGCTGCCTGCCATCCGACCGCTGCAAGAGGCGATGCGGGATGCCGAGCGCCGGCACATCACTCAAGCCCTGGAGCGAACCGGGTGGCGCCGGGCAAAGGCGGCTGAGCTTCTCGGAATCACGCGCGAGACCCTCTGGCGAAAGATCCAGACCCTCCAGATCCCCATTCCGCGCAACGTTGCAGAAGACTAACGTCCGCTCGTTGCATTCGTGTAACCCCCCTGCTGGCGAACGCCGACCTCTCTCGACCTCCCGCACCCTTCCTTTCCCGTGAAATCTTTCCCAACTCATTGGAAGATTGGGTGTCGCCGCCTCGTTGGGAAAGAGCGCGATTGGCTCAGCACTTCTGGTCCGTCCCTTGCTTGTCTCGCCGTTTCAGGCGGCGAAAGTGGGTAATTAAGCCGGGACACAAGTCGTGCGCATACTCATCGTGGATGATGAGCCCTTGATGCGTGTTGCGCTCACGCAGGACCTGTGGCGTGCCGGGCACCATATCGAAGAGGTGTCCAGCGGGCAAGAGGCGCTGGAGGCGCTTGGCTCCAGGCCCTTCGACCTCATGATTCTGGATCTCAAGCTCCCGGACATGTCAGGCCTGGAAGTGCTACAGAGCGCTGGGCAGATGGTGCCGGGCCTCCCTGTTGCCATGATTTCGGCCTACGCGACCGCCCTGGACCAGCGCGCGGCCCTTGCTGCGGGTGCGGTCAGGTTCATAGAGAAGCCGTTTCCGCTGACTGATCTTGGGGAAATGGTGGCTTCTCTCGAGCCGCCTTCGGAGGCGATGCGAGACAACTGATTGGTAGATGTACGAGCTCCGAACCATCCTTGTTCCTCTATTTCTCAGTGCGGCGAGGAGAGGACGGGATGGACGCTACGGCGGGGCGAGTAATTGCCCCGCCTGCCCGATGTCTCGGTCGTAAGGCTGGGACGGAATTGGCAAAGGAGGCCGAGCCCGCGAGTGGGCCGGTCTCCTTCGTTTTCATGGCCTCCTGGCAGCAGTGAACCGTTACGGAAAGGAGCGACCTATGCCGAAACCATTTGTCTGGGTGGTCCTCGGCGGGCTCATCCTCGCCGGGTGCGCGGCGGTGGCGCCTGGCGCGCGGCCTGGGCCGGATGTCGCCGCAGAGCTCAAGGCGATCCACCTCCAGTCGGGGAAGGCCGCCAATGTTACCTGCCTCCAGTGCCACGCCGGGAAGGTTTCCCGGACGAGCGCGGACGCTGTGACGCCGACATTCCACTACCTTCACGTGGAACAGCAGGGCCAGACGTGCGAATCCTGCCATACCAGGGTGAACATCGCGGCCCAGCGGCCAGCGCCGGTGGTGTCCCCACAACTTTGCAACACGTGCCACCAACCATTCCAGAAGGCCTTCGAGAAGCGATGAGGGAGGTGGGCGCATGAAGACCGCAGAAGAGGCACGGGCCAAGGGGATGACCCGGGCCGAGTTTCTTCGGGGGGCGACCCTCGCCGGGGCGGCCACGGCCGTCGGCGTCCTGACCGGAGGCGAGGCGGCGGAGGCGGCCCTCACCCGTCCCGCGCCGAAGCCGGCCCGCTGGGCCATGCTGGTGGACCTCCGGAAGTGCGTCGGCTGCTTCGGCTGCCAGGTCGCCTGCAAGCAGGAGAACGAGGTCCCCCTGGGCAAGTACCGGAACTGGGTGAAGCTGTACGAGGAGGGGAGCTACCCCAACTTCATCCGCCACATGCAGGCTTACCTCTGCAACCACTGCGACAAGCCCCCTTGCGTGCCGGTCTGCCCGGCCGATGCCACCTATAAGCGCGAAGACGGCGCGGTCCTTATTGACTACGACAAGTGCATCAACTGCGGCCGGTGCGTGGCGGCCTGCCCATACGGGGCGCGCTTCCTGAACCCGGTATCACAGACAGCGGATAAGTGCAGCTTCTGCGACCACCGGATTGACGAAGGGCTGCTTCCGGCATGTGCCCAGGCCTGCCCCGGGCGTGCGCTGCTCTTCGGCGACCTGAAGGATCCCAAGAGCGAAATCGCTCAAAGGCTGGCTGCGAACCGGGACAAGGTGAAGACCCTGCTCCCCGAGTTGGGGACCGATCCCCAGGTCTTTTACATCCCCATGTACCCCGGGGAGCCCATTCCCAACCGCTAGGAGGCGATACGATGGAAGGCAAGAACGACAACGCGGCGGCGGTCTCCCGGAGGGCCTTCCTGAGGCTCTCCGGCGGGTTGGCCGGGGCGGCGGCCGTAGGTGCAGGGAATCTGCTGGCCCTACGCGAGGCATCTGCGGCCGAGGTGGCCGAGGTTGCCCGGAAGCTCGGCAACCTCGAAGTGAAGTACACGGCCGACGTGATGTGCCCCAGCGAGTGCGGCCTGGAGATGTGGGTGAAAGACGGCCGCCTCTACAAGATCTACGGGAACAAGAGCTGCCCGTATAACGACGGGACCATCTGCGGCAAAGGCTCCTCCGGGGCCCAGATGGTCTACTCGCCCCACCGAATGAAGTACCCCATGATCCGGGTGGGGGAGCGGGGCGAGGGGAAGTTCCGGCGGGTGACCTGGGACGAGGCTATTGACTACATCGCGCGGAAGCTCATCGAGATCAAGAAGACCCATGGCCCCGAGGCGGTCATCATGGACAGCGGGGACGTCACCGACCGGGATCAGTACTGGCGCCTCTTCTTCGCCTTCGGGACGCCCAACTGCGTAGAGCACGGCGCCATCTGCGACACCCCGCGCCGGCACGGGCCCAAGCTCATGCTGGAGGGAAAGCGGATCGAGCCGGACATCATGCGGCCGGTCCTCGTCCGGCAGCCCGATGGGAAGCTCGTCAACGATTACAGCTACAAGACCAAGCTGATCATCTACGCGGGGTGGAACCCCTTTGTGGCCACCCGGATCTTCTACGAGACCCGCGGCACCGTCGGCACCAAGGTGGAAAACGGCTGCAAGGTGATCGTGGTGGATCCCGCCTACACCAACACCGCGTCCAAGGCGGACCAGTGGCTTCCCATCCGGCCGGGGACCGATCCGGACCTCTTCGCGGCCATGCTGCGCTACATCCTGGAGCACGACGATCCGGCGGATCCGAAGCGGAAATATGTGGACTGGGATTTCAAGAAGTACAGCCTGGGCTGGGACGAGTTTCAGGCCGCGTTCAAGTCCTGGTGGACCAAGAAGGACCCGATAAATGGCCTGGACTACTTCAGCCTCGACTGGGCCGCGCAGCGGACCGGTTTTGCCAAGGAGCAGATCGCGGAGCTGGCCCACACCTTCGGGATCACCAAGCCGGCCGCCCTGATCTGGGGCATGAACGGTACCGGCCATCACTTCAACGGATACCTGGCCTCCATCCTCGGCACCGCCCTCAATGTCATCACGGGCAACTTCGATGCGCCGGGAGGCGCCATTGACACGGAGATCGTAAAGGCGAGCAAGGGTGGAAGCGCGACGGGCAAGCAGTTCAACGGCCGGAAGGTCACGCGCGTGATCGGCGGAAAGGCGGTCGAAGGCAAGCAGGAAGAGCTGCACATGGACTCCTTCGGCGACTGGCCTGCCGCCTGGGACGATGTGGTGGGGGACTACCCGCGCCGGTTCTTGGAGGGCGTGACCCTGCGCTACGGCCCCTTCCGCGGCCACCGGTACCCGATCAAGGCGTACATCCTGCGGACGGGCAACAGCGTCATCACCGGGAGCGCCACGTGGAAGTGGCAGGAGGCGCTCACCGCCAAGGACGGCAAGGGCGACTACAAGGTGGACCTGGTGGTGTACATTGATACTCCCTACCTGGAGAGCGGTCTGTACGCCGATGTCCTCCTGCCCGAGGCGAGCTACGCCGAGCGGGTGAGCCTCTCCGACATCTACCCGTCCCATCCGGTGATCTATCTCCGGGACCAGGTGATCCCGCCGCTCTACGAATCCCGGACACCCACCGACATCATGAAGATGCTGGCCCGCCGGCTCCACGAACTGGGTGATCCGGACATCAAACCGGCCGACTTCTGGGAGAAATACAAGACCCAGGACGACTTCGTGAACGAGATGCTCCAGCCGGCGCCCGGTCGAGCCAACGTCGGCCAGCCCTTACCATACCCGAACCTCCCCGAGGGCTACACGCTCCTTGGCACCCCCGACTCGCTGGAGGCCGGCCGGGTGCAGATTGACCACCAGCGCAAGGTGGTCCGGGGGGAGCCGGTGACGGCCGCCTGGCTCCGCGCGCACAGGGGGGTGGCCGTCTGGCCCATGAGCTGGCACCGGTACCGCACCTTCGACAAGACCCGAAACGAGTTCGTGGCCAACAAGGTCTTCCCGGGGACCGGGAGCAAGCTCATCGAGTTCAAGTTCAACAAGTACGCCAAGTACAACAAGCTCATCGAAGAGGCCAAGGAGGTGCCGCGGGGCCTGAAGGAGATCGGCTTCAGCAAGTACCCCGATACCTTCTACTGGTTCGAGACGAAGTGGAATCCGTTTACGAACCCCCTTTACCAGAAGTACGCGGCCGAGTTCCCCTTCCAGCTCGTGTCGGGGCGGGTGCACCACGCCATGTCCGGGACGCAGATGGTTCCCTGGCTGGCCGAAGCTCGCTCGGAAGGCCTCTGGCGAGAGTTGAATGACCCGTTCCAGTACACCGTGACCGAGGTAAACCGGCGGGCCGATCGGCGCTTCCTCGCGGGCGACCGCTTTACGCCCAAGCCCGAAGTGTTCGTGGAGGGCACCTGGTCGGTCGGGACACTCGAGATGAACCCAGCCGATGCCCAGCGAGTGGGGGTGAAGACCGGTGATCTGATCGAGCTGACCAACCCACTGGGGAAATTCACCCGCAGCAAGGTCTTCGTGACCAATGGGATCCGGCCCGGCGCCCTGCGGATGGGGTTTGCCACAGGCGGCCGCTTTAGCCCGGGCCTGGGTCCCACCTTTGCCCAGCGCTACTACACGCCCGACCACAACACGCTGGTGGATCCGGACGCCCTAAGCCCCATCATGGGTCAGCCGGCGTACGTGGACATGCTGGTCAAGGTACGGAAGGTATAGGGTCCCAAACCGGACGCTCGTCGTACCCGCGGCGGCATCGGCAAATCCCTTGCCGGTGCCGCCGCTTTGTTGTAGGGTTACCGGACCCCGCGCGGAGAGACCATGGAGCCCGAGGCGCTCGAATGGCTGGAAAGCCGGATCGTTGCGTATGACCTCCTGCGACAACTATACCTGGGGCCGCCGACTGGCGAAGTCCTGGCTCTGGTGGCGGGCGTTGAATTGGTGAGCCAGATCATGCCCCCAGCGATGCGCGAGGGCGTCGAGCTGATGCAGGGTTTCTCCCGTGATGAGACGGTGTTGCGTGCTCTGGCAGAGGAATACACGCGCCTCTTCGTGGGACCGGGCCAGATTCCGGTGCCACCGTTTGAATCCTGCTACCGAACGGGGGACGGCCTCGTGATGCAGGAGGTCACGACGCAGGTCCGCCGCGCCTACCTGGAGGCCGGGCTCCTGGTGCGTCGGCTTCACTCCGACCCGGACGACCACCTGGGCATAGAGTGCGAATTCCTCTACGTCCTGGCCGAAAGGGCGGCCGGGGCACTGAAGCGCGGGGACTCGACCGAGGCAGGGATCTGGCATGCGAAGCGGCGGCAGTTCCTCCAAGATCATCTGCTTCGCTGGGGCCCGCAGTTCTGCGAACGCCTGCTTGCGGCCGCATCACATCCGTTCTTCCGGGGGCTGGCGCTGTTCACCCAGGGAGTCCTAGATGTCGAGGCACAGGAGCTGGCGGAGGAAATCTGACATGGCATCCGATTCGGCGCCGAAGATGCGGCGGAGCGTCACGGGCCTTCGCGTTTCGGTCCAGGCTGCTATCGGGCTGCTCGTGGTCGTCGCCTCGACGACTGCCTGGGCGGCCCAGCCAGTCATGAAATTCGGGGTGGACCCGCGGTACAGTCCCCGCGAGCTGTTTGAACGCTATCAGCCCCTCCTCGACTACCTGCAGCAGAGCACCGGGTATCGCTTCGAACTCCACCTGACGAAAACCTATGAGGAAGGGATCCGGGATCTGGGGAGCGGTGTGGTTCAGCTCGGATCATACGGGGCGGTCAGCTACATTGTGGCCCAGGTCCGCTACGGAGGGCTGCGCCCCATTCTCCGCGGCTTGGGTCTCGAGGCAAATGGGCTGTACCGGGCAGCCATCGTTACCCGGGAGGATCGGGGCATCCGGGAGCTGAAGGATCTTCAGAACCGCACCTTCGCCTTCGGGTCCCGCTTCTCCACCCAGGGGTATCTCCTCCCGCGGACGATACTGGACCGGGCGGGAATTGGCCTCGCCGGGCTGAAGGACGTCGCAAACCTCGGCTCGCACACCTCGGTGGCGAGGGAAGTTCTCTTGGGAAAGTATGACGCGGGGGCGGTGTCGGATATCAAGGCGCGCGAGTACGAGGAACTCGGCCTCCGGGTCATCGCCACCTCCGACCCGGTGCCCAGTTCCCCCGTGGTGTCGGCCCGGGGGGCCGATCCGAAGATGGTCGAGGCGGTACGCCGGGCCCTTCTGGCGGTGGAGGCCCAGGGCAAGCATCGGCTTCTCGTCAGGCCCTGGGACCAAGAGCTGGCGTACGGCCTGATGGAGACGAAGGATGCTGACTACGAGGGGCTGCGGGAGCTAGTAAGGCGCTACGGCCTCATTGAGCTGCGGGAAGCTGGTCAGGGACATCGTCGGTAATGGGGGAGGAGCGCGCGATGACAAAGAAGGCGAAGGCTGGGGAGAAGCTGCCGGGACCGTTCGAGAAGTTCACGAAGGAGTTCCCGGAGGTCTTCCAGGGGTATGACGCTATGGGCAAGGCCGCCCATGCCGGAGGTCCCCTGGATGCGAAGACCCGCGAACTGGTCAAGCTGGGCATGGCCATCGGGGCGCGGTTGGAGGGAGCCACCCATTCCCACGTCCGCAAGGCCCTGGCGGCCGGCGCCACGGCGAAAGAGATTCGTCACGCGGCGGTTCTGGCGATTTCCACCCTGGGACTCCCCACGACGATTATGGCCTTCACATGGGTGGATGATGTGCTGCGCGGCAAGCACCGACGTTAACGGAACAGCTCCGCGAGGGGGATCGTGAGTCCTGGGAGGACGTCCTCGCCTTGAAGGCTTTCGTGCTCTCTGAGCAGCCGGGCAGAACCATCAGCACGATAGACCGTCACCGTCTTGGCCTGCGGGGCAATGATCCAGACCAGGCGTGCGCCACCCTCCAGGTAATCGCGCACTTTCTGCTGGATGTCTATGGGGTTATCCGTTGGCGAGAGAATCTCAACGGCCAGGTCGGGGGCGCCCACCAGGAAGCCCTCTGGCAGGCGTCCTCCCGGCAGGCGCTGGGCAGAAATGAAGGCGACGTCAGGGGCACGAACCCGTTCGGGATCGGCAGGGAGATTGAGGACGAATCCCACGTCCCCTGCGACCACTTCCCCGCCCCCATGGTCCCGTACATGTCCTACCAGCCAGGCACAGGTTATCACCGTAATTCGCCCATGGACCCCCCCGACGGGCGCAATCTCCTTGACCTCGCCATTCACCAGTTCGCGTCGGATGTCGCCTTCTCCAAGTCGCCACAGATCCTGTGCCGTGATTTGAGCCTTGGTAACCATGAGAGGCTGCCCCCTACCATGAAAAGCCGGGGTCACTATACCATCACCGGACGAGCAAAGCCAGGACCATTAACGCTCTGCACTGTGGTGGACGAACCGGCAGACTCGGCCGCCACAGGACGCTCTGGGAAGGGGACCCTGACGGCCTGGATCTTCTGCCCCCGGCCCAGCCTTTCCTTGGGACGGGAGCGGGACTGCGCCGGGCGGCATGGATATTGCTTCATGAGCAGACAGTCATATTCATGGATCCTACCATGATGGCGAGACATGAGGCCCAAGCGGAGTTTCTTCAGGCGGTAGGGCAGGCCACGCGGCTTCGGATCCTCGAGGTCTTGGCGGAGGGGGAGCGGTGCGTCTGCGACATCCAGGTGGCGATAGGGCAACAGCAGTCAAATGTTTCCAAGCACTTGGCTATCCTCCGACGGTCGGGGATCCTCACCGCGCGCCGGGAGGGAGGAAGGGTCCTCTATCGGCTCCGAAATGGGCGGATTCCGGAGTTTCTTCGGAGACTCTCGGACGTGGTGCCGCGGGAT
>JBBIQE010000010.1:0-44504 GCA_037442485.1 Methylomirabilis sp. (SeqCode)
GATTGGCGGGGCCGGCGGCGGAGGCCGCCGGGGTGGTGTGCCGGCTCGAGGCTTCCGAGGAAATGCCCCACGTCACTGCCGATCCCGATCAGTTGAAGCAGCTCTTCGGGAATCTCGCGACGAACGCCCTCCAGGCGATGCCCAACGGGGGAAAACTGACACTGGCCCTCCGGTTGCGTGACGACAGGGGCCTGAGAGGACCGGCCGTGGAGGTCGCTGTCGAGGACACGGGGTCGGGGATACCCGAGGCGGACCTGCCCCGCATCTTCGAGCCGTTCTACACGACGCGCACCAAGGGGACCGGGCTCGGCCTGGCCATTTGCCGGCAGATCGTTGAGGCGCACGGCGGAACGATCCGCGTCGCCCGGACCGGTCCGGAGGGCACGGCGATCCTGGTCACGCTTCCCGTGGAGGGTCCGGCGAATGGCTAAGCCGAAGGGCAGCATCCTGGTGGTGGATGACGAGCCGGCCATGCGGCTCCTGCTCACATCCGTCCTGAGGGATGAGGGGCACGACGTCACGGCCGCGGCGAATGGCGAAGAGGCCCTCCAGCTCCTGGCAAATCGCCACTACCACGTGATCATCACTGACCTGAAGATGCCCGGGATGTCGGGAATCGAGCTGCTGGAGCGTGTCAAGGAAGAGGATCCGGAGACGGCGGTGATTCTGCTGACCGCCTTCGGCACCGTCGAGGGAGCCGTCGAGGCGATGCGGAAGGGGGCGGCCCACTATCTCTTGAAGCCGCTGGCGAACCCCGACGAGCTTCGGCTCGCCGTCCGGCGCGTGCTGGAGGAGCGCCGGATGGCGGACGAGGCGACAACCCTTCGCCAGGCGACCGAGGCGGTCTTCCCCTTCGGCGAGATCATAGCCGGAGACGAGAAGATGCAGGCCGCCTTGGGTCTCGCCCGCTCGGTGGCCCCGGCCGATTCCACGGTCCTGATCACGGGGGAGACGGGCACCGGGAAGGAACTGATCGCGCGGGCTATCCACCATTGGAGCGGCCGAGCGAATCGGGCTTTCGTGGCGGTCAACTGTGCGGCCCTGGCGGAGACCCTGCTGGAGAGCGAGCTGTTCGGCCACGAGAAGGGGGCGTTCACAGGCGCCGTGGCCCAGCGGCGCGGCCGCTTCGAGCTGGCCCACCAGGGGACGCTCTTCCTCGACGAGGTGGGGGAGATGAGCCCCGCCCTCCAGGCCAAGCTCCTCCGGGTGCTGGAAGAAGGAACGCTCGAGCGTGTGGGCGGAACGAAGACGGTGACCGTGGACGTCCGGGTCATCGCGGCGACGCACCGAGACCTCGGCCAGATGGTCGAGAGCGGGACGTTTCGCGAGGATCTCTTCTACCGCCTCAGCGTCTTCCCAATCCAGCTCCCACCGTTGCGCGAGCGTCCGTCCGACGTTCTTCCCCTCGCCGCACACATCTTGCAAAGCGTGACGCGCCGGCTCGGGAAGCGCATTGCCGGCTTCACCGAAGAGGCGGTGGCTCTGCTCCAGGGGTACGAGTGGCCCGGGAACGTCCGGGAGCTCCAGAACGTCATCGAGCGTGCGACTATTCTGTGTCGGGGCGATCGCCTGGATCCGGCCTGCCTTCACATTGCGCCGTCCCCGGTCCGCTCCGATTCCCGGACGCCGAAGACCCTCAAGGAGCTGGAGCGCGAGGCGATCCTGGGGGCACTCGCGGCCTGTGGCGGCAATCGGCGCGAGGCGGCCAGGCAGCTCGGCATCGGCCTTCGGACCCTGTATACCCGCCTGAGAGAATACGGCATTTCCACAACGCAGGAGGAGGAGAAGTAACTTCATCCGCGTGCCGAATCCGCAGCAAGAGTGCGAGATCGGCAGTCCTCGATCCTGCCTTCGTTCCTTTATCCGACATCAACTTCCCTCCTCGCCCGCGTAAGAATCTGCCATTGCTGGATTCGTTAAACCTCTGCGACGCCGGACCTCCGTTGCCCGCGGATGGCACGGTCTGTGCTCCCTTCTCTGGCCGGACGCAACCGACAGGCTCCTCGGGAGAGGAGAGGAAAAGGAGGAACCGCAATGAAGAAGACGGTAGTGGCAATCGGGTTGGCCGGGCTCCTGGCGCTGACGGCCGCGACGGCCTTCGCCTGGGGACCGGGCTGGGGCCGGGGCTACGGGTATGGGCCGTATGGGCCCGGGCCCGCGGTGGTCGGGCCGGCGCTCAGCGCGGAGCAGATCGCCAAGATCCAGAAGATTCAGGCCGATCAGTACGCCGAGATGGCCAAGATCCGGACCGAACTCTTCACGAAACAGACCGAGCTGCGAAATCTCTTCCGCGAGCCAACCCTGGATCAGGCCAAGATCGCGGCGAAGCAGAAGGAGATCGCCGCGCTCCAGGCCCAGATGCAAGAGAAGGCCCTGGCCGCCCGGACCACCGTGGCGGAGGTGCTGACCCCCGAGCAGCGGGCGCAGCTCCCGGCGTTCGGCGGCCGGATGCGGTTAGCTGGTCCCCGCAAAGGGATGGGCTTCCGCTGGTAGGAGTATCGCGGCCGGGAAGCATGAGGCCTCCCGGCCGCCGCTGATCTTGAGGTACAAGTTCCGGGGCGCGCCCAGGAGGCTGGCATGGATGCACTGAACCAGACCATCGAATTTGCGCTCTGGGCAATCACGTGTGTGGGGCTGCTCCTGGGCCTGCTCCTTCGGATTGGAGAAGTCATGTATCGCGTGATCGCCTGGGGTCGGCGCGCCTGTTTTCACGGCCGATTGGCCCGGCCGCGGGCAATGGCCCTCGTGCTCGCCGGTGTCCTGGCGGCGTCGCTCACGGTGCCGGTCCCGGCCCTTGCCGGTCAGGGCTGGTGGTGGGGCTCGCCCATCACCCCGGGCTTCGACCGGAACACGGTGATCCGCGTGGCGGGGACCGCCAGCCGGGTGGATATCGTGTCGCGGGGCGGGCCCTCGACCCTGCGACTCGACACCGCAGACGAGAGCTTCACCGTGATGCTGGCCCCGGGGTGGTACCTGGCCGAGCTGCGGGCGGACATCCGCAGCGGCGATCCCCTCATCGTCGAAGGGTCCAAAATGATGGACCGCCGCCAGCAGGTCTATCTGGTTGCCGCCCGGATCACGAACCAGCGGACCGGCGCCGTGCTGGAACTGCGCGACGAGGCCGGGCGACCCCGGTGGATGGGTGGTCGCCCCTCCAGCCGCTCCTGGCAGTGAGGGGACGATCATGGCCTTCCGAGGACGCCGGCTGCGGGCGCTGATCCTGGGGCTGGCGCTGGTGTTGCCGGCGGCCTGCGCCACGGTCGAGGATGTAACTCGAGGGACCGAGGCCTTGCAGGCGCAGATCCAGGTCCTGGAGGCGCGGCTTCGGACCGTCGAGTCCGAGCAGGCCCGGATCGCTGCGGTGGTGGCCAGGGCCCGCGCGGCCGTGGCCTATGTGTGGGGGACCTACACGTTCATGGATCCGGCCGGACGACCCCTGCGTCACGTCCTGAACGAGGCGGGCGAGCCGATCGCCGATCCCCAGGGGGTCCCGCTGGTGGATCTGGAGGGAACCGGTCCCATCGCCGTCACCAACTACTGCGGGACGGCCTTCCTGGCAAGCCGGCAGGGCGAATTGTTGACGAACCGGCACGTCGCCGAGCCCTGGTGGGAGGACGAGGCGAGTGCCCCGCTCAGGGCCGCGGGGCTCCGCCCGGTCTTCCTGCGCCTCCGGGCCTTCTTCCAGGAGCACGGCGAGGGCATCCCCGTCGAGGTGGTGCGGGTGGATGCCGAGCAGGATATTGCGCTCATCCGGACGATCGGCTGGGTTCCGTCCGCAGAGCCCCTGCCCATCCACCCGGCGCCCGCGACGCTCGAAGACGGCCAGCCCGTGATCCTGATCGGATACCCGACCGGGCTGGAGGCGGTCCTGGCGAAACTGGAGACGCCCGAGCGGACTGCGTTTGAGGCGACGACCGGGACGTGCAGTTATGCCACGGCCGAACACCTGGCTCGCACCCGTCGCCTTCGCCCGACGATTACCGGGGGATTTCTCTGGGAGGCGATGCCGCACATCCTCGTGTATGACGCACGGACGAAGGGCGGGGGCAGCGGGGGCCCGCTGCTGGATCGCCAGGGTCGGGTGATCGGGGTGAACACCGCCTACCTCCCGGAGTTCCAGGGCGGCAACTACGGGGTGCCGATTCAGTTCGGCAAGAATCTGCTGGAGGGCGGTGGCCTGGTGGCGAGCGGGCCGACACGGGAGAACCCGGAACTTCTGGCGGGGCCGGGTTCCCCCCGCGAGCCGTCCATCGTCTCGTGCAGCGGCGAGCGGTCGCTCCTGCGGAAGAGGAGGTAGGTCATGTGGGGGGCATGGTGGCCGAGGGGGTGGGTGATGTACTGGCTGGGCTGGCCGCTGGGCCCGCTGGTCATGCTGGTATTCTGGGTGGTGCTGGTCGTGGCGGTCGTTGTCTTCCTCCGGCGGGTGGGTCGGGCCGGATCGGATTCCGCCCTGGAGATTCTCCGGACGCGGTACGCCAGGGGGGAGCTGAGCCGAGAGGATTTTGAGACGATGCGCCGGGACCTGATGGCGCGGTGACCGGGGGAGGGTCGTCGTGGCGGCTTCGCGCAGGTGGCTATGGATTTCCATGCTGATGGTGGCCCTCGGCGCCGCCGGGGCGGCGGGCTGGTATGTCCTCAGGCGGCCAGCCTCGGCCAACGGTCCGGTGACGAGCGTCGTCGCGCGGCGGGACCTCAGCGCCACGGTGACCGCAACGGGGACGATCAAGGCGATGGTCGGAGCCGAGGTGAGGGTGGGCTCCCGCATCCCCGGTCGCGTCGAGCAACTCGCCGTCCAAGTCGGAGACCGGGTCAGGGCCGGGCAGACGATTGCCCGGCTGGAGCAGAACGACCTGCGCGCCGCCGTGGAGAAGGCCCGGGCCGATCTCGCCGCCGCGGAGGCAAGGCTGGCCACGGTGCGAAACGGCGCTCGCACTCAGGAGCTCCAGACGGCCGAGGCGGCCCTCCGGCAGGCGGAAGCGAATCGCCTCCTGGCTCAAGTGAACCTGGACCGGTATCGCAGCCTGTACCAGGACGGGGGGATTGCCCTCCAGGTCGTGGACACGGCGGCCCGGGACTATGACGTGGCGTTGGCTCAGGTCCGCGCGGCCCGCGAGCAGCTCAGCCTGACGCGGGAGAAATACACGGCCGAGGACCTCCGGTACGCCGAGGCCCAGGTCGAGCAGGCGCGGGCGGCACTCCGGATCGCCGAGGCGAACCTCGGGTACGCCAACATCACCGCTCCGATGGGCGGGGTCGTGGCCTCGGTCTCGACCCAGCAGGGGGAGACCGTGACCTCGGGGAGCGCCGCGGCCCAGGCGCCGACCTTCGTGACGATCATTGATCTGAGCCGCCTCCAGGTGGACGCCTACGTGGACGAGACCGACATCGGCAAGGTCCGCGTGGGGCAGGAGGCGACCTTCGGCGTGGATGCCTACCCCGACAGGGAGTTCCGGGGAAAGGTGACGGCGATCTACCCGAAGGCCCTGATCCAGCAGAACGTCGTGACCTACGACGTGGTGATCGCCATTGAAAACCGGGAGGGGCTGCTGCGTCCCGACATGACCGCCAACACGACGATCACCGTGGCGAAGCGGGAGAAGGTGCTGGCCGTCCCCAACCAGGCGGTCCGGCGGGAGGACGGTGAGCGAGTGGTGTTCGTTCAGGAGGGGGACCGGCTGGTCCGCCGCCCGGTCAAGACGGGGTGGAAGGACAAGAGCTTCACCGAGATCCTGGGCGGGCTCAAGGAAGGCGACCGGGTGGTCGTGGGCGAGCTCGAGAACGGGAACCCCGCGGCCAGGGGGGACCTGCCGCCTGGATCGAAGTGAGCCGGTTCTTGCGCTCACGCGCAAGAATTAGAGTGGGGACCTGATGCCTTTCAGGTTTGGTTTTTGCGCGCTAGCGCAAAAACCAGGGAGCATGCGACGATGATCAGAATGGACGGGATCCAGAAAACCTACCGCGTGGGGGACGTGGAGGTGCCGGCCGTGCGCGGCATCTCCCTCCGCATCGGGAAGGGGGAGTTCGTCGCCATCATGGGCCCCTCGGGCTGTGGCAAGTCCACGCTGATGAACCTGATGGGATGTCTCGACACTCCGGACGGGGGGTCGTACCTGCTGGACGGGAAAGAGGTGGCCGGCCTGGATGATGACGCCCTGTCCGCCATCCGGAACCGGAAGATCGGATTCGTGTTCCAGAGCTTCAACTTGCTCCCACGGGCGACGGCCCTCGAGAACGTGGAGCTGCCTCTGATCTACCGGGACGAGGGCGGGATCAAGGCCAAAGCCTCGGCGGCCCTGGCCAGTGTGGGTCTGGCCGACCGGGCACACCACAAACCGACGGAGCTATCGGGCGGCCAGCAGCAGCGGGTGGCCATCGCCCGCGCGCTGGTGACGGACCCGGCCATCCTGATGGCGGACGAGCCCACCGGGAACCTGGACACCAAGGCCAGTGAAGAGGTGATGGCCCTGTTTCGCGACCTGCACCGGCAGGGCCGGACCATCGTCCTGGTCACCCACGAGCCGGACATCGCCCGACATGCGGGGCGCATCATCCACCTGAAGGACGGGCAGCTCGTCTGGGAGAGCCGGCCTGACGAGGTCCCCGACAGAGCGGCGGTCGTGGCGGGAGGGCGCCCATGAAAACCATCGGCGCGGTGCGGGTGAGCCTCAAGGGCCTCACGGCGAACACGCTCCGGACTTTCTTCATGATGCTGGGGGTGCTCGTCGGGATCGCGGCGCTCACCGTGATCATCTCGGTGGGCCAGGGGGCGAAACTCCAGGTTATGCAGCGCATGGAGAAGATGGGGGCGTTCAGTGCGGTCATGGTGGTCCCGGGCGGCGGCGTGACCCGGGGCATGGGCGGCGTGGACAGCTCCCCGGCCACGCTGACCGCCGAGGATGCCCAGGCGATGAGGACGGAGGTGCCCAACGTCACGGATGTGGCCATGGTCCAGATCAAGCGGGATGTGCCCGTGAAGTTCGGCGGGCAGTCCACCACGACAGTGGTGTGGGGAGTGACGCCGAGCCACCAGAAGATCCGGCCGGCGCCCGTGGCCCGTGGGGAGTTCTTCGGCCCGGAGGAGCAGGCCTCGGCTGCCCGCGTGGCCGTCCTCGGGCCGGATACGGCGGCCGCCCTCTTCGGGGACGGCGATCCGCTGGAGGAGACGATCCGGATTGACAATGCCCCCTTCAAGGTGATCGGCCTCCTGAAGCGCCAGGGGGCGAGCCCGGGGGGCGGGAACCTCGATGATCGGATCCTGATCCCGCAATCCACGGCCGCCCGGCGCCTGTTCAACGTCACCCATCTGAGCCAGCTCGTCATCCAGGTCAAGGCGAACGGTGACGTGGCGGCTGCGGCGGAGCGGGTGAAGGCGGTCCTGCGCGAGCGGCATCATATCGCGCCGGGAATGCCGGACGACTTCAGCGTCCGGATCGCCGAGCAGATGCTGGGGGTCCTCACCGGGACGTCCCAGACCCTCACCATCTTTCTCAGTATCGTTGCGGGCCTGTCCTTGCTGGTCGGCGGCTTCATCGTGATGAACATCATGCTGATCTCGGTGAGCGAGCGGACCAGGGAGATCGGCCTCCGCCGGGCGGTCGGCGCCAGGCGGCGGGACATCCTGCTGCAGTTCGTCCTCGAAGCGGGGGTTGTGACGGCGGCAGGCGGCCTGGTCGGTGTCCTCCTTGGCGTCGCCGGGGCCCTGGTGGCCTCGCGTCTGGTCGGTTGGCCGGCGGCAATATCGTGGCCCGCCATCGTGGGTGCGGTGTTCTTCGCCGGCATCGTCGGCCTGGTCTTCGGCGTCCAGCCCGCCCGCAAGGCCGCCGCCCTGCACCCGGTGCAGGCCCTGCGGGGGTAGGGGGGTGGGAGGCGGTGCAGTCCTGTCGGTGCTGCTGTTCTGAGGCATGGCCATGCGCCTCCTCAAGGGGTCTCGCATCGCGCTCAAGGCGGTGACGGCCCATAAGCTTCGGGCGGTCCTGGCCACCCTGGGGATCGTGGTCGGCGTGGCCGCGGTCATCGTCATGCAGGCCGTCGGCGAGGGGGCCAAGCGCGAGGTGCTGGGGAGGATCCAGGGACTGGGAACCAACCTCATCATCGTCAGCGCCGGCCAGATGAAGCTGGTCGCGGGCCGTCCCCAGATCGTCGGCAATGTGACGACGCTGGACCTGCGGGACGCCCGGGCCATTGCCGAGGAGTGCCCGGCCGTCTCGCGGGTCGTGCCGATTCACAGCCGGAAGCTGGCCGTGAAATACGGCACGGGGACGGCCAACACCAGTGTGGTCGGCACCTCCGCCGACTTCCCGGTCGTGCGGGAGTTCAGGACGGTCGTCGGCCGCTTCTTCGACGCCGACGAGGTCCAGGGGGCGCAGCGGGTCGCCGTGGTGGGACAGACGGTCCTCGCCAATCTGGGGGCAGGGCGAGGGGTGCTGGGCGACACCATTCGCATCGGGAACGCGCCGTTCGAGGTGATCGGGATCCTGGAGCCGAAGGGGATCAGCTACGCCGGGATTGACGAGGACGATCAGATCCTCATCCCGATCACCACCGCACTCCGGCGGTTGTTCAACGCGGCTTCTCTGACCAGCCTGTACGTCCAGACCTGGCAGGAGCGGTTCATGGATGCGGCGGCCGCCCAGGCGGCCGCCCTCCTGCGGGAGCGGCACCGGATCCGCGCCGGTCGCCCGGATGACTTCACCATCCAGACCCAGGCCGAGATCCTGGAGGCGGCCCGGGAGACCAGCCAGACGTTCAGCTTGCTCCTCGCGAGCATCGCCGGGATCTCCCTCTTCGTCGGCGGCATCGGGATCCTGGCCATGATGGTCATCTCGGTCCGCGAGCGGACGCAAGAGATCGGGGTGCGCCGCGCCGTTGGCGCCCGGCGGCGGGACATCCTGCTCCAGTTCATCCTGGAGGCGACCGGCCTGAGCCTGGGTGGCGGCCTGATTGGAAGCCTCGCCGGCGTGGCCGGAGGCCTGATCCTCGGCCGCGTCACCGGGTGGCCCACCGCCATCTCGCCCCCGGCGATCCTCCTGGCCATGGGCGTCTCGGCGGCGGTCGGGATATTCTTCGGGGCCTATCCGGCGCGGCGCGCGGCTCGCGTGGATCCCATCGTGGCCTTGCGCGCGGAGTGAGGTATCCATGGCGGCGGGTCCTCGCGGCGGTGTACGGGAGCGGCGGCGCTCGCGACAGTGCAGGGCGATCCAGCGACGGCTCGTCTTCCTCGAGGAACTGCCGGAGGCTGAAGCAGCCGCCCTCCAGGCGCATCTCGGCGTTTGCCGCGACTGCGGGCGGACCGAGCGGCTGCTTCACGGCCTGCTTTCGGCCATCCGCGACATGCCTGTGCCGGAACCGGAGGAGGCTTTCTGGGACCGGATGGCGGAGGGCATCATGGCTCGGATTCGCGCCGCTCCTCCGCTGTGGATGGACCAATCCTCGGGCGTCCAGGACTCTGGTGTGCGCGTGATGTGAAGGAACCTGACAGGCTGTCCTGACGAGGAGGGCTCACAATGGAGAAGCAGAGCGCTGTGGAACAGATCCTGAGAAAAATGACGGAGGGATTGGGTGAGGAGCCGAGGCCCATGGTCCTGCTCTCCAAGCTTGTTCCGGAGATGATTCCGAAACAGGCCGAGGACCGGAAGTTCGTTATGGATCTCCCGCATATTCCGGCCAAATGCAAACACCTCATCATGATCGGCGTGGCTGCGGCCGTGAGCAGCCACCTGTGTACCGAGACCTTCGTCAAGCTTGCCCACCGGGCCGGGGTGACCAAGGAGGAGATTGCCGAGGCCATCATCACCGCGAGATTCGCGCTCGGGTCGACCGTTTTCGCCTCCGCGGTGGAGGGCATGGAGTATCTCACCTCCACCCCGTAGTCTGCCGTGGCAGGCGGCCTCGAAGTGGCTTGCGAGGTCCCTGGTTGGGGTGAGGCAGGAGGGGTGCGGAGGGGAGAGGAGGTGTTGCGATGGATGCGCTCACCATCGTTATCCTGTTCCTCACCGGCATCGTCGCCGGCGGCCTGGGTGGCCTCCTGGGGATCGGGGGCTGCGTCCTGATGATGCCGACGGTCCGGTTCGGCTTTGCCTTCAGCCCGGCCCTGGCGGTGGGGACGACGCTCACGGCGGTGGTGTTCACCGCGGGAGCGGGGGCCATCAAGCACGCCCGGCTGGGGAACGTGGACAAACCGGCCGCCAAGGTCATCGCCCTGAGCGGCGTGATCGGCGTCCTGATCGGCTCGGCGGTCTTCGCCGCCATTGCCCAATATGACCGCATCGTGGATCTGGTCGTGGGCATCGCGTTCCTGTACCCCGCCGTCCGCATGTTCTGGGAAGGCCTCTGGCAGTGGAAGGCGCCGGAGCCCAAGGGGGCGTTCGTCGGAGGGAGCCCGACGGCCAAGAGCCTCACCGGAGGAGCGGTCGGATTCCTCACGGGGATCATCGGCCTGGGCGGCGGCTATGTCATGGTGCCCTCCATGGTCTATATCCTGAGAGCGCCCATGAAGATCGCCATCGGGACCTCCCTGGCGTCCTTCGTCTGGTTCGCGCTGGTAGGGGCACTCATCAAGCTGTACGAGGGATTCGTGAACCTGCCCGCGGCCGTGGCCATGGGCGTGGGGGCGGCCATCGGGGCCGTGATCGGCGCTGTCCTGATGACGAAGGTCAAGACGGCAGCCCTGAAGGTGCTGTTCGGCCTGATTTTCCTTTACGTCGGGCTGAAGTACATCTTCATCGTCTTCGGGATTCAGATCTAAAGGCATGGGAGGCGGCTGTCGCCGCCTCCGCGAAGCCAGGAGGATTGCCATGTGCTGCTGTGGGTATGGCCACCATGGTTCTTGCCACGGAGGCATCTGGGGGTCCCATCTCGGACACCGGTGGCCCTCCGGCGAATCACCGCGCGAGGAGTACCGGCGGCTGCTGGAGGAAGAACGTGACGTGCTCTCGCGACGGCTGCAATCGCTGGAGAGGGAGCTGGAGGAGCTGCGCAGGACTGGCCGCTCGGGAGGGGAGCGCGCATAGGGCGGTCTGACAGCGGGCTGGGAGGGAAGAAACTAGACAGAACAGCACGAGAAAGGACCGCGAATGGATGAGACCATTGACCTGCCAGTGCTTCGTGCATCCGGGAACGTCGTGACGCCCACGGAACGATGGGCCCTTCGGCTAGCACTGGCCTTCACGCTGGCTGGCTGCATTGTGGCCGGATACCTCGTCACGCTGCACGCCGCCATCGCGGGCAATCCCAAACGCGGGCTGTGCACCTTCACCGACACCGTCTCTTGCGACAAGGTTCTCGCCAGCCCGTATGCCGAGATCGGAAGGGTCCCGGTGGCGCTCGTCGGCCTCGGGGGCTTCGCGCTCCTGTTCGGCCTGGCGGCCTGGCGCCTCCTTGCGGGCGAGGGGAGTCCGCGCTGGCTCCCGGCCGTTCTGGCCCTTGCGGGCGGAATCGGTCTGGCCTTCGAGCTCGGGATGACCTGGGTGGAATTTTTCGTCATCGGGGCGGTCTGTCCCTATTGCCTCATCGCGCTGGGCCTGATCGCCGCAACGTTTTTCGCGGCCCTGGCCGCCTGGAAAGCAGCAGGAGCGGCGGGCCGAGAGAGGGTTCGGCATGGATAGCGCAAAGAGGCCAGCAGGACGGAGCGCTGGCGCGTGGGACAGGCGGTTATTGATCTTGATCTTTGCCGCAAGCGTGGCACTGCTGGCCGGCGGCCTCTATGGGGTGGATCGGCAGTTTGCCGCGCCCGTCGCGGCCCAGACGGCCGGTTCCAGGGTGGCGGTGGCGCCGCCGTTCTCCCTCTCCGATCTGGATGGACGAGCACGCAGCCTGGGGGAATTCCTGGGGACGCGCCCGGTGCTGCTGGAGTTCATGGACCTCGACTGCCCCCACTGCCTGGAGATGGCCCCCATTCTTACCCGGCTGCACATCGCTTATGGAGCCCGGGTGCAGTTTCTCACGGTGGCCTATGAGCGCCGTAACGATCCCCGCCGAGTGCGGGCCTTCGCCGAACGGCACCGGCATGTTTGGCCGTACCTGATGGGGACGCAGGAGGTCGTGCGGGCCTATCGCCTGGAGGGTGTCCCCACCTTTCTGCTCCTGGCCTCCGATGGACGCATCGTCGGCTTCCGGGAGGGTTCCACGAGCTACGAGGCCATGAGCCGAGGCCTGGAGGCTGTCCTGGCCGGACGCTAGCGTCCGTTTCGGGGTGTGGCAGGTCCAGGTGGGAGCGGCATTGAAATCCGACCGATCCTGGTGCCTTCAATCCGATACATGGGGAAGGGTCTTGCCATCGGCCGAGGCATGGCACGGAAGTTCAGGAAGTCGGGGCGCCCGAATGATGCCATCGCCCGCGGCGTCCCGGAATTGGATCAGGCGTGAATCCGTTCTTCTGGTTCCTATGGCAGGAGCTCACGGTGGATCGGCCGCGACGGATGTCTCGTAGCCGTCTCCGGGGGACGCCTGTTTCGCCCGTGCGGGCGAAGCCGGGGCATTCCCAGGGGGGCACCCGACCGTTGAGCGGCTGGCGGGTATGGTATCAGGCCCTCAAGGATTTCATCTATGGCGCGACCCTGTTCGAGATGGTGGAGGAGATCCGCCGTGAGCGGGCGCGGCGCGAGGAGCTGATGGTCCTGCTCCTGTTCCGAAGCTTCCTGGGTGTCCCCGTGATCCCCCCGTACCCGGCCCTGCGCTTGATTCCGCACATCATCCCGCACCTCGGCACGTGGCGGCGCTGGATGCTTCGGGAGAAGGATTTCACCGAACTTCTGGATCGCGAGCTGGGCTGATGATTCGACGACTCGACGCCTATCGGTGAACCCCAATGACGACGAGAAACACCACGGCCCCTCCGGGCGCATGCGGAGGGGCCGTGTAAGAGCCGAGGGCAGTCAGGGCTACTTCCCAGCCTCGCGCTCGTACTTCTCCTTCCACTTCCTGTTGAGATCCTCCACGCCGTCAATCACCTTGATGGTGCTCCAGGCGGCGCGGGCGGCGCCCCGCATGGCGTAATACAAGGTCTCCATCAGCTCGTCCTCGGTGGCGCCGGCTTGCTTCGCGGCCGCGAAGCGTGCCGGCACTCAGCTCGTGCAGCCGGCCGCGGCCATGGCGGCCAGCGCCACGAGCTGCGTGGTCTTTGGATCCAGCGCCCCCTCACGATAGTACACGCCGGCAAACTCCTTCATGGCTCCCATGCACTCCTCCTCCTGTAGGTGAATGGTGGTTGCGACCGCAACGCAGGGCGGATTATACCCGACGAAGCCTCTTCTGAAAGCCAGTAATGCATCGTACGTGACCACTCCCGGCATGCGTGTCGGACCTCAAGGGTCGAATTTGAGTTGTCAGGGCCGAAAGACATCCCGCACATGGGTGTTGAAAATGACATCACGTAGCGCTCTGCGGACCTAAACAGAGCAGGCCACGGATCGCAGTCTCATCCGTGGCGGGTTACGTCTCGGATCTCCAGAATGCCCACAGGAAGAGAGGAGGGCGCCTATGGCCAAGTAATGCGCGGAAGTGACCGGGGTCCGACCTCGACAGAGGGCCGGGACAACGGCTCGTCGTTGGGGAGGACGGGCACCGGGTCAGGGAGGGAATTCAGTCGAGCGCGATCACGGCGACCTCGGTCTCCCTGCTGGCCAGGGCCCTGGTTCCCTTCAACGGACGGGTGCGGTCGAAAGGAGGGACATCATGCCAGGAATACGGATGGGATTGTTCCTCGTCATCCTGGGTCTCGGTGCCATGGTGGGAGCCTGCGCAACGCTGCCAGGGGCCCAGGTCTCCGTTCCGGGCGACGTGAAGGCCCTCGTTGACGCCAAATGCGCACGGTGTCACCAGACACCGCCCGCGGCCCATGCGGCCGCCTTCCCGAAATCTGCGGTTCAGTGCGGTGCCTGCCACGTGCCGTTCAAGTCGGATCATCCCCAGACCGACTGTGTCACGTGTCACACATCGCCGAGCGTGACGCACTTCAACCTCCGCAACTTCAACCCCAAGGACACTCCCGCGCAGCATGCGATCACGCAGGCCCAGTTCGCCCCCAAGGTGGAAGAGAAGTGCGTCGCCTGCCACGTCCAGGGAGGGAAGAACCCGAAGGGCATGGGGTTCCCGCCCCTCGCCACCGAGGATCAGATTGTGGCCGCCGCTCGGCTGGGAACCCTCCGCCAATGGATTCAGCCCGGAGGGTTCATGGCCAAGTATCTCAAGCCATCCGAGGTGGCGACGATCACCCGGTGGGTGGACAGCATCTCGGTCAATCGGCCCCTGGGCTACGATCCCTATCTCGATGCCGTTCGGATCACCCAGGACTTCGAGATCACGGGGGCAGGGGACCATCCCGCCTGGCGCACGGCGGCGGAACACGTGGTTCGCCTCGTTCCCACTGTCTACACCCCCGTGACCGAAGTCAAGCTCAAGGCGCTCTACTCGGACCAGTATCTGTACATTCGGGCGGAGTACAAGGACAAGACCTTGAGCATGACCCGGAGCGATGCCTGGGAGTGGGCCGGCAGCGCCTGGAAGCCTCCCTACTTTGATCCCAAGGACGTGGACAACACCAAGCAATCCGAGGACCGGATCGCCTTCACCTGGAACATGACCATCCCCAACTACAAAGCCGCCTACGGCTGCGCCATCAAGTGCCACGGCAACATCCCCGGGTCGTCGGAGTTCACCGACGTCAAGGGCCAGAAGGCCGATAGCTGGCACAGCAAGGCCGCCCGCGGCCTGGGGGCTATCCGGATCGCCCAGGTGGGCCCGGCGACGGTGGATCCGGTGACCCACCAGGCCACGGCCGGGCATTTCCAGCTCGAGGGATGGCTGGACGACAAGTACTGGGTGTGGTACCAGGCCTATGAGGAGGGGTACGACACCGAGGACGCGGGCCGGCGGCCGGACAAGGGGCGGGGACCCGAGACCCGGAACCGCAACCGAGATCGCACCGGCCCGCTGGTCATGAAGGCGGCCCCCCAGAATTACCTGGACGCCATGGTGATCACACAGAAGGACATCGCCGAAGGCCGAACGATCGTGGCGGACCCGTCCGATCCGAAGTTCGACAAGCGGAAGGTGGACCAGGCTTGGGCGCTCTACAAGAAGTACAACGCGGCCGTCCCGGAGCGGATCCTGCGGAACCCCGAGGGAAGCCGCGGCGACGTCCGTGACTCGGCCGTGTGGAAGGACGGGGTCTGGATCCACGAATTCAAGCGGAAGCTGAACACGGGGAACCCCGCGGACGACGTGATCTTCGACCTGGCGAAGGCGCGGGAGTACGAGTTCAGCCTCTCGATCTTCAATAACTGCGGCCGTGGCGAGATCCCGCCCGGCCACACCACCTACGGGGACGGCCAGTACCAGATCCTGCGATTCAAGTAGCCTGGATGGCTCAGGTCAAGGGGCAGGGGGATGGCCCCCTGCCCGTTCGGTTGGATGGGGCGATAGGCGAAGGCGGCAAGGCAACCTCTGCACGAGGCAGACGCAGATCTTTCCTGATCGACCCGCTGGACCGGGGGTGATACAGAACGGCCTGATTCCCGGAGGAGGGATTCAAGGAAAGGGGGGATGCCCGCCGCAGCGAGTTATCTCACCACGATCAAACCCGACTGGGTATCCGAAACAAAACGAAGCTTGGGAAACGGGTCGTAGCTCTCAGGTCATACCATCCATGTTGTGCAGGAAGGGAGGGCTGTTATGTCGAACGGTAGACTCCACATGCTGCTCCCACTCGGTGCGAGCCTCTTCGCGCTGGTCCTGGCCGGCTGTGCCGCCCAGATGGGTGCTGCCGGCAAAACGGTCCTCAAGCTACCCTCCGAAGTCGTCTCCGACCAGTGGGCCGCAAAGGGGTATGTCGGCCCGCAGGCCTGCTCCTCCTGCCATGAGCAGATCTACAACTACTACCGCGATCACGGCCATCCCAAAAAGCTCCGCCCTGCGGCCGAGGCGCGGGAGTGGGGCATTCCTCTCCCTGAGGGCTACACCTGGGACGACATCTCCTACGTCATCGGTGGGGCCACCCGGAAGTCCCGCTACATTGACCAGAAAGGGTTCATCGTCACCAAGACCGGCCCCAACAAGGACAAGCCGGGGAAGAACCAGTACAACATTGCCACCGGGCGGTGGGTGGACTACGAAGCTGGCAAGGAGACCAAGTACAACTGTGGCCCCTGCCACATGACCGCCTATAGCAAAGAGGGTAACCAGGATGGTCGGCCCGGCATCGTGGGGACCTGGGCCTTCCCTGGCATCACCTGTGAGGAGTGCCACGGCCCGGGCAAGCAGCACGTCCTAGCTCCCGCCAAGGCCAACATCAAGGTGGACCAGAGCGACGCCGCCTGCGGCAAGTGTCACATCCGCGGGGCCCAGGAGAAAATCCCGGCCGGTGGCGGCTTTATCCAACACCACGAGCAGTACAACGAGTTGATCGCCAGCCCGCACCAGGGCAAGGTCTCGTGCGTGACCTGCCATGATCCCCACAAGCGGGCGGCCATCTCCCAGAAAATGGGCTGCGGGGACTGCCACGCCCAGCAGGCAGCCGATTTCAAGGGCAGCCGGCACGAGAGATCGCTGGTCAAGTGCACGGAGTGTCATATGCCGGCGGCCGGCAAGAGCGCCGAGAGCTTCGGCAAATACGTGGGCGACATCAAGACCCACATCTTCAAGATCAGCCTGGGGCCGAACGATCAGATGTTCACGCCGGACGGGAAATTTGCGACCGGCAAACTGACGGCTGACTTCGCCTGTTTGAGCTGTCACGCCTCCCGGGACAAGGCCTGGGCCGTGGCGCAGGCCAAGGGCATCCACACCCGCGGCAAATAATCGACGCCCCTCGCATCGGTGAACGCTGGCCCACGGAGCCCCCTGGACTCTTCCGGGGGGCTTCGTTTTCCCCGTGCCCCTTCTCTCTCCTGGCCCGCGGGGATGCCGGACTTTCCGCTGGGCTGGCGCGGAGCGCGAAAGGGCTTGACTCCGCCTCGACCGGTCGCTAGGGTCCGCCCTGGGTCGGACGGAGACAGCCATGCCCGGCGAGCGGATCCTGATCGTGGAAGACGACTCCTCGCTCCGGATGGATCTGGCCGACGCCCTGGCCGGTCTCGGCTACCAGATCATCGAGGCCGGAACCGGCACGGAGGCGGTGGCGCTGGCCGCCCAGCAGCTCCCCGACCTCATCCTGCTGGATCTCGCCCTACCGGATACGGACGGCCTGACCGTGGCCAGGACCTTGCGCGAGCAGCCCGAGACGGCCGGCATCATCGTGGCCGCACTGACCCCAGAGGAGATCTCCGGCGCCAGGGTTCAGGAAGTGTTCCGGCACTGCATCGGGTATATCCCGAAGCCCGTGGGCCTGGATCGTCTCGCCCACAACGTCGCGCTCTTCCTGCGCATCGGACGCCCGCAGCCTGCCGCCACGACGGCGACGGGGATACACGACGATCATCCCCGGCGGCGCCATCCGCGATTCAACGTCGAGATCGGGGTGATCTGCCGGCTCCGCCGCAGTGCCAGTCGGGGCGTCGCCGGACGGATCGCGGGCTTCATCCGGAACCTGAGCGAAGGCGGCGTCATGCTGGAGCTGCCGCAGCGGTGCGAGAAGGGCGCCTGGCTCGACATCAGTCTTCGCACCGGTGATGCCAGGCTGCACGCGGTAGGAGAAGTCGTGTGGAACGCCGCGTCCGAGGCGATGCCGGGGGCGGGGCCGGCGTACCGCCACGGCCTCTGCTTCGTCTGGATGGATCAGGACCAGCGGAACGCCATCCGCCGGTTCATTGTGAAACGGTTCAGCGCCTAGCCGCCTGAGCCCCCCTCATTTCACCCCGGCTCCTCTGCGCCCTTTGCCCCTCCGCTCCCTGGGCTCAGACTCGGGCGGCGTCCCGGGCGGCCCGGATCAGGGGCGGGAAGCTGTAGCTGGGCACCGAGCATCCCGGGGCCAGGATGAACCTGGTGTTGCCGGCCTGGGCGCGGGCGGATCGCACCTGGTCGCGGATCATCCGGGCCGAGAGGTACGGGAACTTGATGTGGTCCAGACCGGCCATCAGGGTGAGCGGGGTCCGGCGGCGCGCCTCGGCGATGGAGGGACCGCCGTTCAGATCGGCCCACGACAGGACGTGGGCGGGATACTCCAGGATCTGGTCGAGGTACAGCGTCTCCCCGTGGGCATGGAGGATGTGGCACTCGCCCCGACCGCGGATGGCCGCGAGGAGCTTCAGGTCGAAGGGCCGCATGAACCGCGCGTACTGCTCGGGCGTCAGGCTCTCGGCCGAGGCGGGCACCGAGAGGAAGATCCCGGCGCTCCCCCGCTCCAGGCTGGCCAGGGCGTACTGGATCAGATTGTCGTTCACGACCTCCAGGGCCGCCTCCAGGGCCTCCGGGTGCTGCTGCATCAGGGGCTGCATCGCCTCCTTGACCAGGTTGCGCCGCAGCGTGTTCCAGGCGTTGAAGACGGTGTCCACAAACAGGGCCCGCCCCCGGAGGGATCCGGCGATCTGCTCGATCGCCGCGAGCTGATTCCCCAGGGGCGTCCTGGTCACGTCCAGGGGCGTGAGCCGCTTGAGGTCGTCGGGGGTGGCCATGACCTCCAGGCCGTCGGGCATGGGGTAGTCGTAGTCGTTCATCACCTTGAGGAGATCCAGGTCGTAAAATTCGAAGAAGTCCAGGTGGGCCTGGGCCGTCCAGGCGGGCGTAGCGTGCTGGTTCCCGAAGTGGTACCAGATGCTGAAGGGCGGCCGGTCCACCGGCTGCCCGGCCAGTGCAGCCCGGACTCGTTCAATCTTTGTCATGCCTGATTCTCCAGTCTTGTGCCGAGGGGCCGAGGAGCAGAGGAGCAGGGGCGCAGAGGGGCAGAGGAGCAGGGGTAAAATGAATTCTCCTCAGCCCCTGTTCACCTCATCACCTCTGCTCACAGGCCCCTCAGCTCCTCTGCATCTGCATGCGCCAGGGTTGGGGACGGATGATCATCTTAACGAGCTTGCCGATAATTTGGTCGTACCGGTGGTGCAATTCTCCTCCCTCATCAGACGAGAGGTAGCCACACTCCACAGAAAATCGGGACCAGGTTTGCGTCTCGGCTGCCTCGGCCTCGGCGTCGTTGAGTTTGCTCACGAAGGCTGCCGCGTACCTCCGCTTCCTCCAGGCTTCGGCGATGTTCGAGCACACCGATCGTGACGATTTTCGTATCTGGTCTGTCAGCGAAGACATCTCCTCGCGAGGAAATCGCTGTCAGAGTTCAAACGCTCGCCTTGCGGCCTTCAAAGCTAACTGATACACGTCGAGATCTTCATGGCTTTCTATCTTCCCCTTGGAGTTCATGTCACCCCCTCCCCTCTGCTCCTCTGCGCCTCCGCTCCCCTGGCGCCAGAGTTCCGAGTACGGCATGCGCGACCGCGGCTTCAATCGGGTGTGAGACGATCGAGACGGGATGAGCAGGCAGGCCCGTGCTGGCGAGAGCGGCGGATCGGGTCGGCCACAACCTACGATGCGGGGCTCCTGATCTCCAGCTCCTGCCCCGGCCGCAGGGCGGCGTCGCGCGACAGCCCGTTCCAGCGCCGGAGATCCTCGGGGGACACCGCATGGATCCGGGCAATGGTCCAGAGCGTGTCCCCGCGCTTGACGACGTAGCGCCTGGTCGCCGGCGTCGGGGCGGCCGTGGCCAGCCTCACCGGCCGCGGCCGGTAAATCGTCAGGCGCTGCCCCGGCCGCAGCAGCGCATCGCGGGACAGATTGTTCCAGCGCCGGACGTCTTCGAGCGAGACGGCGTGGGCCCGAGCGATCCGTATCAGGGTATCGCCCGCCTTCACGGTGTAGCGCTCGGGGGAATCCCGGGTGACCTTCGGCCGGCCGGCCGGCTCGGCCTCGCCGGCCCGGGCCAGCCCGCCCGCCAGCGGGCCCGGAAGGCGCAGCACCGTCCCGGCCTTCAGGGGCTGCCGCCTGCGCAGCCCATTCAGCTCCAGGACCACCTGGACGTCCACACCGTACCGCCTGGCGATGCCGAGGGCCGTCTCGCCCTTGCGCACCTGGTGGCGGCTCCACGAAACGCGCTGGGCGGGGGGGATCCGGCTGAGGGCCTGCAGGAAGGTATCGCGGCGCCCGGCCGGGATGCGGATCGTCAGAGCGCGCCCGTCGGGCGGCGTGGCCCACCGGATCAGCGCGGGGTTCAGGTCGCGGATCTCCTCCACGCTCGTCCCGGCCGCCCGGGCGATGAGGGCGAGATCGGTCGGGTGCTCCAGCCGGACGGTGTCGGCCTCGAGGGGGTTTTCCGGGGGCGGCGTGAACCCGTAGCGCTCCGGCTCGCGGGAGATGATGGTCATGGCCATGAAGGCCGGGACGAACAGGCGCGTCTCCTGGGGCAGGCGCAGGGACCAGAAGTCCCGCGTCTTCTGCCGCTGGATGGCGGCCAGGATCTTCCCCTCCCCGGCATTGTAGGCGGCGAGTGCCAGCGGCCAATCCTCGAACAGGTCGTACAGCTTCTTCAGGTAGGCGGCCGCCCCGCGGGTGGATTTCTCAGGGTCGCGCCGCTCGTCCAGCCACCAGGTGCTCCGCATGCCGTACAGCCGTCCCGTGGAGGGCATGAACTGCCAGATCCCGGCTGCCTTGGCGCGCGAGGTCGCCCGGGGATTGACGGCGCTCTCGATGAAGGCCAGGTTCAGTAGGTCCTCGGGCAATCCCTCCTCGTGAAAGATCTTTCGCATCATGGGCAGGTAGCGGCTGGCCCGCTCGAAGGCCCGCGTGATCACCCCCCACTTCCGCGTCTGGAAGAACTGGATGAACGTCTTGACCTGGTCGTTGAACACGACGGGGATGTCGTGCTTGGCGGTGTCCGGCTCCGGCAGGGGGGTGGCCTCCTGCGGGCCCGGCTCGGTCATGGCCTGCAGGTCCTCCCGGCTGAGGAGGGCGGGGGCATCCAGCGTGGGCTCTTCCGCTTCCGCCGAGGCGGGGGGCTCGGGTGCGGCCGTCCGTGGCGGGGTGGCCAGGGCCCCGAGCCACGGCGCGGACGCGTACGATGAGAGCGGGGTCGCTCCCAGCAGTCGGTTCGCCGCCTGGCCGTTGGGGTTCGCGTCCAGGAGCGCCTCGAGGGCGGCATCGAACTCCCACTCCGCCTGCTCCGCGTTCCCGCTGCGCATGGCCTTGAGCCCCCGCTCGTAGTACGAGCCGGCACGCTGCATGGCCGCCGTCAGGGGCGATTGGGCGAGGGGTGGGACGGGCCTCGGCGGGAGGGGGGTCGGCACGGGCGCTGCGACGACCCAAGGGGCTGCCCCGGGCGGGGACCCCCCCGACGGCACGTCGGCTTGGCCTTGCGGCTGGAATCCGGGGAAAGAGGCCCCCGGCAGGGGGGCCAACGAGCAACCGCCGGAAAGAAGAAGGACGAGGACCGGGAAACCCAGAATGATCAGGGACCGAGGATGTTGCCGAAGCCCCATCAATCACCTCCGCCGCGACCCGCCTCGCGGCGGATCGGTGGGGGGTTGATGAATTCTCTCGGGCGTCCTAGAAGGCCCCTGAACAAGCGGGCACAAAAATCGGGTTACTTTTACCCGTGGCCTCCCCTTTTGTCAAGATATTCCCGCAGCGTGCCCGGAAGGGCGGCTTTTCCTGCCGGCCGTCTGGTCACGGCACCGTCCGAAGGGCGACGCCCGGCCAGCCGGCAGCGCCGTGGGAAGGGGGAGATCGGGGCGTTGGCCGGCAAGGCCTCAGGTGGTGGAATCGCGAACCCAGGCGAGGTAGGGGGCCAACCCTCCCGTCAGGGGGAGGACGATAACCTCGGGGACGGAGTAGGGATGCAGGGCCTTGACCCGACGCGTGAGGCCGGGCAGCCGTCTCCGGTGAGTCTTGATCACCAAGAGGACCTCGGCGGCCCGGCAGACCTTGCCCTGCCAGCGGTAGATCGAGGTCAGGCCCGGGATGAGGTTTACACAGGCGGCCAGCCGCTCCTCGACCAGGACGCGGGCGATCCGCTCGCCCACTTCCCGGTCGGGACAGGTGGCGAGAACGAGCACGATCCCCTGGCCCGCACCTCGTGCCGGCACGTCCGGCTCCCCCCGGCGTGAGCGCGGCCGCGTCAGGACGCAGGCATCTCGCCCACCTGCACCTTCACCGTGCGTCTGGCCTTGTCGCGGAGGATCGTGAGCTCGATGCGCTTGCCGACTTCCGTCTCGGCGATGATCCGCTGCAATTCCCGGGGATCCTTCAGCGGCTTGCCGTCCACGCTCAGGATCAGGTCGCCGGTCTTCAGTCCCGCCGCCTCCGCGGGGCTCTTGGGCATCACCTGGTTCACCAGGATGCCCTCCTCGGCGCTCAGGCCGAAGCTCTTGGCCAGTTCGGGCGTCAGCGGCTGGATGCCCACGCCCAGCCATCCGCGCGTCACCTTGCCTTTCTTGACCAGGTCGGCCATGACCCGGCGGGCCATATTGACGGGGATGGCGAAGCCGATGCCCTGCCCCGAGGCGACGATGGCGGTGTTGATGCCGATCACCTCGCCCCGGATGTTCAGCAGGGGGCCGCCGCTGTTGCCCGGATTGATGGAAGCGTCCGTCTGGATGAAGTTCTCGTAGGCGGCGATCCCGACTTCGGAACGCCCCGTCGCGCTGATGACGCCCACGGTCAACGTATGGTCCAGACCGAAAGGGTTCCCGATGGCGATGGCCCATTCCCCCACGTGGAGCGCGTCCGAGTCCCCGAGGGTAACCACCGGCAGGTCGTCCCTGGCCGAGACGCGGATCACGGCCAGGTCGGTCTTCGGATCCGTGCCCACGATCCTGCCTTTGGCCTCCTGCTTGTTGGCGAACTTCACGGTGATCTCGTCGGCGTCCTTGATCACGTGGTTGTTCGTCAGAATGAGGCCGCCCTTGTCAATGATCACGCCGGAGCCGAGGCTGCTCTGCCGGCGCTGGCGCGGCATGCCTTCGAAGAACCGGTCGAAGAAGTCGCGGAAGAAGGGCTCGTTGCCGAAGGGCCGGAACAGCTCGCTGGGGGAGCGGCCCCTCCCGGTGCTCACCGTGCTGATGTTCACCACGGCCGGCGTCACCAGTTCGGCCACCCGGACGAAGGGATTCTCGGCAAGGGCCTCCCCGGCCCTGGAGGGTGCGGCCGACGGGGAAGCCTGGGGCAGCCGGATCGGCCCCCGCGCGGTCGGCGGAGGGCCGGTCAGGGCGCCGTGGACGTAGATGCCCAGGCTGAAGAAGGCCAACGCATACAGCGCCAGCGTCAGGACCTTGAACCATCGGCTGTTCATCATGTGAGGCCATCCTCCCAGAAGGGCTCGCGAATCAGGTCAGGTGCATTAAAGGACAGAGAGCCTCCGGTGTCAAGAAGATGCGCACGGGGACTCCTCCAAACTGGGAGCGAGTTTTGATCAGTCTTGGCATCCAGCCGTGGGAATTGGGCTACTGACTCTCGACGGGTGTGATTGCAAGTTCGAATTGACCGCTTTTGCCAAGTTCAAACTGTCCGCTTTTCCTGTAGGATGTGTGGCGTCCTTGGGAGAGGAGGGCAGCATGGATCCGATTCGTGAAGCGCTCAAAAAAAGGCGGTAGAGGACGTCCTCGCCGGGACCCTGGGCTTGCGAGCGGCCGCCGCGTTGCTCGATGTGGCCATGCGGACGCTCCGCCGGTACCTGCAGCGGTACCGGCAAGCAGGGCCAGACGGGCTCCGGGACCGCCGGGGTGGCTCCCGTCCCCGGCTCCCGGGGGCCCAGGAGGCGGCGATCGTCGAGGCCAAGCGGGCGGGGCCGCATCGTTCCGCCCGGAAGATCCGGGACCTCCTCCACCTGCCGGTCTCGCGGGAGGCTGTCCGACAGGTCCTCGTCCGGGCCGGCCTCAACCGGCTCGGCCTGCCCCCGGTGAAGGCCGTCCAGCGCTTCGTGGCAGCGGCCCCCAACGCGCTGTGGCAGATCGACATCATGGGGAAGGGCCGCTTCCCCCTCCTCGGGGACCTCTATCTGATCCTGGCCCTGGACGACCCCAGCCGGTTCCTCCTGGCGGGTGGGTTCTTCCCCCGGAAGTTCCGGATCCACCTCTTCACCGTCATGTACGCCGCCTTCACCCGCTGGGGCCTGCCCCAGAGGCTCCTCTCGGATCGGGAGAGCCACTTCAAGTCCACGAGCCCCCTCGGCGAGGCGGACTACCAGTACTACGCCCGCCGGCTCGGGATCGAGCTCGTGTACGCCGGCCGGGCCCGGACCAAGGGGAAGATCGAGCGCCTCTTCCGGTTCATCCCGCGCGCCTTCGTCCTGGAGGACCTGGAGGCCACCTCGGTTGCGGCGGTCACCGCCGCCTTCGCCCAGTGGATCGAGACCTACACCTTCGGGCATGCCAGCCAGGCCCTGGATGGGGAGGCCCCGGCGGCCCACTACGTCCGCTCGACCCGCCGGCTCCGGCCCGAGGCGCTGGAGCTGCTGCTCGTGCACGAGGAGCCGCGGAAGGTGGCCCGGACCGGGACCATCAGCTACTACGGCCGGCACTACCGGGTCCCCGATCCCTACATCGGCCGGCGGGTCTGGACCCGGCTCAAGGGCGACCGGCTTACTATCCAGGTCGGGCGGAGCACCCTGGCCGAGTACACCCTGGACTTCGAGCCCCGCACCTGAGGGCCGCCGCCCAGCGAGTGGCGCGCCCAACCGTGTGGCGCAGCGAGCGCGGCGGCGGCTCGCTTCGGAGGGGACAACTTGACTTGGCAAAAGCGGTCATTTTGAACTTGGCGTAACATCGTATCCAGGCTTGACAGTCCTTGGCTCAGGTTTTATATTACGGACGGTATGAGCGAGCGCCGGCAGTGATTCCGTTTTCCGGACGACACACTGTTTAACCAGGAGGAAAGCCGTGGGGAAAGTCATCGGGATCGACCTCGGAACGACCAACTCCGTTGTGGCGGTCATGGAGGGCGGCGACCCTGTGGTCATCACCAACCAGGAGGGGAGCCGGTTGACGCCCTCGGTTGTGGGCTTCACCAAGGATGGCGAGAGGCTTGTCGGCCAGGTGGCCAAGCGGCAGGCCATCACCAATCCGGAGAATACCATCTTCTCCATCAAGCGATTCATGGGGCGGCGCTATGACGAGGTCACGCACGAGATCAAGCTGGTCCCCTACAAGGTCGTCCGCGCGGGCAACGGGGATGCCCGGGTGGAGGTCCGCGGCAAGCAGTACTCCCCGCCCGAGATCTCGGCCATGATCCTCCAGAAGCTAAAGGAGGCGGCCGAGGCGTATCTGGGGGAGAAGGTGACCCAGGCGGTGATCACGGTGCCGGCCTATTTCAACGACAGCCAGCGCCAGGCCACCAAGGATGCCGGGAAGATCGCGGGGCTGGAAGTCCTGCGGATTGTCAACGAGCCCACCGCGGCCTCGCTGGCCTACGGCCTGGAGAAGAAGAAGGACGAGAAGATCGCCGTTTACGACCTGGGGGGCGGCACCTTCGACATCTCGATCCTGGAACTGGGCGAGGGGGTCTTCGAGGTCAAGTCCACCAACGGCGACACCCACCTCGGGGGCGACGACTTCGACGAGCGGATCATCCGGTGGCTGGTGGAGGAGTTCAAGAGGGACCAGGGGATTGATCTCAGCAAGGACCGCATGGCCCTCCAGCGCCTGAAGGAGGCGGCCGAGAAGGCCAAGTGCGAGCTGTCCACCACGCTGGAGACGGAGATCAATCTGCCCTTCATCACGGCCGACGCCTCGGGGCCGAAGCACCTGAACATCAAGCTCACCCGGGCCAAGCTGGAGCAGCTCGTGGACGACCTGATCCAGCGGAGCATCGGTCCGTGCCGCCAGGCGCTGAAGGACGCCGGGCTGGAGCCGCACCAGATTGACGAGGTGGTCCTGGTGGGCGGCCAGACCCGGATGCCCAAGGTCCAGCAGGTGGTCAAGGAGTTCTTCGGCAAGGAGCCCCACAAGGGGGTCAACCCGGACGAGGTGGTGGCCATCGGCGCGGCCATCCAGGCCGGGGTCCTGGTGGGCGATGTGAAGGACGTGGTGCTGCTGGATGTGACGCCGCTCAGCCTGGGCATCGAGACCCTGGGCGGGGTCATGACCCGGCTGATCGAGCGCAACACCACCATTCCCACGCGGAAGAGCGAGATCTTCACCACCGCCGCGGACAACCAGACCAGCGTGGAGATCCACGTGCTGCAGGGCGAGCGGGAGATGGCCCGGGACAACCGCACCCTGGGGAAGTTTCACCTGGTGGGCATCCCGCCGGCGCCCCGCGGCGTGCCGCAGATCGAGGTGACCTTCGATATTGACGCCAACGGGATCGTCAACGTGTCGGCCAAGGACCTGGCCACCGGCAAGGAGCAGGCCATCACCATCACCGCCTCCTCCGGCCTCTCCAAGGACGACATCGAGAAGATGGTCAAGGACGCCGAGCGACACGCCGAGGAGGACAAGAAGCGCCGGGCGGACATCGAGACCCGGAATCAGGCCGATAGCCTGATCTACAACACCGAGAAGATGCTCAACGAGAACCGGGAGAAGATCCCGGTGGCGGATATCAAGCCCATCGAGGACGCCCTGGCGGAGGCGAAGGAGGCCTTGAAGAGCGAGGATATGGACCGGATCCGCCGGGCCATGGACACCCTCACCAAGGCCTCCCACCGCCTGGCCGAGGTGATGTACAAGCAGGCCCGCGAGAAGCAGGCCCCGGGCGGGGCGGGCGACGGCAAAGGCGCCCAGGAGAAGGGGGGGCCGGCCGAGGGCGAAGTGGTGGACGCCGAGTTCGAGGACTTGGGCAAAGGCAAGAAGTAGCCTGGCGATCCATCGCCGTGCGGGCTGCCGAGCAGGGGATCGGGCTCCGCCAGCAAGGGACGCGCACATGGCCGTGGTGAAGTGGGACCCGCTCCGGGACCTGCTGTCCATCCAGGACCGGATGAACCGGCTGTTCGAGCAGACCCTCTCGCGCTCGCGGGTGGTGGAGGGGATTGCCCCGTCCACCTGGACGCCGGCTGTGGACATCTACGAGACGCCAGAGAGGGTCGTGATGAAGGCGGAGCTGCCGGGCCTCGCCCGGGAGGACATCGAGGTCCAGATCCGGGACAACACCCTCATCCTCAGGGGCGAGCGGCGGTTCGCCAAGGATGTCGAGCAGGAGAACTACCTTCGGATCGAGCGGGCCTACGGCGCCTTCCAGCGCAGCTTCACGCTGCCGGCCACCATCCAGCAGGACAGGATCCGTGCGGTGTTCCGGGATGGGGTGCTGGAGCTGACGCTGCCGAAGGCCGAAGAGGCCAAGCCGAAGAAGATCGTGATCGAGGTGCGCTAGCCTGCCCCGGGCCTTCCCCCGCCAGGCTGAGCGGAGGACCGGGACGGGCGGGCGGAGAGGGCGGCGCATGGTGTCTCAATCGTGGCTGGGGCCGGGGTGGGATCCCTCGGGGGACCTGGCGGCCATCCAGCAGGAGATGAACCGGCTGTTCGAGAGTTTCCTGGGGCAGGCGCCCGGGCGCGAGCAGCCGGCCGAGCGGACCTGGGCGCCCCCCATGGACGTGTGCGAGACGGGCACGGAGCTACGCATCCTGCTGGAGCTGCCGGGGATCGCCCAGGACCAGATTCAGATCCAGATCGCGGATGGGGTGCTCACGGTTCGGGGCGAGCGGCATCCGGATCCGGCCTTCCGGCAGGAGCAGTTGCTGCGGATGGAGCGACGCTACGGACCCTTTTACCGGAGTCTGAACCTGCCCTCCGTCGTGGATGCGGAGGGCGTGCGGGCGACCTATCGCAACGGGATCCTGGAGATCCGGCTGCCCAAGCGGCCGGAGGCGGCCCCCCGGATCATCTCCGTGGAAGCGGCGTGACGGGCGGGCCGACGCCGGATTCACGGGTGTGAGGCATGCCGACGCGGGATTACTACGACATCCTGGGGGTGCGCCGGGGCGCCTCGGAGCACGAGATCAAGCGCGCCTACCGGAAGCTGGCGCGCAAGTACCACCCCGACGTCAACCCGGGCGATAAGACGGCCGAGGCCCGATTCAAGGAGATCAGCCAGGCCTACGAGGTCCTGAGCGACCCGGAGAAGCGCCGCCGCTACGACCAGCTTGGCCACGAGGCGTTTTCGGCCGGGGGGCGGACGAGCACGGAGGCGGGATTCGGCGGCTTCGATTTCAGTGGATTCGACATTCGGACCGGGGGATTCGGGGATCTGAGCGACCTGCTGTCCGACTTCTTCGGCCAGCGGGAGCAGGCCCGGGCCCCGGCCCCCGGGAAGGGGGAGGATCTCCACTACAGTCTGGACATCGACTTCGAGGACGCGATCCGCGGACTCGCCACCGAGATCACCCTGCAGAAGCATTCCCGCTGCGAGCGGTGCGGCGGCTCGGGCGGGCGGCCCGGCAGCCCCCTCGACCCCTGCCCCGAGTGCGGCGGCAGCGGGCGGCTCAGGGGGCGTCTGCTGCGGGGCAGCCAGGCCTGTCCCCGCTGCGGGGGAGCCGGCCGGGTGAGTCGCGAGGCCTGCCCGGCCTGCGGGGGGCGCGGGGTCACCTTCGGGACCGAGCGCATCGCCGTGAAGATTCCCCCCGGGGTGGACACGGGATCGCGGGTCCGCCTGCAGGGCATGGGCGAGCCCGGGCGCAACGGCGGCCCGCCGGGCGACCTGTACATCATCACCCGGGTGCGGCCGCATCCGCTGCTGCAGCGCAAGGGGGACAACCTCTACGTGGAGGTGCCGATCACGATCACCGAGGCTGCGCTGGGGGCCCGGATCGAGGTCCCGACGGTGGACGGGACGGCCACCATGCGCATTCCGCCCGAGACCAGCAGCGGCCAGGTGTTCCGCCTGAAGGGCAAGGGGGTCCCTCACCTCAAGGGTGGCGGCCAGGGGGACCAGTTCGTGACGGTGAGGATCGTGTCGCCACGGAATCTGGACGTGCGGTCGCAAGAGCTGCTCCGGGAGTTCGCCCGCCTGAATCCCGGCGATCCACGGCGCAGCCGGATGTGAGCGGTCGGCTATGGCGAAGCAAAAACGGGCCCTCTACATGATCAGCGTGGTGGCGGACATGTTCAACATCCACCCGCAGACGCTTCGCGCCTACGAGCGGGAGGGCCTGCTGCGCCCGGCCCGGACCGAGGGAAACACGCGCCTGTACTCCGAGGAGGACCTGGAGCGGATTGAGCTGATCCTGCGGCTCACCAAGGATCTCGGGGTCAACCTCGCCGGGGTCGAGGTCATCCTGAATATGCGCGAGCGCATGGGCGAGATGCAGCGGCGCATGAACGACATGTTCCAGGAGATGCTCCGCCGGATGCAGAGCGAATTCATGCACCTGGAGCAGGAGCAGCAGAGCGCCGAGGGGCTGGTGCCCGTGGGGCGCAAGGGGATCGTCCGGCGCGTGCCTGTCGAGCCGGCTTGACCCGGGGCACACCCGGAGGGTACCCGGCAGCCGGGCCATGTGGCAACTGGGCGATCCGGCCATTCGGCCATTGGGCGACACGCCGGCGGAGAACCCCCAGTTGCCCGGTTGCCGAGTTGCCACGGCGCCAGGTACCGGCGGGGCTTGACAGGGCGGGATGGCGCCCGTATTCTGATCCGGGCATCGCGGCTGCATGTTGCGGCCGGCCGCGGCGCACGGGGAAGAGGCCGCACCGGAGGAGTTTCGACCGATGTCCAACACGCTCAAGACGGGGGCCCTCCTCGCCGCCCTCACCGTGCTCTTCGTCCTGATCGGCGGGATGGTGGGGGGCGAGCAGGGCATGCTGGTGGCATTCCTGTTTGCCGGCCTGATGAACTTCGCCTCCTACTGGTGGTCCGACCGGATCGTGCTCTGGATGTACGGCGCCCAGGAGGTGACCGAGGCCGAGGCGCCGGAGTTGCACGGGTTGGTCCGGCGGCTGGCCCAGCGGGCCGGTCTGCCCATGCCCCGGGTCTACATCATCCCGACGGAGACCCCCAACGCCTTCGCCACGGGGCGCAATCCCGAGCATGCGGCCGTGGCCGCCACGCAGGGGATCCTGCGGATCCTCACCCCGGAGGAGCTGGAAGGGGTCATCGCCCACGAGCTGGGTCACGTGCGCAACCGGGATATCCTCACCTCCACCATCGCGGCGACGCTGGCCGGCGCCATCATGATGCTGGCGCGGATGGCCCAGTGGGCGGCCCTCTTCGGGGGAGTCCGCGGGCGGGATGATGAGGAGGAGGGCGGCGGGGCCGCGGGCCTCGTCGGGATGCTGGTTCTGGCCATCGTGGCCCCCCTGGCGGCGCTGCTGATCCAGATGGCCATCTCGCGAGCGCGGGAATACCAGGCGGATGCCACCGGGGCCCAGATCAGCCGGAAGCCCTGGGCCCTCGCCGATGCGCTGGGGAAGCTGGAGCGGGCGGCCACGGCCCTGCCCATGGATGCCAACCCGGCCACGGCGCATCTGTTCATCGTGAACCCGCTGCGCGGGATGAGCCTCCTGAACCTGTTCTCGACGCACCCCCCCATCGAGGAGCGGATCGCGCGCCTGCGGGCGATGCGGATCGCCTGACGTGGCGGCGCGAGTGGACGCAGACCGGGAGCGCGGGCGGCTTGCCCGCGCTTTCCTTTTCGGGGCGACCCTCTTCCTGGCGGGTTGCGCCGGCATCCGTCCGCCCAGGGGCGAACTGTCCGTTCAGCCGGGCCCCCAGCGGCAAGCGACCCAACAGGTCGTCGGGGAATCCATCGTCGCGTCGCTGGGCGGGGCCTCGGTGGCGGTGCGATGGCTTCCCGCCACGGGGGTGGAGCAGTACTTCGCGGGCCGGCCGGGCCTCGTCTCTCCCTGGCCGAAGGAGGTGTGGAAGGAATCGCCGCCCACGGTGTTTCTGCTCCGCATCCGGAACCGCACGTCGGAGGAGCTCCAGTTCGACCCCAGCCTGGTGGCCCTGGTGAGCCAGACGGGCCGGCGCGAACGCCCCCTCTCCTACGAGGAGATGTACCAGCACCTGGAGGGGGGCGAGGGCTCCGGCGCGCGCCTTTTGAGCCTGCAGGCCACCCTCTTCAGCCGGTTCGTGGTCATCCCGCCGGGGGGGCAGCGCGAGGGGCTCCTGGTCTTTCCCACTCTCGGCCCGGATGCCAAGCACCTGCTCTTGGAGCTGTCCTCCTTCTTCGTCGGCGGCCGCAACGTCCCCGGCCTCTTCGAGTTCCAGGTCCTCCGGAAAGAGACCCCATAGGACTCCGCCGCTTTCGCAGATTCACCCCCACCCCGGGCCTCCCCCCGGGTACCCCGCCTGCGGCGGGGTGCGGGGGAGGGATGGGAGGGGGCCTGCTCTTACTTTCGGGATTGCAGGTGGGCGAGGATGGTCGCGGCGTCGGCGTCCCGGATGCGGAACAGCTTGTGGCGAGCTGTCTGCCCCCGGACGATAAGGATACGGGACTTCGCCATCCCCAGGATCTCCGCCAGGAGGGCCCGGCAGGCCGCGTTGGCGGCCCCTTCGGCCGGCGGGGCCGTCACCCGCAGAACGATGCCGGCGGGGCCTGCCTCCCCGGGGCCGGAGCCCGTGACGACCGCCTCGTTCCGCGGGGCGCGGGGGTGGGCCTGAACGTGCAGGAGAACGTCCGGGCCGTCCTGGAGGACGGCGGGCCGCTCGGCCCTCACCGGGCGGGGGCGACCCCGCCCTGGCGGGGCTCGCCGGAGGGCACCCCAGGGGTCCCCGCCCCGCCCTGGCGGGACTCGCTGCGGGCGGCCGGCGGCTCGGGCTGGGTCTCCAGGAGTTCCAGGTGGGTCTTGACCAGGCCCCGGAGCTTGGCGGCGAACAGATCGCGCTGGCGTTGGAGTTCCGCGATCTCGGCCTGCACCTGGGCCAGCCGGCGGTGCGCCTGCTCCAGCAGCCGCTCCGCCTTCAGCTCGGTCTCCTTCAGCAGCAGGTCCGCCTCGCGGGTGGCGTTGGCCTTGATCTCCTCGGTCATCTTCTGGGCGGTGACGAGGGTATTGCGCAGCGAATCCTCCCGCTCCTGGTGGACCCGGACCTGGGCCTCCAGGCGCTCGATCTGGGCGGCGCGGTCGGTGTTCTCCTGGACGAGGCGGGTCATCTCTTCCGCGATCTGCTCCAGGAAGGTCTGCACCTCCTCAGGGTCGTACCCGCGGAATTTCCGGCCGAACTCCCGTTGCGTGATCTCCAGCGGCGACAGCTCCATCAGCGCAACCTCCAGGCCAGGTCCCTGAGTGAGGCCACCACAAAGCCCTGCACGAAGTAAATGGCCAGGATGGCCACGAGGGGCGAGAAGTCAATCCCCGACCGCCAGGTGGGCAAGGCGCGGCGGATAGGGGCCAGGACCGGCTCCGTGGCGCGGTGCAGGAACTGCACGATGGGATTCCAGGGATCCGGGTTCACCCACGAGACGAGGGCCCGGATGATGATGATCCACATGTAGGCCCAGAGCACCCAGTTCAGTACCCCGGCCAGGGCGCCGAGGAAATTGCCGGCGATGAACATCAATCCTCCCTCAGGATCCGGCCGGACCGGGACGCGGCCTTCATCGCTGCCCCAGCTCCCGCGAGCGGAGGGTGGCCGCCTCCACGGCGTTGATGAGCGTGGTCCTGAGGCCCCCCTGCTCCAGCGTGTGCAGGCCGGCGATGGCCGTGCCGCCCGGGGAGGTGACCATGTCCTTCAGCTCGCCCGGATGCTTCTTCGTCTCCAGGACCATCCGGGCCGCCCCCAGGACCGTCTGGGCCGCCAGGAGCTGGGCCACGTCCCGGGACAGCCCGACCTTCACCCCCGCGTCGGAGAGGGCGTCAATGATGAGGAAGATATAGGCGGGGCCGCTGCCCGACAGGCCGGTGATGGCGTCCATGAGGGATTCCTCCACGATCACCACCTTGCCCACGGCCCGGAAGAGTCGCTTGGCGATCTCGAGATCCTCGGCCGTGGCGTGGCTCCCGCGGGTCAGCGCGCTGGCCCCCTCCAGGACCAGGGCCGGCGTGTTGGGCATGACCCGGATCACGCGCACCGGACTCGGGAACTTGTCGGCAATGAAGGTCGTGGTGATGCCCGCTGCGATGGAGATGATGAGCTTGTCGCCGTTCACCACGTCAATCAGGCCGTCCAGGACCTGGCTCATGATCTGGGGCTTGACCGCCAGCAGGAGCACCTCGGCCTTGCTGGCCACCTCGGGGTTGCTCGCCGTGGTGTGGACCCGATACGTCTCCTGGAGGTAGGCCAGCCGGTCCTCCCGGACATCCGAGACCAGGATGTCATCCGGGGCCATGAGCTTGGCCGCCAGGAGCCCCCGGATCATGGCCTCCGCCATGTTGCCGCCGCCGATGAATGCCAGCCGCTTCCCGTTGAGCATGCAGGCCTCCCTGGGGGCTTTATAGCCCCCCGGAGCCCCGGAAGTCAAGTCTTCGGGCTGGCCGCAGGAGATTCTGGAGGACGAAGCTGCCGCCGCCTCAGCCGAGCGGGTGCAGGGCGCCCAGGGCGAGGAGCACCAGCAGAAGGAGGCCGAGGCCGATCCGGTACCAGACGAAGACGTAGGTGGTCCGGGTGCGGAGATAGCGCAGCAGGAGGTCAATCGCCAGGTAGCCGCTCACGGCCGAGGTGAGGATCCCGATCAACAGGGCGGAAAGGCCCGCATCCCCGAGGCCGTGCTCCAGAAGCTCCCGCAGCTCGAACAGGCCGGCCGCGCCGATGGCCGGGATGCCCAGGAGGAAGGAGAAGCGGGCCGCGGCCTCGCGCGTGAGGCCCAGGAGCATGGCGGCCGTCATGGTGGTGCCGGAGCGGGACGATCCCGGGATCAGCGCCAGCGCCTGGGCCAGGCCGATGAGCTGGCTGTCCACCCACCCGAGCGACTCGACGCCGCGAGAGAACGCCGCGCGCCGCTCCGCCACCCACAGGAGGATTCCCAGGAGGATCAGGCTGCCCGCGATGACGTACAGGGACCGGAACTCCCCCACGATGTACCGTTTGAAGGCGAGCCCGCACACCACGATCGGCAGCGTCCCGACCAGGATGAACCAGAGAAGCCGCGCTTCGCGCGTTCCGCAGGGCCGCCCCTCGGCCGCGCCCCGGAGCGCCGCGCGGATCATCCTCCAGAGATCGCCGGCAAAATAGACCAGGACGGCCGCCAGGGTCCCGAGCTGGATGACCGCGGAGTAGGCGGCCCCGGGGTCCGGCCAGCCCAGGAGGGCGGGGATCACCCGCAGGTGGGCGATGCTGCTGATGGGGAGAAACTCGGTCAGGCCCTGCACCAGACCCAGGGTGATCGCCTGGATAAGCGTCATCGCACCTCCTCTCCGGACCGCGCCGGGGCTCACGCGAGCCGGCACGGCGAGGCCACCCGGGGGCCCCGGGCGCCTGGCGTGCCCCGACCCAAGCGCTCCGCGGCTCAGCGTCTCTGCGTGCGGCCCGCGGGCCTCACCGGACCTCCACGATGACGGTCCGCTCGCGGGGGCCGTCCAGCTCGACCAGCATCAGGCTTTGCCAGGTCCCCAGGCGCAGGCGACCCCCGCGCACCGGGACGGCTTGGCCGGGACCCAGGATGGTCGCCTTGATGTGGGCGGCGGCGTTGTTGTCAATCCGGTCGTGCCGCCACTTCCCCTCGGGGATCAGGCGGGCCAGGGCCTCCAGGATGTCCTCGCCCACGTTCGGGTCGGCGTGCTCGTTGATGGCCACGGCCGCCGTGGCATGCGGGACGTAGACCAGGCAGATCCCCTCGCGCACACCGGACTGCCCCACCAGGTCCGCCACGCGCCCGGTGATATCCACCATCTCCTGCTTCTGCTTCGTCCGTACGCTGAACTCGGCCATCCCTGGGCTCCCCATCCTCGACGACGGTGGTCGGGATGCGAAAAGGTTCCCCCGACGATCCCTCCCCACGCCGCCCGGGCCCGTGTGATAGAATGCGGCTGGCCCGCCGGCGCGGGCCACTATACCGGCGGGCCGTGGCCCTGTCACGGAAAAATCCAGCCGGAGGCGTATCCGGCAGACTCCCGGGGGCGCCCATGGATCCGAAGGTCCGCGAGAGCGCAGAGACGGCTGTGCAGGCGCTGGACGAGGCCCTGACAGGCCTGATCAATTTCCTGATGACGCTCCGGCCGACGCTGCGGAACGAGATCCTGCAACTCTGCGGGCGGCACCTCGAGCGGGCCCGCCAGGCCAAGGAGCGGCTGGAGGCCCTGCTCCGGGAATGATGCGACCGAGCCGTATGGCCCGACAGAGACAGCCACGGACAGCGGCCGGCCAGGGCCGGAACCCTTGGCCCGCGTTCTCCGGTTGCCTTCGACCGGATGGTGTGGTAGCGTCTCGCCCCACGACGGAACGGGCATCCGCGGACATCAGAGGGAGGGTGGCGGATCATGGCGCGACGGGTCAAGGTGGCTCAGGTGGGTGAGCTGTCCCCCGGCCAGGGCAAGCGGGTGCAGGTGGAGGGAAACGACATCGCCCTCTTCAACGTGAACGGCACCTTTCACGCCGTGGGCGCCGTCTGCCCGCACGAGGAGGGGCCGCTTTACGAGGGCGAGGTGGAGGGCGAGAGCATCGTCTGCCCGTGGCACGGATACGACTTCGACGTGAGGTCCGGCCAGTGCTCGGTGGATTCGGAGCTGCGGGTTCCGACCTACGTCGTCAGGACCGAGGGCGACGACGTGTTCATCGAGATGGCGTGACGGCGCCGCTCCGGGAGGGCCTGACGTGGCGAAATTCGTCAAGGTGGGGAGGGCGGACGAGCTGGCCGAGGGGCAGGCGAGGCTGGCCCACGTGGACGGCCAGCGGATCGCCATCTTTCACGTCGGGGGACGCTTCTACGCGCTGGAGGCCAACTGCCCGCACGAGGGCGGGCCCCTGGAGGATGGCGTGATCGAGGCGATGCGGGTGATCTGCCCCTGGCACGGGTACGACTTCGACCTCAGGACCGGAGCGTGCGGCCTGGACCCCGAGCTTCGGGCCCTCACCTATCCCCTCAAGGTCCAGGACGGCGACCTCCTGATCGAAATGGCCTGACCGACCCCACCCCGACCGCTTCCCCTCCGGCCGCGCCTCCCACCTCCCGCCCTTACCCAGTGGCGATCGCACGACCCTTCTTTTCGCTGGATCAGGCCGTTGTCCCTCGGAAGAATCTGTCTGATCTGCGAAATCTGTGGATAGATGAATTCCGCTGTCTCACAGCCGTAGCAGCCGGGCCAGGTTTCCGCCCAGGATCAGCCGCGCCTCCTGGGTCCGGACATCCAGCGCCTTGAGGGCCTGCACCTGGGCGTCGAAGATGTCCCGCCGCCACCCCCGGGGAAGAAAGGTCGAGTCCGTACCGAACAGGATGCGCTCCGGACCGAAGACCCGGAGGGCCGCCCGGAACACGTCCGCGAGAGTCAAGGGGACCGGCATGGTGTTCACCCAGGCGTTGGAGCTGGAGGTGTCCACGCAGACGTTGCCGCACTGGTCTCCCACGATCAGCGCCTCGCGCAGGAAGCCGCAGCCGAAGTGGGGCACGACGAACGTCACCCGGGGGAAATCCTTCGCCACCCGATGGAGGTCAATGGGATTGGAGAAGCGCATGTCGAACCGGCTGGGCAGCCCCAGCTTGTCGCGGATTCCCATCTTCAGGATGCCGAAGTGGGTGAAGACGACGGCGCCGGCCGCCTGCGCCGCCTCGTACACCGGATAGCACCGCTCCTCCCAGACGTGGAAATAGTGCATCGCCGGAAACAGGCAGACGCCCCGGAGCCCCGCGGCGAGCGCCCGGCTGGTCCGTTCCCCCGCGCCGGGGCTGGTCGGGTCGAGCATGAAGTAGCCGATGATGCGCTCTGGATGCGCGCGCACCGCCGCCAGGATGGAGTCCTCGTCCCCCGGCCGGCTGGCGATGAGGACCATGCGGTCCAGCCCGTGCCTGTCCATCTCCTGGACCCAGCGCGCGCCCAGGGCCGCGGGGTCGGCGCTGGGAAGCTCCCACCCCAGACGCGCCGCCAGTCCCCGGTACGGATCGTCCCCCGGCAGCTCGTTTCTGAGCGCCTCCACGAATTGCATGAAAAAGGGCTGCGAGAAGAAATGCGCGTGGGCGTCCATCACCCGCATCTCGCCGAGTCCGGTCCTCATGGCTCCTCCGTCATCGCGGATTCGATCTCGCCGAGGACGCCGGGGTCGGCCTCTTCGGCGCGGGCCTTTTCGAGCGCCGCCAGCGCCTCGGGCGTGCGGATCCGGCCCAGGGCCCAGGCGGCGTGACCACGCACCAGCGGCTCGGGGTCGTTGCAGAGCGCCGCACTCAGGGCAGGCACGGCCTCGGCCCTTCCCAGGTTCCCCAGCGCCACGCAGACGTTTCGCAGCAGGCCCCGCCGCCTGGCCCGCCGGATGGGACTGCCGGCGAACCTCGCCGTGAATTCCGCCTCGGTCAGGGATAGGAGCGGAATCAGCTCCGGCGCATGCAGCCCCCGGCGGGGATGGAAGGCCGGCTCTCGCGTGGCCTTGACCCTGGCGTTATAGGGGCAGACGTCCTGGCAGATGTCGCAGCCGAAGATGTGGGTCCCCATCCGCGGCCGCAGCTCCCTCGGGATGGCTCCCTTCAGCTCGATGGTGAGATACGAGATGCACCGGCGCGCATCCAGGACGTAGGGGCCCACGAAGGCGTTGGTCGGGCAGGCGTCCAGGCACAGCCGGCACTGGCCGCACCGATCCCGGATGGGGCGATCGGGCTCGAGCTCCAGGCTCAGGAACAGCTCGCCCAGGAAGAAGAACGAGCCGATCCGCATGGACAGCAGGTTGGTGTTCTTCCCGTACCAGCCGATCCCGGCCCGGGCGGCGGCCTCGCGGTCCAGGACGGGCCCGGCGTCCACAAAGATCCGTCCCTGCACCTGCGGCCCCGCCTCGCGCCGGACCCACTCGAGGAGCTGCCTGAGCTTCGCCTGCATCACCTCGTGGTAATCCTCCCCCCAGGCATAGCGGGAGATCCACCCCCGGATCCCCTCCACCCCCCGGGGATGGGGTGTGCTGTAGTTCAGGGCGACGGACACGATGGACCTGGCCCACGGGAGGAATTCTCCCGGATGCAGGCGCGTCCCCGCCGTCCGGGCCATGTAAGCCATCTCGCCGTGGTAGCCCCGGCGAAGCCATTCCGCGAATGACCCGCCGTGCGCGGGCGGCCGCACCGGAGAGATTCCCACGAGGTCAAAGCCCAGGGCCGCCCCCTGGGCCTTGATCCGCTGGCTCGGCATCCGTGCTGCCCCAAGCCTCTCGACTGCACCCCGCCCAGTGTCCATTCGGACAGCCCCGTCCGCGGGTTGATCCGATGGGTCACTCGCCCCGGTATGGCGGGCACCCTCTCCCCCCGAGGGGGGCGAGCCAATTCTACACCCTGAAGGGTCGGTTACAAATGATGGCTCGGGGCGGCCCGGGTTTGCGGGCCCGCCTTGCCATGGTATCTTTTTCCGCCCTGGAACCATTTCCGCCACCGGAGCGTTATCCATGCTAAACACCATGCGAATGGCCGGCCTCATTCCGACCCGTTTGTCGGCGGGGTCCCTCGGCGGCGTGTTTCTCTCGGTGGCGGCCGCCCTCTTGCTCCCCGCGAGTGCCGGCGGCGCCGAGGCGCCCCTGCCGGACCCCGCGGCGCGGGGCAAATACGTGTTCGGCGCGGCCGGCGGCTGCGGCTGCCACACCGTGCCGAAGGGGCCGCTCAACGCTGGGGGACGGAAATACGACGGGCCGTTCGGCACGATCTATTCCACCAATATCACGCCGGATCGGCAGACGGGTATCGGGGCCTGGACCGACGAGCAGATGATCGCCGCCATCCGCCTGGGGCGGCGTCCCAGCGGCGAGCGGCTGATCCCCGTCCATCCCTACCCGGTGTTCAACGGCATGGCGGCGGAGGATCTGCGAGCCCTGGTCGCGTACCTGAGAACGGTCCCCCCGGTGAACCGGCCCAACCGGCCCAAGAAAATCACCGTGCCGTTGTTCGAGAGCGTTTTCCTTCCCGCGTGGCTGGCCGCCTTCGCGCCCAGGGAGACGCCGCCCGATACCGCCCCCGCATCCGGCTTGGCCCGGGGCGAGTACCTGGTGCGGGCCGTGGGCCACTGCGGCGAGTGCCATACGCCCCGCGGTCTCACCCAGGCCACGGACAACTCCCGGTTCCTGGCCGGGAATCCGAGCGGCCCGGAGAACTCCAAGGTGCCCAACATCACGCCGGACAAGGACACGGGACTCACCTGGTCCGAGGAGGAGATCGCAGACTATCTCGGCACGGGGAACAAGCCGGACGGCGATGTGGCCGGCGGCCTCATGGGGGAAGTCATTCAGGGCACGTCAGCCGGATACAAAGATCTCACGAAGGCGGACCGGCTGGCCATCGCGCGATATCTGAAGAGCATCCCCCCCATTCACAATAAGATTGCAAGGTAGCACCGTCATCGCAACCTGAACTGGTCCGGGGCCCCGGGCCGACCGGTGGGTCCCCACCGGACCACCCATCCAGCAAAGGAGGCGAGATGAAACGACATCCGAAATGGCACGCCGTTCTCGTCGTCTGCAGCCTGGTGGCGCTTCTCGGCTTCGGGTGCGCCACAGCCGGGTCCATGAGGGTGGGCTCGGGTGACGTGGTGGCCGACCGCCAGCGCCTCATGAAGCTGAACGGCGCCAACTGGGCGGATGCCCAGGCCAAGTTCAAGGCCGGCAATATCGAGGCCATCGCAGTGAACGCAGAAACCATGGCCCTGAACGCCATGCACATCCCGGCCCTCTTCCCGGAGGGCTCCCTCACCGAGAAGTCCAACGCCAAGCCCGAGATCTGGCAGAAGTGGGCCGAGTTCGAAGCGGCCGCCAAGAACATGCAGGCCTGGGCGGAGCGGTTGCGCGACGCCGCCAGGACAAAGGATGCGAGGGCTACGGAGGCCGTCGTGAAGGACTTCGGCCGGCAGGCCTGCGGCGCCTGCCATACCCCGTTCCGGGTCCCGCCCAAGTCCTGACCGCTCCATCCATGGGATGAGCACGATAACGGGCGCCCCGGGGGCGCCCGGCCCTTTCGGAGGCGCGAGGCACATCCTCGGGGGCCGTCCCGGCTCTCCGGCGCCACCGGGGATTGGGGGGGGTCGCATGATCCAGGTCATCCGGTCCGAGGAACGGTACCATGCGGACATGGGCTGGCTCTCCACCTATTGGCATTTCTCTTTTGCCGAGTACTATGACCCGGCCAACATGAACTGGGGGGCCCTGCGGGTCTTCAACGACGACGTGATCCGGCCGGGCCAGGGCTTCGGAGCGCACCCGCACCGGGACATGGAGATCGTGACGTACGTCCTGGAAGGGGAGCTGGAGCACCGGGACAACCAGGGGAACACGGGTGTGATTCATCCGGGGGAGGTCCAGGTCATGTCGGCCGGGACGGGGATCTTCCACTCCGAGTACAACCACTCGGAGGACCGCCCCGTGCACCTGCTCCAGATCTGGATCCTGCCCCGGACGAAGGGGGGGAAGCCCCGCTGGGAACAGCGTCGCTTCGCCGTGGCCGAGCGACGGGGAATCCTGCTGCCGGTGGTATCGGCGGGAGACGTCCAGGGAACGCTGGCCATCGATCAGGACGCAACGATCCACGTGTCCTCTCTCCGTGCCGGGCAGGCCGTCGTTCACAGGAGCCGCGCCGGCCGCAAGGCCTACCTGTTCGTGATCGGGGGCGCGCTCGCGGTGAACGGGACGCCGCTGGGACCGGGCGATCAGGCCCGGATCGCGGACGAGCCCGAGCTCAACCTGGCGGCTGCGCAGGAGGCGGAGTTGATCCTGCTGGACCTCCCGTGAGTGGTGACGGGATCTTTTCTCCAGGAACCGAGCTTTGCACATCGCGGCCGCCCGGAGGTCATCCGGGCCGCCAGGAAAGGAGCACGCATGAACGCGAGCGGACTCACCCCCCTCCAGGGATGGGGCATCGCCATCCTGCGTGTGGTCGTCGGCATCGTCTTCCTCGTGCACGGTGGGCAGAAGCTCTTCGTCTGGGGCTTCGGCGGCGTGGCGGGCTTCATGGCCAAGGTGGGCATTCCGGCCCCCATGCTGGCGGCCGTGCTGGTCACGCTGGTGGAATTCGTGGGCGGATTGGCCCTCGTGCTCGGCCTGTTCACCCGCTGGGCGGCCATCCCCCTGGCCATCAACATGGTCGTGGCGATCCTCGTCGTCCACTGGCCGGCCGGCTTTTTCCTGCCCAACGGCTTTGAATTCGCCCTGACGCTGCTCGCGGCGAACGCGGCGCTGGTTCTCCTGGGCTCGGGCGAGGCGTCGGTGGATGGGCTCCTGGCGGGGCGGCAGTCTTGAGGCGGGGCTCGCTCGCAGGGGTGATGGCAGGCGACCTGGTCGCCCGCGCTCAGCGGGCGCCCAAAAGGTGGGAGATCCCCGCTCCCAGGATGACGAGCAGCGCCGCCAGGGCGAAGACTCCCGCGTAGCCGAGGGCCTCCGCGGCCAGGCCCAGTCCGGTCGTGCCGAGGACGTTTCCCAGGTCGAAGGCCGCCGCCAGGAGCGCCACGGCCCAGCCCCGCCGGTCCCGCGGGGCGCCGAAGAGCAGCAGGGCGTACAGAACCGGCATGAGAACCCCATGGCTCGCGCCGCAGAGGATGCCGACAGTAAGGAGGAGCAGGGCCGAATCCCCGAGCGGCAAGGGGGCCAGGCCGAGGGCCATCATCCCATAGGCAGGCAGCAAGGTCTTCGGCCGGGCCAGCCACTCGAGACCCAGACCCCCCGCCAGGCGGACCCCGATGAGTCCGGCGAAGTAGGTAAAGAAGAACATTCCCGGCCGTCCGGGCGCCCTTCCGATTCGGGCCACCGGAACGAAGACGGTGAGCACCCCGTAGGCGAGGCCCACCACGATCCCACCGAGCAAGAGCGGCGCCGCCCCCGGGAGCAGCCCGGGGGCGGGTGGCCTCTGCTCTGGCCGGGGCCGCCCGGTCTCCCGCAACCGTCCGACGATCACCAGAGCGCCCAGCACGGCAAGCGCCGCGGCGCCGAACAGGACGAAAGACCCGGCGTGCCGCGCGATCGCCTCGCCGAGGCCCGGCATCAGGGCGCTGGCCAGGTTCATCCAGGCGGTATAGATGGCGAAGACCTGGGCCCGGGCCCCCGGCGGACTGAGGTCGGCAACCAGCGTCCCGAGACCGGAATCCACGAGGGAGGTCCCGACCCCCTGGAGGACCCGCATCGTCAGAAAGGCCATGCCCACCCGGGGAAAGGCGAAGAGGGAGAGGATCGCCAGGATGGTCAGGCAGCCGCCAGCCATCGCCACGGACCGCCGGCCGAGCCGCTCCAGCAGCCGGCCGCCCAGCGGTCGGGCCAGCAACGAGCTGGCTCGCATCAGGCCGGCCACCAGACCGATCTGGGCGGGGGAACTGCCGCCCTGCTGCAGATAGACGGGGAGCAGGAGGAAGGACGCCTGGGAGGTACTGAACAGAAAGCTGGCGGCGTTGACCGTCCGGAGCGCGGCCCGGATGCCGCCGGGTCCACCGGACCTCATGGCCCCATGGCCCCGCACGTCCGCAGGGCCGGCCTCGGGCGGGCCATGCCGTCCGCATGCGATTGGTCCCGCGACCCGCTGGAATCGGCCGAGAAGAATCCGTCGCGGGCGATCCGTGATCGAGGACGGCAACCGGGAGCATCCGTCCGGTCGCGCCGGCCTCACTTGAACCGGGTGATGGTCACGTCCAGGCGGCGCACCTGGTCCTCGGCCCGCCTCCACTGCACCAGGATCGGGCTCTGATACCTGCCCTGCACGATCCGCCCCTTGCCGTCGCCCCCGGCGTCCGAGACGAGCAGGCTCACGCTGCGCTTCATGCGGAGGAATCGGGCCGCCGGCACCCCCATGAACGCCGCCACGATCCGCTCCACCACCGATTCGCTCACGCGGAAGGCATCCATCAGTTCGTTCAGGACGTGGACTAGGTCGTACTTGGCGTAGTTCATCGTCTTGGCGGGGATCGCCATGGGGTTGCTGAGCATGCGCCTGCCGTGGAGGGCCATGAGCCGGAGCGGATCGCGCAACACCTCCACCAGATCGTGCCGCATCAGCAGCGTCTCGTACTCATTGACGGTCAGGCCGACGTGGCGCTCCGTGGGGTCCAGGGCGATGTCAACCCTCCCCTTGTCAATCCCGCCCTGCTCCAGCCAGGTGTTCAGTTGCTCCATGAACCCGTTCCGGGGGTCCCTCAGGTTCACGGAGTCAATGGGATGCCTCGACACGGGGACCGCGATCTGACTCCGGCGGACGACCTCCTCTTCGTCATAGGCCAGCACCGTCGTCCGCCGCGTCCGGCGGCCCTTCTCGTGGATGCCGTCCAGGTCAATGAAGTAGACGGGGGTCCCGGGGCGGTTGACGTAGGTGACACAGTTCCTCAGCCCCGAGCCGATGAAGGTGAGGTGGGAATCGGCATTCCGGGGCTCGCGCCGGCGCTCTTCCTCGGTCAGCTCGTTGCGCAGGGGGAGCTGGTCGTGGCGATAATCCGCCCCGGGGGGGAAAAGCTTCTGGAAGGCCCGGATGAACGGGGCCACGCGCTCTCGGCTGTAGCGCAGCCGGGCGCAGAGGCTCTGCTCGAGGTAGCCGGCCGTGGTGTGATACGAGCAGTAGAGGGCCTTGCGGTAGCGCGACAGGCAGTCGCCGAATTCGAGACCGATCCGCTGCGCCACATCAATGATGTCGAAGCGTGCCTGCGGCACCACCGCCAGGGTGATCTCCTTGGGAGACATTCCGGTGCTCCAACTCTCGTGCGGTCCGTCCCCCTTGCCACCCGGCACCTCCCGGCCTCGAGGGGTCAGCACGAGGACAATGGACGGCTAATCGTAGCGACGTTCTGATCGGTTGTCAACGCGAGCCGGGCTTTGCCCTTGACATCCCCTGTCGTTTGGGCTACTTACCGTTTGTTGCATCTGGCGACTGCGTCCCGATGCGGGCACGCTGGCCGCGCGGGGATGCAGAGCGCTGGCAGGAGGGTGGCATGGCAGGCAGGGAGGCCGGTCCGGTCCGGGCGAGCATCCTCATCGTGGATGACGAGGTCGGGGTGCGGGAATCTTTCGAGGCCGTCCTGGCCAAGGACTATGACCTCTACTTCGCGAGCCAGGGTCCCGAGGCCCTGCGTCTCGTGGGCACACAGGACATCAACCTGGTGCTACTGGACATCCGCATGCCGGGGATGGATGGGATCGAGGTCCTGCGCCGGATGAAGGAGCTGAACGACCAGACCGACGTGATCGTGGTGACGGCGGTGAAATCGCTCAAGACCGCCGTCGAGGCCATCAAGCTGGGGGCCTACGATTACATCACCAAGCCCTTCGACATCCACGAAATCCTGGCCCTGATCAAGCGCGTGGTGGAGAAGCAGGAGCTGATGAAGGAGGTCCTGTACCTGCGCGACGAACTGGCGCGGGATCACCGCTTCGAGAACCTGGTGGGCCGCAACACCCGGATGCAGGAGATCTACGCCCTGATCACCCGGATCGCCGACAACAACGCCACCGTGCTGCTGAGCGGGGAGAGCGGCACGGGCAAGGAGGTCCTGGCCCGCGCCATCCACCAGCAGAGCAACCGCAGCCATCGGCCCTTCGTCGCCGTCAACTGCGCCGCCATCCCCTCGGAGCTCCTGGAATCCGAGCTGTTCGGCCACGAGAAGGGGGCCTTCACCGGGGCCATCGCGACCAAGGTGGGCAAGTTCGAGCTGGCCACC